>JAJDEJ010000246.1 GCA_029259815.1 Planctomycetaceae bacterium | reverse complement strand
GATCAGAGACTTGCGACCAACAGGCCAGCAAGCTCTCCCCGCAGGCGGATGACATAACTCAACCTCCGTGTGAAAAGTGGACTCTCCGTAAACTCGCCCAATACTACGCATCAACCTCGAATTGAAAAAGGCGTTAGCCCTTACTGAAATCGGCCGCATCTTGACACTTCCCGAGCGGTTTGATTGACTGACACATGATGTCGTCGATGGACACATGTCAAGAGTTTGTCCACACATGGCGACAGCCCTCAGACCATCCCGCCGTTTCTTCTTTGAGACACCGTCATGCGTTTATTCCGGGCGTATTCGCTGCTACTCATACAACTCACCGCAGTCGTGCTCTTCTCTGCCGCAGTGAATGCGGACGAGCCAGTCGATTTTGTGAATGATATCCGTCCGCTGCTGGAGTCGCGTTGCTTTGAGTGTCATGGGACGGAGACCCGCGAGGCAGGGCTGCGGCTCGACCGCAAAGAGCCCGCACTTGCCGGAGGAGACACGGGCAAGGTCATCCTGCCCGGCGATGCTGTGGGGAGTTCGCTGATTGCACGTGTGACCAGCGACGATCCGGAGCAGGTCATGCCCCCGGACGGCGAACGTCTTACACCGGAACAGGTCGCTCTGCTCAAGGCTTGGATCGATGCGGGAGCCATCTGGCCTGATGGGGTCGACGGACCGAAGGAGCAACCGGACCATTGGGCCTATCAACCGATCCGACGCTTCGAGCCTCCGACCGTCCAGCACAACGATCTCGTGACAAACCCGGTCGATGCGTTTGTGCTCGCGCGACTGGAGAGCGAGAGTATCGAACCGTCCCCAGTCGCGGATCGTTACCTGCTCATCAAACGGCTGTACTACGATTTATTGGGACTCCCGCCAGAGCCGGAAGCAGTCGATGTGTTTGTCAGCGACGCATCGCCTGATGCTTACGAGCAACTGGTGGACGAACTCCTGCGGTCGCCACACTTTGGGGAACGTTGGGGACGTCATTGGCTCGATACGGCGCGCTATGCTGACTCCGACGGATATGAGAAGGACAATCCGCGTTACAACGCCTGGAAGTACCGCGACTGGGTGATTGATGCCGTCAATTCCGATATGCCGTTTGACCAGTTCACGATCGAACAACTGGCCGGCGACCTGCTGCCTGAGCCGACCAAGAGTCAACTGCTTGCAACCGCCTTCAATCGGCAAACACTCACCAACACCGAAGGCGGCACCGATCAGGAGCAGTGGCGAGTCGAGGCTGTGTTTGACCGTGTCGAGACGCTGGGCACCGCCTGGCTCGGCCTCACAGTCGGCTGCGCCCGCTGTCATTCACACAAGTACGACCCGATTAGTCAACGGGAGTACTACCAACTGTTTGCATTCTTCAACAATGGCGATGAAGTGAACACGGACATTCCGTCGTCCGCAGCCGCACATGCACAGTATTTGGAGCAGCAGGCCGAGTTCGATCGTGAGCTGGCTGAGCGGAGCAAGCCCCTCATGGAAGCGAAGGACGCCCTGCGTTCCTCGTACGACGAATGGGAGGCTGTTCAGATACAACGCATCGCCGACGCCACAGCTACGCCGCTGACATTTCACCCACTCAACGTCCAAAGCGTCATCTCCGAAGGAGGCGCGACCCTCACATTGCGTGACGACAGCTCCGTATTTGCAAGTGGTGAGGAGCCTGAGAAGGATGTCTACGTGCTGACGATTGCAGTCGAACAACCGCTCACCGGCCTCAAGCTTGAAGTCCTTGCGGATGAGTCGCTCCCTCTCAAGGGACCGGGTCGCGCACCGAATGGAAACTTCGTCCTAAGTGAAATCACGGCGAGTCTCGTCCCAGCCGGTGATGAAGCAACGGAGCCGCAAGACTTGACGTTTGTCGCAGCGCGAGCCGATCACTCTCAGGAAGGCTATCCGATCAGTGATGCGATCACACCCGCCAACGGCAAGAATGGCTGGGCCATTCGTGAGCTGCAAAGTGAGGATCACGAAGCGATCTTCGCCTTCGCTAACGTGATTGGACCGGACGAGAGCGGCCCCACGACATTGACCGTCCGCCTCTCGCAGCAGTATGCCCAGTCGATTCACACGATCGGCCGCTTTCGTCTGTTGGGCATGACGGGCATCGATCCGGACTTGCTCGAACTGCCGGAGAACATTCGCAAACATCTCGCCATCAATGTCGAAGAAAGAACCGACGACCAAAAGAACGAGCTGTTTGAGCACTACACTTCACTCGACCCGCAGGTGCGGGAACTGCAGGCGAAGGTCGATGAGTTCCAGAAATCAGCCCCGTTCAACCCGGAGATGACGGTCCGCGTGTTGCAACAGCGCACCAAAGAGGTGCGAGAGACGCATGTGCTCAAGCGGGGCGACTTCCTGCAGCCGCTGGGCCCCGTCGAGCCGGCGACACTGGAAGTGCTTCAGGAATTCGAGCGAAGAGGCACCGAGTCCATCGGCGACCGACTGGACCTCGCGAAGTGGCTCGTCGCCGAGGACAATCCACTGACCGCCCGTGTCGCTGTCAATCACATCTGGTCGCATCTGTTTGGACGCGGACTCGTCAAGACGGTCAACGACTTTGGAGTCCGAGGCGAACAGCCTACGCATCCAGAGTTGCTGGACTGGCTCGCCAGCGAGTTCATGCGGCTCGGCTGGAGTCGCAAGCAACTCATCAAGACGGTCCTCCTTTCACACACGTACCGGCAGTCGTCAGCTCATCGTCCTGAACTGGCCGACTCGGATCTCGAGAACACACTGCTCTATCGTCAGAACCGCTTCCGTGTGGAGGCGGAGATCGTGCGTGACCTCACTCTGGCAGCGAGTGGGCTGCTGGAAAGACGAGTCGGTGGTCCCAGCGTCTTCCCGCCGCTGCCTCCGGGCATCGCTGAGCTGAGTTATGCCAACAATTTCAAATGGGGTAACAGCTTCTGGAATGACCGGCAGGACAAGCCCCACGGTGTGGCTCCCAAGGACGACGTCTATCGACGCGGCATGTACACCTTCTTCAAACGCACAGCGGCCCATCCCACGCTGGTCGCATTCGACTGCCCGGATGCTAATGTCACCTGCGTGGAACGCCGCTCGTCCAATACGCCGATACAGGCATTGACCACGCTCAACAACGACGTGTTCGTGTCCGCCGCCCGCGCCCTCGCCAGCCGCGCGATTGAGGAGGTCAACTCGAACGATGCCGCACGACTCGTACGCACCTTCCGCCTCTGCGTCGCCCGATCTCCCTCCAACGACGAACTCAACAGCCTGCTCGACCTCTTGGCCGCCGCCCGTGGGTACTATGGCGAGCACTCAGACGAGGCAACATCCTTTGCCGGCGAGACGCTGCCGCCAGAGACGTCGACAGTCGAGATGGCCGCTTGGGTCGCGACGTCGCGGATTGTCATGAATCTGGATGAGTTCATCACGCGGGAATAATCCATGAAAACCCGCAACGATCACAAGTTGTTGTGGCCTATCATGGCTCTACCCGTCCTGATCGTTTTGCTGTTGTCCGTGATCGGCGGATGCTTGCGCTGACGACGCATCTGCGATACGTCGCTAAACTCCTGGGATGAGTGTGCGTGTCAACAATTTGCGATTGCCGGTTGAGCAGCCGGAGGCAGCGTTAGTGCGTGCCATTGCACGGCGTCTGGGGGTGACGGACGACGACCTTGGCTCGTGGCGGATTCTCAAGAAGAGCCTTGATGCTCGCTCGCGGCGGGATCTGCGGTTTGTGTACTCCGTCGCAGTAGACGTTCCACCTGAGTTAGAGACCCGACTTCGAGATAGTGCGAATGGTGATGTGCAGTCGTTTTCACCGGCGACGTTCGACGATCCTCCCAGTGGAGACTCACCGCTGGATGAGCGTCCGGTCATTGTCGGCTCAGGACCGGCGGGGTTGCTGGCGGGGTACTATCTGGCGATCAGAGGGTGTCGACCGCTGATCATCGAACGGGGGAAAGCGGTCAAGGAGCGAGTGCCAGCTGTGCGTTCGTTTGATCGTGGAGGGCCGCATGATGTCGAGAACAACTATCTGTTCGGCGAGGGGGGAGCTGGCTGCTTCTCGGATGGCAAGCTGACCTGCCGCATGGGGGGAGCAGATGTTGATTGGGTGCTGCAGTCATTCGTTGAGTGTGGCGGGCGGGAGTCGCTGACGTATGAGCATCGACCTCATTTGGGCAGTAATAAACTGCCACTGATCTGTCGTAACTTCAGACGGAAGATCGAAGCGGCGGGTGGTGAGTACAAATTTGACTGCCGCATGGAAGGGCTGGACGTTGTTGATGGACGTGTGCAGGGCGTGTTGACATCGAGTGGACACATCCCCACTTCGCATGTCGTCCTTGGCATTGGGCATTCGGCGCGTGACACGTATCAGATGCTGCACGAGTTGGGCGTCCCCATGCAGGCAAAGGCGTTCCAACTCGGACTGCGAATCGAGCAACCGCAGGAGCAGGTGAACGCGTGGAAGTACGGTCGGCCGGAGTATGTCGAACAACTGGGGGCAGCGGATTACACGCTCGTCGCCAAAGGGCAACGGGATCTGTACACATTCTGCATGTGCGCGGGAGGGATCGTGATTCCGAGTATCTCGGAGCCGGGCCAGTTCTGCACGAACGGCATGAGCAACTCGCGACATGACACGCCATTCGCCAACAGTGGTCTGATGATCACATTGGAGCCGCATGAGTTTGGCAGTGACCATCCGTTGGCCGGTGTTGAGGTCCAAAGGCAGTATGAGGGTATAGCGTTTGAACTGGGGAGACGCGACTATCTCGCTCCGATTCAGTGGGCGAGTGACTTCCTCCAAGGACGAAAAACCACTGGGGCGACACCGTTGCCGTCGTCTTATCAGCGCGGGACTGTTGCGACCGACCTGCGTGCCGTTTTGCCACCAGTGGTCTTGCGAGCGATTGAACAGGGACTCCCCCTCATGGACCAGCGCTGGCGTGGGGAATTTTTGAAAGATGCAACGTTGATTGGCCCGGAGATGCGCGGATCGTCGCCTGTGCGTATCGACAGGGATTCGATGTCACGTCAAACGCCGGGGATCGAAGGCCTCTATCCTGTCGGAGAGGGTGCAGGATATGCGGGAGGCATCATCAGTGCAGCTGTCGATGGGCTGCGGAGTGCTCGTGAGATTGTGCGGTCGTTCCGCTCCCTGACGGACGCCGCGTGTCAGGAGCAGACGCTTGAGGTTTGAGCGGATGACTGCCTCGTGAAAAATGTTTGATCACTCACCGCAGCAGGGCCTCAAGCTCATGAATAGAACGCAGATGAAACTGATGGGGCTGATTATCGCGGATCGTTTCCTCCTGGAAACACAGGAAATCCCCCAAGTTCAGACCGACGCAAATGGATCAGCCCATCCGTGACACTCCGCTTGATCCACGTCATCTGCCTTCTCTTCTCACCACAGAATCTGCTCCCGGTGCTAGCCTCTTCAATCATGAGTTGCACATAATCTCACTTGTCAGAGTCACGCGTTATTCAGACGATACGGCGTTGCTGAGAATTGACTCCGAATTCGCACCGCCATTTCGCGAATGGCAAGAGAGAGACACATATGACGCAGCCCATTGTCATCGCTCATCGCGGAGCCTCAGGGTACTTGCCGGAGCATACGCTGGAGGCGAAGGCGCTTGCGTATGCGATGGGGGCCGACTACCTGGAGCAGGACTGTGTGCTCACCAGGGACGATGTGCCGGTCGTGCTGCATGATGTGCACATCGATACCGTTACTAACGTTGCGAATGTATTTGCTGATCGGGCTCGTGACGATGGCCGGTTCTATGCAATTGATTTCACGGTTGAGGAGTTGAAGTCTTTGCGCGTGACGGAGCGCATCGATCACGAGACAGGCAAGCCTGTATTTCCGGGTCGATTCCCAGCGGGCAAAAGCCGCTTCGAGGTGCCGACGCTTGTCGAAGAGATCGAGATGATCCAAGGTCTCAACCGCAGCACGGGGAAGAACATCGGGATCTACCCGGAAATCAAGGCTCCTGCATGGCACCACGAGCAGGGTAAGGACTTGAGCCGTATCTTGTTGAATGTGCTGCATGAGAACGGGTATCGCACAAAGGATGATGCCTGTTTCGTGCAGTGCTTTGATGTCGAGGAGACGCGACGGTTGCGTGAGGATCTTGATTGTCAGATGCAACTGGTGCAATTGATCGGCGACAAGAAATGGAGTCGCGACGATGCTGGCTTCGACGAAGACTATATCTCTGAAGAGATGAGCAAGATCGCCGAGTATGCGGACGGTATTGGCCCGGCGTTGCCGCACGTCATCAGTGGAGCCGATGCGTCGGGCAAGCCGATGGTGACACCGCTCGTCGCCGCCGCTCACAAGCATGGGTTGGTTGTCCACCCCTACACACTCCGGGCGGATAGCATGCCTGAATGGGCCAATAATTTCGAGGCACTCCTCCGCATGTGTTATGAGGACGCGAACCTCGACGGGTTGTTCACTGATTTTCCGGACCGGGCTGTGCAGGTTCGCAATCAGTTGATGAGAGGAGACGGGTGAAGTCGGCTTCGAGTGCATCGAGGCGTTCGTTGAGGCGACGTTTTGTCTGCGTCAACGGCTCATCACCGGGAGGCGCGTAGGTGAAGAGGTAGAACTTCATCTTGGGCTCAGTCCCGGACGGACGGATGCCGACCGCGTTCCCGGTTGGATCGAGGTCGAAGAAGAGCATGTCGCTACGGGGGCCATCGAGGGGTGCGGTTACACCGTTGGCGAAATGACGTTTGTCATGGAGATAGTCGCGTCGACTGGCGACTTCCATGCCCGCGATTGTATCGGGGGGATGCTCTCGCAGAGTGCTCATGATCTCGGCCATGCGAGCCATGCCGTCAACGCCGGACATACTGATTGCGATCGTCCGTTCGGCGTGACAGCCGTATTGCTCGTAGAGATGATCAAGGTGCTGATGCAGTGTCAGTCCGGCAGACTTTTGCTCGGCCGCGAGTTCGGCCATCAACATCGCGGCGACGGCGGCGTCCTTGTCGCGAATGTGAGTGCCTGCAAGGTATCCATGAGCTTCCTCAGCAGCGAACACGAAGTGCTCAGGCCCTTCGGTGTCGATGACGTCGCCGATCCATTTGAAGCCTGTGAGCACATTGCCGCAGGTCCGGATGCTGTAGGTGTCCGCGATCCGCCGGAGCATGTCGGTGGTCACGAGCGTCTTCACGATGAAGTGCTTCCTGGTGAGTGTGCCACGTTCCTTCCGATGGCGCAGAAGGTACTCCGCAAGCAGGACAGCAATTTGATTTCCGGAGAATGTGGCAAACTCCCCCTCCGGTGCGAGCCGTGCTGCGACACCAATTCGGTCGGCGTCGGGATCACTGGCGAGAATGATGTCGGCCCCCGTCTGTGTCGCGGCCTCGATCGGGGCTTCGAACACGGCCGGGGATTCGGGATTCGCGACGTGATCCGGGACGTTGGGAAAGTCTCCATCTTGAGTGGCATGCGGTGCAAACACCTCGACGTTGGTGAACCCGTCTCTCTCCAGTGCCGGCAGGACGTTGGTGACGCCTACGCCGTGGAGAGGGGTAAAGAGAATCTTGAGGTCTCTGGGGCCGTCGAAGTCATTCAGTAAGACTGCGTCGATATACGCCGTGTCCATCTCCTGCTCACAGAGCTGGATGTCGCTGCGCGAGACGGCTTCGTCGAAGAGGACCTGTCTTACCTCGGCGACTGCGATTCCGCAGTGCATCACCTCATCGGCTTCATAGGGAAGGATCTGCCCTCCATTCTCCCAGAATACCTTGACCGCATTGTCTTCTGGGGGATTGTGACTGGCAGAGATCATGATGCCGCAATGACACTTTTTCTCCCGGACCGTGAATGCCAACTCCGGAGTCGCCCGAGGTCCGTCGAGGAACCAGACTTTGAAGCCGCCAGCTGCAAGGATCTCGGCACTGAGTTCGGCGAACAGCCGTGAGTTATGGCGAGTGTCATAGGCGACCGCACAGCTGAGATCTGCGGAATCGCCATGTTCTTGATGGAGGAAGTCGACAAGGCCCTGGACGGTTTCGCCAATCGTTCGCTCGTTGATGGCGTTTGTGCCGATGGGGTACATCCGCCCCCGTCGACCAGCGGTCCCGAAGGGGATGGAAGTGTGGAAGACATCGTTCAGAGTCGACCAATCGTCTCGGTCGATATGTTCCAAGAGGAGTGGTAGGAATTCGGCGTACTCGGTCAGCTGCAACCAGCGGCGGATGTTCTGCTGTGTCGACGCATGAACGGCGGTGGTCTGCGAAGCGGCTTCGACCTTGGCCAGTGCTTCTGCGATGTCGGAGGGCTTCGTCATGGAGTCATCCGTGATCGCGAGAAGTCGACGGAGGAGAGCACTGGTTGAATCTGACGGTTTGACGTCTCAAGCCGACAGGGAGAGTTTCGTTCGATGGCGGAGCCATCGGCTTGGGAATGAGGTGTGCTAAACGTCATCCAGGATATCCACTGCCTGGAAGGCCCGTCCTTCGAGCATTTCCAGACTTGCGCCGCCGCCGGTGCTGACGTGGCTCACCTGATCGGCGAAACCGAGTTGTTGAATGGCGGCTGCACTGTCGCCTCCGCCGATGATGCTGATTGCATCGGAGTCGGCGACGGCCTGAGCGACAGCCTTCGTTCCTTCGTCAAAGGGTGGCATCTCGAACACGCCCATCGGTCCGTTCCAGACGATCGTTTTGGCGTCACGGACAATGTCGGCGTACATCGCAGCGGTCTTGGGGCCGATGTCGAGTCCCTCGAAGCCATCGGGGATCTCGCCCGCGGAAACGACTTGCTTGTTGCAGTCGGCTGCGAAGGCGTCGCCGCAGTGAGTGTCGACGGGCAAGACGAGGACGTCTCCGCCCTTCTCGATCAGCTGCTTGGCGAGGTCAACCTTGTCCGGCTCAACGAGGCTGCCGCCAACCTGGCCGCCAGTCGCCAGGGAGAAGGTATAGGCCATCGCCCCACCAATGAGCACTTTGTCGCAGATGCCCAGCAGGTTATCGATCACCGTAATTTTGTCAGAGACCTTGGCTCCTCCCAGGATGGCGACGAACGGTCGCTGCGGGTTTCCGATGGCGTCGCTGAGGTATTCAATCTCCTTCTGGACGAGAAAGCCGACCACACGTGGCTTGCCATCCATTGCCTGCGGCACTGCGACCATCGAGGCGTTGTCGCGATGACAGGTCCCGAAGGCATCGTTGCAGTAGATGTCCCCCAATGAGGCTAACTGAGAGGCAAACTCGCGTTTGGCCTCGAGTTGCTGATCAGAAGCCTTTTGATCCTTGTACTCTTCCTCCGGATGAAAGCGAAGATTCTCGAGCACAAGCACCTGCCCGTCTTGGAGGGCCGCAGACTTGGCCTGTGCCTCCTCACCGATCGTGTCTGCCGCAAAGTCGACTTCGTTGCCGAGTAACTCGCCTAGCCGCGTCGCGACCAGACGCAGGCTCAGCGTGGGGACTGCCGTGCCTTTCGGACGGCCCAGATGGCTCATGAGAATGAGTCGCCCGCCTCGCTCGATGACCGACTTGATCGACGGCAGCGCCATGCGGACACGTCGGTCGTCCGTGATCGTTTGTGCATCGTCCAGCGGGACATTGAAGTCGACCCGCATGAGGACCGTTTTTCCTTGAACTTCGACGTCAGCAATTGTCCGTTTGGCCATGAAACTTCAGCGTCCTTGGAGCAGCAAATTGTGGGAGTGAGGTGTCGATGAGCGTTGTCGATCAAGTCGAATATCGTAGAGCAGGATTCGGAGAAACGAAAGGAAGGCCGTGATCGATCGGCGGGTCATTTTGACGAGATTCCCCAGGCTTCCCAGACGTCAAAATCGCTTTGGCCGGAGGAGAGACTTCGGAAGACCCAAATCTTGGCAGGGTCAGTGCTTGAAACCGGTGTGCGGGCCGCATACAGTGTCCACTTATCTTGAGTTGACGATTTCGTTTTCTGAGTGCAGTCGGTTGCTTGAGGACATGCCTGAAAGGCGTGAATCAATCGCTGGCTGCTGACACATCAAAGTTTTCCAACGGGTGGGTTCCGAAGGTCGTAAGACTCGGCATCCATTCCGTGTTATTCACGTTATCACCATTTTCCAGTCGTGTCAGGCAAGCTTTTCTGCTGAATCCCGGCAGACATTCGGTTGCGTGACACAATCTAAGGGGGATCGATGGACAACGAATCCGTTATCCAAATCCGTAATCTTTCGAAAGTGTATCGAGATTTCTGGGGTCGCAAGAAGGTTCAGGCGCTCAACTCTTTGAGTCTGGATGTGAAGAAAGGTGAGGTCTTCGGGCTCTTGGGGCCTAACGGTTCAGGCAAGACAACGACACTCAAGTTGTTGCTCGGACTGCTGTTCCCCACTGAGGGTGAGATCACCGTCCTGGGTCGACCGGCTCATGATGTCGAAAAGAATGAGCACATCGGATACCTGCCGGAAGAATCGTATCTCTACCGATTCCTGAATGCCGACGAGACGCTTGACTTCTATGGTCGACTGTTCAAGATGTCGCCTCAAGTCCGTAAGGAGCGGAAGGATGCGCTGATCGAACAGGTGGGGCTGCAACACGCTCGCCGTCGACAGCTGAAGGAATATTCCAAGGGGATGACCCGACGAATCGGCTTGGCTCAAGCACTCATCAACAATCCCGATCTTGTGATGCTGGACGAGCCAACGAGTGGACTCGATCCGTTGGGCACGCGAGACATGAAGGACATGATCCTCAAGCTTCGCGACGAAGGCAAAACCGTCGTGATGTGTTCTCACCTGTTGGCGGATGTGCAGGACGTGTGTGACCGCATCGCCATCCTGTACGGGGGTGAGTTGAAGGTCATGGGCAGCGTTTCTGAACTCCTTCAGGCGCAGGATGAAACGCAGATGTTGACGACACATTTGAGCGACGACGCGTTGCGTGAGGTCGAAGCCGTGTTGGCAAAGCATCAAGCGAAGATGATGAAGGTCGACCACCCCACAACGACCCTCGAAGACCTCTTCCTGCGAACTGTGCAAGAAAGCCAGGCACGACCGGGACGTCGGTTTGTGCCGGGCGAACGGCCGGGAGAGGATGGAAACGCGCCGGAGACCGAGAGTGGCCCGTCGGATGCCGCCAAAGTCGAGGGCGCGGCCTCCTGATTCACAGTCGCAAGTTCCGTCGGTTGTCTGAAAAGAGACTGCAACGGGCCGTTTCAGTTGCGTAAAATGCACTGACGGCGAGTCGCAGGCATTACGAAACGTCGAACGGTGCATTTATGTATTCTGATGTAGTTGCCTTCAATCTTGTGCAAGCCGTGACTCAGTGGCTGCTGACGCTTGTCGTCTGCGGAGGAATTGCCCTGCTGGTTGCGGTCGTTCTGTCAATTTCCATCGGCGGCCTCTCCGGGCCGTCCACCATCTGGATGGCCGTCACCCGCGGAGTGCGGGATTTGGTGAGTATGTCTCCCAAACGAATTGGGGCGATCGCCGGCTTGACGTGGAAAGAGTCGTTTCGCCGACAGGACGTGCTCGTCGGAGTTGTGTTTGTCCTGCTCTTTATGTTTGCAGGCTGGTTTCTCACTTCAACAGATCTCGACACTCCTGCGAAGCCGTATATTAGTTTTGTGCTGACAGCGATCCGCTGGCTGATCCTCCCGGTGGCTCTGCTGTTGTCCTGCTGGGGTCTTCCGGCTGACATCAAGGGCCGATCCCTCCATACGGTTGTCACGAAACCTGTGCGTCGGAGCGAAGTCGTTCTCGGTCGGATGGTGGGCTACGCGAGCATCATGACGCTGGGCGTCGTGATTATGGGGCTGGTGGGGTATGTCTGGATCGAACGACAGGTGCCCGAATCAGCTCGGCATCAATTGGTCAGCCGTGTCCCGGAATATGGTCGGTTAACCTATCTGGACCGGAACGGGCTCCCGTCTTTGACCGCTCTAAATGTGGGCGACATGTGGGACTATCGCGGATTCGTTGAGGGCAACACCAAAGCCGCAGCGATCTTCAACTTTTCCGATCTGGATACTGATCGCCTCAGCGCAAGCGACCAACTGCAACTTGAATACCGATTTGAAGTCTTTCGTTCACACAAAGGTGATATCGACAAGTCTGTTCAGGCGCAGTTCATGCTGGTCAACGAACAGTCCGGGCTGAAGGTCCCGTATCCTCGAGTTCCCTTCGAGATCAACGAGTTCGCTGATATCCAGACACGCAGTGCTGAAGATGGGGGACGTGAGCCAATCATCACCATTCCTCGTCAACTGACCTACACACCAGAGGGAGAGCTGTCGTCGAAAACGGTTGATCTGTTTGACGACATCATTCATGACGGAACACTGACCGTCCAGGTCCGCTGCGTCGACCCGGGACAGTATCTGGGTGCCGCCAGGACCGATTTGTTTATTCGTCTCCCAGACAAGCCATTCGCTGTCGGGTTCTTTAAGGCCATTTTCGGAACATGGATGATGGCCATTCTGGTGATCGTGCTGGGCACAACAGCAAGCACATTTGTCAAGGGACCCGTGGCGACACTGCTCACCTTCGCACTGATTCTCACGGGCCTCACTCTCAGGCCGTTCATGAGCGAGGTTTTGGAACAATATCGCCTTTCCGGAGCCGTTGAAGGGGGCGGCATGTTGGAATCAGGCTACCGTATGGTGACACAAATGAATACGCAGGTGGAGCTGCCGGGCGGGTTCTTGACCGACTCAATTCAGTGGATCGACTCCCAGATGCTTCTCGGGTTGTTGCTGTTACAAAACGTCATTCCAGACTTCACACACTTTGATATGACCCCTTACGTCGCCAACGGGTTTGATGTGCCATGGAATAACTCCATGATGCCGGGCATCGCGACAACCCTGGCCTTTATTTTACCAGCCCTCATTCTCGGTTATTTCTGCCTGCAATGGCGGGAGCTTGAAGCCAAATGAACCAGACATCATCACGCAATCGCAAACTCATCTACATGTTCACCATTTTGGTGTTACTCATTCCGATCGGCGCGCTGGGCATGCCTGCACGTGAGCGATCGCAGCCCGGTCAGCCGGGACAGTCTGGCGGTAAGATTGCCAGGCTGAGGCACGAGTACCGTCTTGGCGAGACGACTTTGGGTGACGTCGATCCCGCGAGTGCGACGATGAACCTCGTGCTCCTGGGCATGCGTGGCATTGCTGGCAGCATGCTCTGGATGCAGGCAGATGAGCAGAAACGCATGAAGAACTGGTCGGAACACGAACAGACGGTCGAGTCCATCATTAAGCTACAGCCCCGATTTCTCAAGGTGTGGCAACACCAGGGGTGGAACCTTGCCTTCAACGTCTCCGTGGAATGTGATGCTGTTGAGGATCGCTTCTTCTGGGTCAAAAAGGGTGCCAAATTTATGATCCGTGGGACCCGTCAAAACGAGGACGCTGCCCCGCTGTTTCACGATACGGGCACATTGATGGGTAAAAAGATGGGACGCTCCGACGAACACAAGCAGTTTCGTCGGTTCTTTCAGGTCGACCCCGACCCCCGCTGGGTAGGTCAAGCCGATGAGGACCTGAATCCCGAGGGCATCGATAACTATCTGGTCGCCAAGGACTACTACAAAATTGCCAATGAAAAAGAGCTTCTGCCCTGGGTCGAACAACACATCATGGATCGAAGCCTTTTTCGCTCTTACCCCGCACGCTCGCAATTGGACTATGCAGTCGCGTTGGGGGCTGATGGAAAGTTCGACGAAGTCACGGTGAATGCCTGGAGGCAGGGAAATGAGGACTGGACAACAGAGTATGGTCGCGAAGACTTCCTGACGCCAGGTGGGGTGATCAAACTCGGGGCCACAGAAGAGGAACTGAAGCAATTAGCTGCGGAAGATCCCGATCACGATCTGGCCGACAAACGCCTCTGGCTCGACAAATACCAGAAAATGACGAATTATCCCTTCTGGAAAGCGCGCAGCGAAATTGAGGCTCAGCCGGAAATGGTGGAAGCACGCCGCAAGCTCCATGAGGGCAAAAGGCTGTTCTTCAAGCAAGACATCACTCAGGCTCGTGAAATGCTTGAAGGCGGCCTCAAAGAACTCGAAACAATCTTTGAGCAGTATCCGATCCTGCTCAATGAGGCGGAGATTGTCGAAGACGTCATCAAGTCACAACTGATGTGGCAGCACGTCATGAATTTGTACAAGCTGCCCATTCCCGAGGATTTCCCTCTGGTCGAAGTTTGGCTCCAGAATCCGAGCACGGTGTATCAGATGCATCAGAGACTCCTCGAAAGGGTGAATTCAGACATCTGACTGTTCTACGTGGGATGCATGACTCACCGGGAGATGCATGACGTCAGCGCATTCGCTCTTTCGGGCGTGTCGTCATGCGAACTCCCGCGAAGCGACGACCACCCACTCTTGCCGACAGGGGACTCACACACGAGCGGCGACCAATCAAGTCTTCACGATCGACCGGGTTTCGGCGTACACTGAAGGAAAGGTGTTCCCGGAGCCTTCATGTTTCATCGATTGGAGTCTCCTGCAGTCCATTGGATGGAGGTGATCATGAACCATTGTCTGTCACGCTTTCGGGTCGTCTTGGCATCACTTGCGATCATCGGACTCACTCATGCTCCTCTTCACGCTGACGACGCCGCGTTACGGATGGGGGTGAAACGCGCCATCGAGCGGGCGCAAGAGTATCTCGTCAGTCAGCAACTCCCCAATGGCTCGTGGTCGCAACAACGGGTCGGCATCAATGCGCTGGTCTTGTTGGCACTCGCGAACTCCGGTCTGGAGGCAGATCATCCGACGGTCGAATCCGCTTTGAAAGCTCTCCGCGATACGGAGACACCGGATCAGACGTATGACATCGCTTTGATGATCATGGCCTATGCTTCTGTTGAAGGAGGCAAGGCGAACGCTGGCCGAATCTCTGCACTTGCTCAATCTCTGGAGAACCGGCAAAGGGCATCCGGGGGGTGGCACTACACAAAAAATGGTCAGGGCTCAGACAATAGTTGCACACAGTATGCGATCCTCGGGCTCCGCGAGGCGGCACATGCGGGCTATACGGTCGATCGCTCGACTTGGCGCAAGGCTCGTGATTACTGGCTTCGGTGTCAGGTCGGCAGTCGCGACTCGGTCACGGGAGCCGGGTGGCAGTATGGAGCGCGGCCTGATGGCTCCGCGACTGGAAGCATGACCGTGGCCGGCATCGGATCTCTGGTGATCATTGATTCGTTCCTCAAGGACGACCCAGAAGACGGGGAACTCGAATGTTGCGGCAATGCGGATGAGGACGAAATCCAAAAGGCGATCGACGCCGGCGTGCGTTGGATGGGCAGCCGGTTCAGCGTGCGAAGCAACCCGGGCGACGGCAACTGGCTCCTCTACTATCTCTATGGTCTGGAGCGTGCCGGGCGGTTGTCGGGACGGCGATTCTTCGGAGACCATGACTGGTACCGTGAGGGAGCCGACTTTCTCATTCGCAAACAGGTTGCAGCCACCGGCGAATGGCGTGGAGGGGCGGGGTTCGAGAACGACCCCATGATCTCAACGAGTTTCGCCCTGCTATTCTTGTCGAAGGGGCTGGCACCTGTCCTGATCAACAAGCTCAAATTTGGGCCGCGTGACCCAGCCACGGGTGAGCCGCTGGGTGAGGACTGGAACAAACATCCGAATGATGTTCGTAACCTTGTCAACTACATCTCGGGTCGAGACAAGTGGCCGGCACTCGTGACTTGGCAGGTATTGGACTTCGACAAGGCTGCGCAGGATGATGGCGTGCAGTCGCTGTTGCAAGCTCCCATGCAGATGATGTCCGGTGCTAACGACCCCTCCAGTATCCAGGGAGAGCAGGTCGAGATTCTGCGTGATTACATCGCACAGGGTGGCTTCCTGCTTGCCGTGCAGAATTGCGAGAGCGACGACTTTGAGGAGGGCTTCCATGACCTCGTCAAACGGATGTTTCCCACGGGAGAGTTTCGTCTGCGAAAACTGCCCGACACGCATGACATCTATCGCTCCGAATTCCTCATCACCAAAAACCCGCCCGAATTGTGGGGCGTCGATGTGGGTTGCCGGACGGCCATCGTGTACGCACCGTTCGATCACGCCTGTCGTTGGGATCACTGGATCAAATCCGAACCGCGCGGACGTCCTCCCCAACTCAAAGCAGCAATCGGACGCTCAATGCAGTTGGGGACCAACATCGCCGCCTATGCGACCAACCGTGAAGTGCATGACAGATTAGACGCCCCTAACGCGATCCAGGTGGCAGACGAAGATTCGCTGACAGGTCGAGGCACGGTCCGGATGGCACAATTGCGTCATACGGGCGGATGGGACACAGCCCGGAATGCAGCAAGACATCTGCTTGATGCTCTCGAAGAGAAAGTCGGTCTTCGTCCTGCGACCCAGATCGCCAATCTCACCGCGAGCGATCCCAACGTCCTGAACTTCCCTCTCCTGTACATGCATGGGCGTCAAACCTTTTCTTTCTCACCGTCCGAGCGCGAACAACTCAAGGCTCATTTAGAGAACGGCGGGCTGTTATTCGCTGATGCCTGTTGCGGTGCTCAAGCGTTTGACACAGCCTTTCGCAGCATGGTCGAACAAATGTTTGGTCGTCCTCTGGAACGGATCCCCATCGAGCATGAACTCTTCAAATCGGAATGGGGGAACGACATTCGACAGGTCGAGCGACGACTGCCTCGCGATGGCGAATTGGGCTCAGTCCTCGACACGGATGTCTCCATCGGAGAACCCATTCTGGAAGGACTGACAATCGACGGACGGATCGCGATTGTTTACAGCAAGTACGACATCAGCTGTGCTCTCGAGCGCCAAGCAACAGCCGCCTGTGCCGGCTACACGACCGAGGACGCGACGCGTATCGCCATCAACGTCGTCCTCTACTCATTCCTGCAAAAGGTCGAGACGACGAGTCGGTAAACGCAAATGTTTAGCCGCACATTTCAAATGCGCGGCTAAACGGGTCTGGTTACGCTGTCTTCACTCGTTTGCGGACGTCGGTTTCCAGAACACCGAAGGTCTGCTCGTGGCGTTGGACGGTCGCCCCCAACAGGGCGGCGAGGCGTTTGGCGGTAAAGTGATTGAGGATCACCCGCTGCGAGACGCGGATCGTCGTTTCCTGTCCTCCGACGGGGTTCGGGTTGAGAGCCAGGTCAAGGATGACCTCTTCGGGAGTGCTGGAAACACGGCACAGATTCGCGTAGATCGCCTCGACCTGTGTGTCATCCAGTGTGATGGCCTGCTGTTGCTGCTGCGGTTGTTGCTGTTGCATGCGAACAGCGGATCCCTCTTCTTCGGTAGTGACGTTCACGCCGGAACCCTCGATCGGTGTTTCATCTGCCATGTTGTGCTCCGTTCCCAGAGAGAGTGGCCTGACGTCTCGACGAATCAAGAGCGAAAGGCATGAGATATTAGAACACTCAGGATATCCAAGCAGTTGCTGATCCGCAAATTACCGACCTTACCAGTCATGTTGACCTCGGCGGAGGCGGTGCACCTGTATGTGGTTGGTGTTCGGTCGAATGGCCGTGTTGCGTGGACGGAGGAGGTGAACTTTCCCTAACAACCAAGCGGCGACGACTCCGACCGCAAAGCCTCCAATGTGGGCCCACCACGCGACACCGATTGCCTCCGCCGTTGTCACGGCTGACATGGTTCCTTGGAAGAATTGGATGGCGAACCAAATGCCGAGAAACAAGGGCGCGGGCAGCACCAGAATCTGCCAGAACACAAACAGTGGCAGCAGTGTGACGACGTGTGCTTTGGGGTAAGAGACGAAATACGCCCCCATCACGCCGGCAATGGCACCACTGGCACCGATCGTGGGCACAGGAGAATTCGGTCCGCTGGCATAGTGAGCGATGCTCGCTGCGGCACCACAGGCCAGGTAGAAGATCACATAACCGAAATGACCAAAGCGGTCCTCCACATTGTCTCCGAAGATGTGCAGGAACCACATGTTTCCCAGGAAATGCATCCATCCACCATGGAGAAAGATGCACGTCAGCACGGTCAACACCGCTGGGACAGGTGAAGGCGCCGCCGGTCGGGAGATCACGACCTCCTTCGGCCCCTGAGGCGTCATCTGCCTTTCGATGGCAACGTCAATCGTGACTGGCTCATCCGGATGCGACACCCGCGCAGGGATCATACCATACTTCTCAACCAGCGACGGCTGATCGGGAGGCGTTGAGAGTTGTGCGAAGAACACGAGAGCACAAATGGCGATCATCGTGTAGTTCGCAAACGGAAAAATCCGCGTGGGAATGTTGTCGCGCAGTGGGATCATCTGAGAAACGCGCAGAGATAAGACGAGATGCGAAACCGCAAGCATGAGTGCGGTTTGCTAGCGGGCATCGTACGTCTCTGCGGCGAGTCGGTCCAGACGGGGCTCGTTCGTCCATCGCCGGGCGATGCCGTGCCCATCGATCTCGATTGCCACTTGTGTGTCACCGGAGGGACGTTGCTCGGAGTCGAACGCTCCACCGTTGGCGAGATTGACGAGCAAGAGGTCCAACTCATCTCGCCGCAGGTTTGTGACTGAAACCTGTTGAAAGGTCTCGTCGTCGCCCGGAACTTCGAGGATGGCCTGAGCCAGTTCCACGTCGCCGGCGGGGTGCGGGTACTCGATCGTCAGTCGCGAGACCGGTCGTACCGGTGCAGCGGCGGCTCGCGATTCCTTGCGACTTGCGATGGCTGCCTTGAGTGGATGCGACTTTGCGAAGGCGAGATTGACCGCAGGCTCGGTCTCAACATTAATCCTGGTCTTTGAGACTTCGTAGACAACTTTCGCCTGCTTGTACTGCGGTGCTCCATCAGCACGAAGAGCGACGACATGAGTCGACTGACACCCGACTCCCGTCAGCACCGCCAGACTGAGGGCCATGATGCCGGCAGTGCTCAATCGGCGATCCGTCCTCGTTAGAGGTAGTCCTCGCGAATCGGGTGAAAAATGTCTAACGCCTTGCATCCGTCCTCCAACGCAATCACTCGATGCGGCACCCCCCCGGGGATGACGTACATCTTGCCCGGCGTGAGCACCTGCTCCTCGTCACCGACGATAAAGCGGGCGCTCCCCTCGACGACCATCCCTACCTGCTCGTGCGGGTGAGAGTGGAGTTCGACTTCCGAGTTGGGCTCCAACTCGGCGAGACTGAGCATCATTTCCTGCCCAGCAGCGGTCGAGACAGTCACTCCCGGGAAAATCGTGTGCTGCGAGCAGTCAGATTTATCGACAAACACTGGTGAGGACATCGGGCCTCCTTTGGGATCGGACGCAGGGAACGTGGTGATTGTACGGCGAACGACGGGCCGCAGCGGTCGTATGGCGTGTGAGGGTCAGGTAACTTCTCAGTCGTGGACCGGTCGTAACGGTCCGGAGGTCGGTTGGCGATCCCTGACGTCTGCACAGGGCTGTCGGCAACTTCCGCCGGTTTCTCGCCGTAAACGACCAACTTTTCGTTGTTCGAGGGTGCCAGCGAACGATAACATAAATAGCTGTGAACATGGATGGCCTCGGTGCGGATGACGCGCGAGTGCTTTCCGACGATGGATGAAATGGCGAACACATTTGATGTTTCGCGACTCATTCCTCATCAAGTGCCCACGAAAGGATCAAAGATGACGTCTTGGTTTGGTACACGCCCGGCTGCACAAGGAACGTTGGTGCTCGCCGTCATTTTGGTGGGATGCCTGTGTGCCGCAAGTGAGGCTGCGAAAACCAGGGGAGTCATTACAAAACTCACCTTTGATCCGGAAGCCGAGCGAATCGAGCTCTTTGAAGGGATCGAAAGCGAAGCTCTCTCCGTCAAGATGGTTGCAAAAAGTTCGCTGGGCGGCCATCTCCTCATGGAGAACAAGACCGATCAGCCACTCACCGTCGAGATGCCTGAGTCGATCGTCGGCGTGCATGTTCTGGGACAGTTTGACAGTGACACTGGCGGCAGTGGCGGTGGCGGTGGCGGGCAGTCAACAGGCGGTGGTGCTGGTGGCGGTGGCGGTCTCGGTAGTGGTGGCCTGGGCGGCGGTGGTGCCGGACAAGGCTTCTTTTCGATCCCGCCTGAAAAGACCGTACTTGTGCCTTATAAGGCGGTCTGTCTTGAGCATGGCAAGCCCGAACCCCGACCGAGCATGACCTACAAACTCGTCAAGACGGAGGAGTTTACTCAAGATCCTGCACTGCAGGAACTCCTGAAGCTCGTTGCTCGCAAGCAGATTCCCTCTTCGGTCGCACAAGCGGCTGCTTGGCATCTGTCCAATGAGATGTCCTGGGAAGAACTCTCCCGCCTGAAGTACGACCGGATCGGTGTCCCCGACACACCGCAGTTCACTTATCGGCAATTGTTGGCAGCGCAGAGTCTCGTCTCGACCGCACGCGGCATGGCCAAAGAACGCGATGAGACTCCTGAAGTCGACACACCCGTTCGACCACGCACTTCACGTGTCGGTACTAGTCGCTGACCGATCGTCATCGAAAACAATCGATCAAGGAACGTCCCAAGGGGGCGTTCCTTTTTTGTTATCAGGTTGGCGTGACCACTTCCCCAAAATGCTGATTGACCTGCGTGCACGGCGACTCAATGAGTGATGTCACGTTGGTTGTTGAAATTGTGGGTGTTGAGTCAGTTTTCGTTGAGCTGAGATGGGGAGCGATGGTCAGATTTTTCAAGGAGAGGGATTGTGAGCGAGTCGTCCGCGACTGGGTTGTTGCAGCTATTGCGACAGCTCCCCGAAACGATCTCTGTGTGTGGCCGGGTCAGCCAGCCGTAGGCCGTTGATCTTGGAACGCCGCTTTCAACAGCGACGTTGACATTTCGTGTCGCTCGAACGAGTTCCTTCATCCTGTGGTCGTATCGGCGCTGTCTCCGAGGGGCTGTGGACATCCCCCGATTCTGGCGACATCAGGCAATCACAGCGAGCGGTCAGCCCTCCCGGAGCAGAGGTTCGTCGGCCAGATCGAAGATCAGATCCACCAGCCGTACTTTGAACCACTTTCGGAACAATGCGTATGTCCGTTGTTCGGGCCAGATAGCGGGATCTCGACACCAGGCGTGCAGCTTCTCGGCAAAGATCCATTCCCAGTGACGTTGCAGAGCCCGTTCTGCCGGTTCGTCAGACTCAATGAGATACACCGACGTGAGTGCTTCCTGGGACAGCAAATCCATCACGGGGTCGTCATCATCTAGTGCCCGAGCCCACGCCAAATACGGTTCCCGGGGTTCGACGACGGTGGCGATGCGGTTGACGGTTGGGACGTTGTTGCCGTTCACTGTTGCTCCACTGAGATCACCATAATTCTGTGATTCAAATGACGTTTATCTTTCGCCCGTGGCAACTGTATTCTCTGGTGCAGGCTTGTTGGGGCAATCTCGACAACTGTTGGCGACAACAAGTGCTGAGCCGATCTCTGACGACCGGTCAGCCTCCCGCTCAAAGCTGAACCTCACAGCCGCAGCGCCGAGAACTCGGACTAGAAACTTCACTGTGTAGTGACAAACAGCACGGCAGGGCCACGAGTCGTGATCTGGCGGCGCTTCAATCGCCACACCGGCATCGCGGGTCCAGACAAAGCCCGGGTCCGACGAAACGACATGCAACAAAGGAGAGGCTGTCAGCGATGCCATCAGATCAATCATCTTCCACTGTCTTCCAGGAGTTCAAATCGTCTGCATAGAGAACGATTCCTGAACACAGTCCTAGCGCCGGTTGACCGGGTTCGTTCGCGGGGACAACGCACTGTGCTGTTGCAACCGAACAAACTCGCCAATGTGCTTGATCGCCTCCCGGGACTCCGGTAGCCCCCGAATCTGGAACACATGGACCATGCCCGGCCAGACTTCCAGCTTCACAGGGATTCCGTCCAAACGTGCCTTTTTCGCCACCCGGATGCTGTCATCGCGGAGCATTTCATGCTCGCCAGCTTGAATCAGCAGCGGTGGAATGCCTCGGTAGTCGCCGAAGACGGGCGAAGCCAGCGGGTTGCGGGGATCTGTGTTCTTGAGATACCGCTCCCGAAATTCGGGCATGGTTCGCGAACTGATGATGGGATCATGGACGGACTTCAGGGAATCGCTGGCCAGCGTGAAATCCGTGGCCGCCGAGATGGCGATCCCTCCCGCTGGAAGCGGTCGCTTGCGATCTCGCAGGGCCAGCAGCGTCGCCAGCGTCAGGTTGCCGCCCGCCGAATCCCCCGCGATGAACGTGGCAATGGCAGGTCTCGGACCGGCCGGCCCATTCGCGACCAGCCAGTCGTGAGTGGCAACACAATCTTCGAGCCCGGCGGGAAAGCCGTGCTCCGGTGCCAGACGGTAATCGGGGAGGAGCACAGCACACTTGGCCGCCACCGAGATGTCGACCGCTAACGGGAGATAGTTTCCCCCCGATCCTGAGACCCAGCCGCCACCGTGTAGATACAGTAGCCGAACATCAGGATCCGCGCCGGGAGCAAGGACCCATTCGCAGGGAACGTCTCCGACTTTCACTTTGAGAAGCTTGATGCCCGGAATCATTGGTTCATGTCTCGTGCCCATGCCTGCTCGCAACCCGGCCAGATCAAAATTGTCGGTGCCAAAGGGAGTTCCTTGGCGAAGTCTCTCCAGGTATCGAGTGCCCTCCTGCGATACCTCGCGCTGCCAGACATCTCGCGCTGCTAACCGACGTGTCGGTTCGAGAAGTTCGACGAGGGGAATCCTCT
Source organism: Planctomycetaceae bacterium (assembly GCA_029259815.1). Taxonomy (GTDB): domain Bacteria; phylum Planctomycetota; class Planctomycetia; order Planctomycetales; family Planctomycetaceae; genus JAHBXU01. Next base: position 7,552 of record JAJDEJ010000246.1, on the reverse strand, counting down.
CAAAAACGAGATGGGATTGACTCCCTTCGTAGACGATTCCGACGTGATCGTCATCGACAAGAGTCAGGCTCGGATAACCCGCGCCGAGTCCTTCGTCCAGCAACAGATGATGTGAGTCCGGCCAGGTATGACCATCATCAAAGCTGACTTGAATTGTGTGGTGCGTACGGCCCTTTTGTGTATGCGGATTGGCAAACAGCAGCACATGTTTCTTCTGATCCGCCTGTTCGTAATCGACCCGCAAAAGACTGCCGTTGCAGTTTGGCTCGATGAGCGTATTGCGGCTGGTCGCATGGGGTTTCCATGTCTGTCCGAGATCTCTCGTAACGACCACCGCGCGGAATCGCTCGTGATCATTGCGGATATTCAGCATGATCGACCCGTCGCCGAGCAGGGCTGCCTGGCATTCATTGCCTCCGCTGTAGCCAGGCTCGCCAACGGTCCACGTCGATCCGTGATCGCGGCTGATCATCAGTGTTGCGAACGTATCCTGACGCTCTCGGCCTGTGCGTCCCTGCACCGGCATGACCAGCGTCCCGTCTGGCAGATTGATGCCGGACTGCGGCGATGGGGCCAGCAGCCACCACGACTCCTGCTTCAGCTTGCGAGTCAGGTTGACAGGCTCAGACCAAGACAGGCCGTCGTCTTGGGAACGCACCATCATGAACTGGGCACTTTTACCGATCTCGAATCCCGGTTCGGAACCGTCATCCACCCACTGATGCTTGCCAGGCTTACCGTTCATCCAGAGGGCGAAGCAGAAAATCTCACCGGTCTGCCGGTCGACGATGATACCTGGATCGCTGCAACCGTTCTGTTCTTGAGGCAGGCCGCCAAACTCGCCCATGTCCATGATGACGTGTGTCGGCTCCCAGGTCCGGCCGCCGTCCGTGCTGCGGCTGAGCCCGATGTCGATGTCTTCCTGCAGATCACGGCCCATCCGGCGCCGCATGTCGTACACGGCGAGCAATGTTCCCCGGGGCGTAGATGTCAATGCAGGAATGCGATAAGTATGCACGACATCGTCGTTCTGCTTTCGCAAAGCAACTCCGATGCGATGCCGCACGGTCGAAGAGTCATCACGGGGCACGAGTTTGCCGACCGTTGTGGAAATCGACGGACATAAGGCGGCAATCCCATGGTGCAGATCGGCAGTAGCCTTCAAGCGGCACGACAGCCAGAATACGTTTTTTCCCGTGCGAAGCGGGTGATCCAATTGAAACGTGATTTCTGACGCAGGCATCGCCGGTTCGCTCAAACGAGCGGTCGGAGAAAACGTTTCCTTATCACCGGTATCGAAGAGTGTCAGCGATTCGAGATCGCCAATGTCGACGGTGCCGTCGAGTTTGAAAACCAGGGAAGTCATTCGCGAATTGAAACCCTTCTCAACCTCGACGACAACACGCATCAGCGGGCCGTGTTCGTTGCGAATCAGTACGGGATGCACCGGACGGGTGACCATTGCAGTCAGTCCCTCGGCTGCTTCCTGGCCGCACACCGTGTTCGCACAGAGCAGCGGAACAAGTGCCAAGCACGCCATCAGGAAAAGCGACCCGTTTGGGGACCTACGTGCGGAGACGCGACGCATGAGGAGACTGTCGGACCCTGCGCTGACAGAAGTCATTATGAGGTCACTTTCTTTAGGGGCCATCGGTGGTTCTGGCGTGGATTGGTATATGATATCACGGTCGCTCAAGCTGGAATGCGAGCAGAACGTACGGCTACTGTTCGAACTGCGCAACGCTGTATCTTGTCCGTGTGAACTCTCTGGGTGACCTTGCCGACGTTCCCCGAGCAAGACCGTCTCAGAGGAACTGGACGACGACATTCTCGGCAATGCGATGATCATTCACAACAAGCAACTCTCCATCCACCATGTTGTCGGTGTGCCAATGGACTGGACATCAGGGCCGTCCGATCAGAAGATCGATCTTCGATGCACTCAAATGACTCCACCCGTTGAAGCATTCGTCAAAGAGACTCAGGCATGTGGGAACAGACTCAAAGGTGCGATCGCAGATCGATCAGTGACCGATCGTGCGTGTGGTCGGTGGCATTCATTGTATTGACCGCGTCGCGCCTGACAGCCGAGGAGGTCATCGATTTTGACCGGGAGATTCGACCGATCCTTGCAGACAACTGCTATGCGTGTCACGGGCCGGATGAGCAGGCACGCGAAGGGAGTGCACAGGAAGGACTGCGACTCGACACGAAGGAAGGTGCTTTTGCTCCACTGGGTGACGGACGATTCGCGATTGTGCCAGGACAGCCGGACGAAAGCGAACTTGTCCGACGAGTGCTTTCGACGGATGACAGTGAGGTTATGCCGCCGTCAGATCATCGAAAGTCGTTGACCCAGACTCAGAGAACTCTGCTCGCTGAGTGGGTGCGGCAGGGGGCCGAATGGTCTGGACATTGGGCATACACGTTGCCCGAACGAGCGACTCCGCCCGAGGTGACACACACGCAACAGGTAGGCAACTGGATCGACCGGTTCATATTGGCCTTGCTGGAGCAGAAAGGGATTGAGCCATCGGTCGAGGCGGATCGGCGGACGCTCATTCGCCGTGTGTCGTTCGATCTGATTGGACTGCCGCCATCGCGCGAGGAGGTCGAAGCGTTTGTGAACGACAAGAGCGAGCAGGCGTGGGAGAGACTGGTCGACCGATTACTCATGTCACCACATTTTGGCGAGCGGATGGCCATGTCATGGTTGGACCTCGTGAGGTACGCGGACTCGGTCGGATATCACGGCGATCAACCGGTCAGTGTCTCCCCCTACCGCGACTATGTCATTGGGGCCTTCAATCACAACATGCCGTTCGATCAGTTCACGCGCGATCAACTCGCGGGCGATCTGCTCCCCGACCCGACGAAGGAGCAACTCATCGCCTCGGGATACAATAAGCTCGGCATGATGTCGGCCGAAGGAGGCGTCCAGGACAAGGAATACCTCGCCAAGTACGCGGCCGATCGTGTGCGGAATGCAGCATCCGTGTGGATGGGATCGACGCTGGGCTGTGCGGAGTGTCACGACCACAAGTTCGACCCATATACGACGAGGGACTTTTACCGTTTCGCCGCGTTCTTCGCAGACATCAAGGAGCGAGGACTGTACAGCGGCGCGCACGCAGACGGTCAGTGGGGGCCCAACGTCGAGGTGGTCGACGACGTACTTTCCCTGTTGCTGGCGTCAATCGACCCGAAACTGCAAGAGTTGCAAGCCGTCATGCAGGCAGTCACTCCGGAACTCACAGCAGATCAGGAGAAGTGGAAACGCGAAGCCCTCGTCGAGTCATCAACAGAATCCGGCGATGTCGAGCCCGCCATGAAATTGCCCGATGAGATTCGCGATCTGTTGAAGATTGACGCCGCTGAAAGAACCGAGGAGCAGCAGGTCAAGCTCGCCGCTCATCATCGCAGCATCACTCCTTTACTCGAGAAGGAGCGAAAGCAAATCGCAGAACTCACCAAACGCCGCGACCAATACGTCGCCGAGCATACGCGGACATCGCTCATCACGGTTTCGGTTGAGCCGCGCGAGATGCGGGTGCTGCCTCGTGGGAATTGGATGGATGGCAGTGGCGAGGTCGTGCAGCCGGGAGTACCTGGGTTCCTGTCGCAGATTGAGAAGGATGACCGGGCAACCCGTCTTGATCTTGCGGACTGGTTGACGGCGGACAGCAATCCACTCACGGCCCGCGTGTTCGTCAATCGTTTGTGGAAGCTGTACTTCGGCTCCGGCCTTTCGAAGGTGCTCGACGACGTGGGGGCACAGGGTGAGCCGCCACTGCACCCGAAATTACTCGACACTCTCGCTGTTGAGTTTGTCGAAAGCGGCTGGAACGTGAAGCACATGACCAAGCTCATCGTGATGTCGCGCATGTACCGTCAGTCGTCAATCATGCGCGACGAATTGCGGCTGGTGGACCCCTACAATCGGTTGCTGGCGAGACAGTCGCGGTACCGACTCGATGCCGAGATGATCCGCGACAACGCACTCGCCGTCAGCGGACTGCTCGTCAGGACGATCGGCGGCCGCAGTGCGAAGCCGTATCAACCGGCCGGTTTGTATCGACATCTCAACTTCCCGGCCCGTGAATACCAGCAGGACAACGACGAAAACCAGTACCGTCGAGGAGTGTACACTCACTGGCAGCGTCAATTTCTGCATCCGGCGATGCAGTCGTTCGACGCCCCCTCACGCGAGGAGTGTACGGCCGAACGACCTCGCTCGAACACGCCACTTGCGGCTCTCGTGTTGCTCAATGATCCGTCTTACGTCGAAGCGGCACGCGTCTTCGCCGCGAAGGCCCTGCGAGCCGACGTCAACGACGATCGGCAACGCGTCGTGTGGATCATGCGACACGCACTCTCGCGAGAGACGAGCGAAGAGGAATGGCTCGTCCTCAATCCGCTATTGAATTCACAACGACAACGCTTTGCCGATCACCCCGAAGCCGCAAAACAAATCATTACGACCGGTCTGTCGCCCACTCCCGACGACCTCGATACAACCGAACTCGCTGCGTGGACGTCCGTGACACGCACGGTGTTCAACATGCACGAGTTCATTGCACGGAATTAGTGCCACCACTTGAGGACGACTGATGGATCTGTTTGAACAAATTCATGCTCACGCCTGCCGCCGCACGTTTCTGCGTCAGGGCGCGGTTGGTCTCGGCGCATTGGCGTTGGGTTCGATGCTCAACGAACGATCGATCCTTGCTGGTGACGCGGGTGAGTCGAGCATGACGAAGTGGGAGGGAGTCGTGCGGCCGTTGCATGGGACGCCGCGCATTCGGCGGGTGATTCACCTGTGTATGGCGGGTGGACCATCCCATCTGGAAACACTCGACCACAAGCCAAAACTCGCCGAGATGGACGGGCAGCCGATGCCCGAGTCGTATACGAAGGGACGACAGATCGCCCAACTGCAAGGCAAGGAACTCAAGTGTCTCGCACCGCAACACGCTTTCCGTCCGCACGGCGAGTCAGGGCAGATGATTAGCGACATCCTCCCGCACATCAGCCGGCATGCGGACGATATTTGCATCATCAACTCGATGCAGACTGACCAAATCAATCACGACCCGGCCCACACGGTCATGAATACGGGCACCAGCATCTCCGGGCGTCCGTCGATGGGCTCGTGGTTGCTGTACGGTCTCGGCAGCGAGTCTGACGACCTGCCGGGGTATGTCGTGCTCACCTCGGTCGGTGGCGGACAGTCGCAGCCCATCGCGGCTCGCCAGTGGCACAGCGGATTCCTGCCGTCGAAATTTCAAGGGGTCGAGTTCCGCTCGCAGGGCGACCCGGTCCTCTACGTCAGCAGTCCGCAGGGGGTCACACTCGATGGCCAACGGGAAGTGGTCTCTGCTGTCCAGCAGCTCAACAGCATTGGCAACGAGTCGTTTGACGACCCGGAGATTGCCACCCGCATCAGCCAGTACGAACTCGCTTTCCGCATGCAGTCCTCGGTCCCTGAGTTGATGGACACGTCGGACGAGCCGAAGCATATTCTCGACCTGTATGACACGCAGGGGGGAGACGGGTCGTTCGCCGCCAACTGTCTGCTCGCTCGACGTCTGGCCGAACGGGGTGTGCGATTCATCCAACTCTACCACCGAGGCTGGGACCATCACGGAGGCATCAAGGACGGGGCAAAGGTGACGGCCAATCTCGTTGATCAGGGGACAGCCGCCCTCATCGAAGACCTCAAGCAGCGGGGCATGCTCGACGAGACGCTCATCATCTGGGGCGGGGAGTTCGGTCGCACGCCGATGGCTCAAGGGAGCGGCCGCGACCATCACATCATGGGCTTCTCCATGTTTCTCGCCGGAGGCGGAATCCGAGGGGGCATGACCCACGGCGCAACGGACGAACTGGGGTACGAAGCCGTCACAGACCGTGTGCATGTCAACGATCTGCATGCGACCATGCTGCACCTGTTCGGCATCAATCACGAACGACTGACCTACCGCTTCCAGGGCCGCGACTTTCGACTGACCGACGTCGCTGGCCATGTGATCACTCCAATCCTGAGTTGATGATCCACTTTGGCCAGTTCGTCGTGCTGTTTGCAACGACATCCTGGAGTATTCTGCAGTGCTGTCTGTCTGTGCTGGTCCAACGAATCTTGAGTAAGCACGCGTACACCGAATCGACCAAGCCTGCTGCGACCAATCAGCGATGTACCGCGCGATCTTAATTTCGTGAATGACTCCACAACGGCGTGCGAGCCAATCCTGAAGAAATCGCCATCGCTCATTTCTCGTCGGATGCTGCACCCAGCATTAAGAAGTCACTGTCGAGACTCCCGGCATTCATCGGATGCCACACCTTGACAGCAAAAGGGTCGAGGCAACCGCACTCGATCGAAGGGGGCAAATTCCCTTCAACACGACCTCAACGTGGTGTTGAGTTGGCTGAAAATGGTGACGAAAGTGTTGTTGAAACGGGCGAAAGTGGTGTCACCAACCGTTTCAACGCAAGATCAAGCGTATGCGTTTTTCGTAATGCCAAAGAGAAAGACCACTTGCGATTTATCGCACGTGGTCTTGTTATTGGAGGATAGGGGACTCGACGCGATCGACGCAAATGAATTACAGAATCAAGACTTGCGGAACGTCATAGTTTCATACGACGCAGAATCCGACGCATATTTCAGCGAGTTGACCGATTCGGCATTCCTCCGGCTCCGCTGGCCGAACGTGCCCGACGAGACAATCGACGCGGCCTTGCGACTGTTGGCTTCGGAAAATGGCAACATTGTGAATCCCTGATGCCAAACGAATGCTAGGTTTGACGGCAAGAGTCTGGAACTACCGAGGGCAGTACAATGAAAGACAAACAAGCCAACGCCGGCGAAGTGTACATCGAGGAGAACGTCCTTGGCTTCGTTGTTGTCCTTATGGTGGCAGGGTTCATGTGGAATTCTGCGGGCTCCACGGAGACAGCTTCTACATCCTCCCGCCCTTCTACATCCTCCCGCCAAAAGAATCTGGAGGCAACCAAAGCCCGACTGGTCCGACAAGCCGCGTCCGAATTCGCTTCGTCGATGTCAGCAATCGACGCCAACGTGTCAAGTGCAGAGGCCATCTTCCGCGAAGTCATGCATAAGGCAACTGTCGCTGAACGACTTGTTCTGGCAAGCGAATTCGATGAGGCCGAAGCATTGTTCGCGGAGGCAGAGGGAATCTTCATGGAAGCGAGAGCTATTGCAGATGACGCAATGACGAAGGCCACAGTTGTCTTGGCAGGGAACGGGAGCATCAGCGATGCGTGGTTGGCTCAACTGGAACACAGAGTCGCTGTGCATCAAAACCGCGTCTCCGAATGGCAGATGAAGGCTCAGAAACTTGAGTCAAGAGTCAATCAGGTTGCGTCGCAGCTTGGCCTGAATTGACGATATGGGATATCCGGTTTACTCATGCGCTGTTTTGCCGTAAGATCAGCGTTTCTTGTGAACTGGCGAACGGTGGTGGCATGCGGCGTGGTGATGAGTATCCGGCGAATTTGGTGGAGTTCATTGACTGGTTTCCATCAGACG
>JAJDEJ010000245.1 GCA_029259815.1 Planctomycetaceae bacterium | reverse complement strand
GGGCTGAACGACATTGGGTGGCGGGGTCTGAAGCGAAGCGCAAGGCCCCGGCGCGTGTGGACGCCGAATGTCAGGGCCATCCGCTTCGCTGCTGACCCTGCCACCCCGACCTGTCAATTCAGCTTGGATCAACCACTAGTGCTCCACAAATATAACATTTGGGTTATATGGGAAGCTTGTTCAATTTACGAGGAATGGGATCTGATGTCAAACAGAGTCTCTTGTGTTTCAGGAAGAATCGAAAGTCGTTTGTGCATGGGGTGCCATAGGTTACGGCTATTCCCGGTGCGTCAGTCAGACTGGCATGTCGCGATTCCGCAACTGAGGAGAGATACCTTAGGATTTCCCTTCTGGGACTTAGGTAGTTTTGCTAAGTGCGACCAGCCAACGGATTCGGAATGGGGATTTCATCACATGCACGAGGATTGACGTTGTCATCACAAAGACGTGTGCTTGTGATTGGTCCCTCTCGGGCCTCCGGAAGAGTATCCGGTCAATTGTCCGCCTGCTGGAAGACCTCGCGATGGCGCCCTTGGCACGCGATTGCATGTCGAATTGCTGTTGAGTGAATGGAGTGATAGGGTCACGATTCGAAGAGCAAGAAGACCGCGATCGCAGGAGCGACCGTATGATCCATCATCCAACCACTTGAGAGGTACCGATGTCTGCGGCTGCCAAAGACCTCGCCCAGTTTCATCAGCCGGTGAATGATCTGTTTGCTTCCGTCACCTCACGGGACGAATTCGCCAGTCTCCGTTTGACTGATGAGCAGGTCGCATTCTTTCACGAACAGGGGTACGTCTCTGGAATTCGCGTGCTCACCGACGAACAATTGGAGGTCTTGCGTCGTGAGTTAGAGGAGTTGTCTCAACTAGATCATCCCGGTAGCGAGTACTGGTATGAGTACAACTCGAATGAATCAGCCGACCCTGCGAAGGTCCTGTTCCATGCCTTGGGTGCCTGGAGAATCAAGCCGGCCTTTCACGACATTCTGTGGAACGCTGCGTGTCTAATTCCGGCCAGTCAATTACTCGGCGGGGCAGTGCGCTTCTGGCATGACCAACTGTTCTGCAAGCCGGCTCATCACGGCGGTGTCGTCGCGTGGCATCAGGATTACTCGTACTGGACGCGGACACAACCCATGGCTCACCTGACGTGTTGGATCGGCCTGGATGACAGTACCCGTGACAACGGTTGTTTGCAGTTTGTGCCCGGGAGTCATCGGTGGGACTTACTTCCGATCACCGGTCTGGCTGGTGATATGGACGCGATTCAGCAGGTGTTAAGCGACGAACAATGGGAGACATTTCAACGCCCCCACGCCATCGAACTTCACGCGGGCGAATGTTCGTTCCATCATCCGCTGATGGTCCATGGATCATACGAGAACCGCACCGATCGACAACGACGCGCTGTGGTTCTGAATTTGTGCCGCGATGGCGTCTCCTCGACGTCTGATGAACCGCTCCTCGCCGGCACTGATGTTATTCCAAGTGGACAGCCGTTGGACGGTCGCTTCTACCCGCTGTTGTACAACCCGCAAGAGTAACCGACTCGAACGCGACATCGGGTTGTTTGCTGCCTGGTCTCTGTCTTGGCGGAATGACGGGCACAGTCATCATCCAAGACATGAACCGACATCGCGAGCAAGAGGACAGCGAATGATCAACTCGGAAGCTTGATGGCTACTCACTTCTTACCTCAGAACCTAGAATATCGACCTCATCAACACGTTTCCGCTCCGCGTCTGATTCGATGACCGGAGTGAAATTCCATCACACGGTCACAATGGCATGAGCGATCTGTATCTTGGCATCGCTGTCCTTGTCGCTTTGATGGTCGCCTCATTTCTTTTGGCATCATGGTTGACGCGGAAGGCTTCGATGGTCGTTTGCGATCTGTTGGCGGCCATCACTGTTATTGGCATTGCTGTGTACGCCCGCTGGATCTGGGAAAAAACGTTCATGGCGAGTCTGTTCCCTTACTCAAATCTCATCATCCTCAGCAATTGGTTTCCCATCGCGGCAGGGTTTCTGGCGGGACTCGTCTGGCAGCGAATCCGGGACACCCCAGAGCGCATCCCGGGTGTCGGCACTTTTCACGGTCTGCCGCGTCGCATTTTCGCAGCCGTCACACTTGCGGCTGCCGGATGCTCAACCCTCGTGGCACCACTGCTGGGACAACCGCCTCGTTGCGGAAACGACTGGGACGGGGACCTGTGTTATCAAACCTCGGGAGCGACGTGCAGCGCGGCGGCCGGGGCGACCTTGTTGCAGTTCTATGGTGTCTATGCGTCCGAAGGTGAGATGGCCCGGCTCTGTCTGACCCGCTATGGCACCAACTGGAAGGGGCTCTACCGCGGACTCACACTCACGCTTGAACCGAAGCATCGAAAGCCGGAGGTCGTTGAACTGACGATTGACGAGCTCAAGCAGCAGTTTGTTGATCCTTGCATTCTCCAGTGTGAGCTCAAAATCGGCGGAAAGCAATCGGCGGTCCCCTACGAACTCAATGGCTGGGTCCCTGGCCAACCACACTCGGTCGTCCTGATGGACATCCGTGGGGATTTGTTTCAAGTCTTCGACCCCTCAGTGGGCATGGAAGTCTGGCCCCGGGATGCGATGGAAACACTGTGGCATGGGCAGATCATGCGTGTCGTCCCGAACGACTGAGCAAGCAGCGAACAAGTTCTGTTCGTGTGTGTCCGGATGAGACGGCAACCAACGTCTAAAAAGTGAGCGAATCGACATCGTAGAGCAGGCTGCCAGCTTGCTCACTTCGTGTCGCTCACAAGCCATCTCCACTGAGCAAGCTGGCAGCTTGCTCTACGGAACATACCGAAATAACGAAATACCGCTGTTCCCTTGAATCGCAGTATCCACCCAGAATTGGCATGTCTCAGGCTCAGCCATGAACAAAAAACAACTCCTCAAGCTGGGTGTCCCAGCGGACTGTGTAACGACAGCGGTTGCCGGCATTCAAGCAGCCGCCAAGGCCAACCAATGGCGAGCTTCCAAGGCGAAGAACGTCATTACCTCGATCCTCGACAATCCAGAACAGCATGTCAGCGATCCGTACTTTGCGGAGTTCGCTCGCGACGTGATCGAAGACCGCGCGTTTGTGCGCCCTGAACCCATCACGTACCGCACTTGGGGTGAGGACGGAATCGATGAACAGTCACATCAACAGATGCGACAGGCTTGCGGACTGCCGAACGCTGTCGGTGCCGCACTGATGCCCGATGCGCACCTGGGATACGGACTGCCGATCGGCGGCGTGTTGGCATTAGACAACGCTGTGTGCCCCTACGCAGTCGGCGTCGACATTGCCTGCCGGATGAAGCTGTCGGTCTTCGACCTTCCGCCGGAGTCTCTTGAGGACCAGGAGATGTTCCATATCTTTCGCAAGGCATTGGAAGAGGGCACGGTCTTTGGAACGGGAAGGTCGCATGCTCAACGACAGGACCACGAGGTGATGGATGCTGACTGGACTGTCACGCGCATCACGCGAGAGCGAAAGGACAAAGCGTGGAACCAATTGGGCACATCGGGATCAGGCAATCACTTTGCAGAGTTCGGACGGCTGACGTTAGACGAACCGGAGTTGGGCCTCGAGGCGGGTGAGTATGTTGCGCTCATGAGTCACTCGGGAAGCCGTGGGGCAGGTCATGCCGTGTGCTCGACTTACTCGTCGATCGCTGAGCAAAAGCTGCCCAAACGGTTTGAAGATCTCCGACGTCTGGCATGGCTCGATCTCGACACCGAAGCAGGACAGGAGTACTGGGCGGCCATGAACCTGATGGGCGATTATGCGGCTGCGAACCACGATGTCATTCATCGGCTGGTCTCATCGTTGTGCGGGGCTCAGATCATCGCTGGCGTTGAAAATCATCATAATTTCGCATGGAAAGAGATGCATGATGGCAAGGAAGTGATCGTGCATCGCAAGGGAGCGACACCGGCAAGCGAAGGAGTCCTGGGTGTCATCCCCGGTTCGATGGCATCGCCCGCGTACGTGGTGCGTGGCAAGGGACAGCCGGAGTCATTGTGCTCGGCGTCTCACGGGGCAGGGCGGGTCATGTCTCGCAAGGCGGCCAGAGATAAGTTTCGATTCAAGTCGGTCAAGAACGATCTCGAACAGCGAGGCGTCCACATTCTGTCCGCTGGTGCCGACGAAGTGCCGGGCGTCTACAAAAATATCGATGACGTCATGCGAGAGCAGTCGGACCTGGTGGAAACGATCGCCCGTTTCGACCCGAAAATCGTCAAAATGTGTGACGACGGCAGTCGTGCGGAGGATTGAAGAGTTGAGAGCCCGAATGTCGAGAGTCGAAGGTGACGCGTCATGCGCCGAGGTTTCAACCTTCAACCTTCAACTCATCAGTGAGGACACTCAAGAATGGTTCAACGTCCGTGACAAGACCAATCGTTTGGAAGGTGCCTCGGTCTGCGAGCTTCGTCACTGTCGCCGGGTTAATATCCACGCAAACGACCTTCACGCATGCGGGGAGCAAGTTCCCGGTCGCGATGGAGTGCAGGGTGGTGGCAATCATCAGGCAGAATGTGACATCGCGGCACTGTTCGCGCATTTGTCGTTGAGCGTCGATGGCATCTGTGACGACGTCCGGTAGCGGACCGTCATCGCGAATGCTCCCTGCGAGCAGGAAAGGAATATCACGCTGCACACACTGGTACATAATGCCATCCGTGAGAACGCCGGCTTCGACAGCCTGCTGAATGCTGCCCAAACGACGAATGCGATTGATGGTCCGCAGGTGGTGCTCGTGGCCCTTTTCAGCCGCAGTTCCCTCGTGAATGGAGACACCGAGGCTCGTGCCGTAGAACGACTGCTCGATATCATGTGTGGCGAGCGCATTACCGGCAAAGAGGACGTCGACGAATCCCTTTTTGATCATCCACGAGAAATGATCGCGACTCCCCGTGTGCACGACGGCCGGTCCCGCAACGATAAGAATCTTGCCATCACCCTCCCGAGCTGCCTTCATAGCCGCAGCGATCTCGCGAACGGTCACATGTTTTGGTTTCTCGCTGGAGACCGTACTGTTCATGAAACTGAACGCGTCACGTGTTGCGGTATCATGAAACTCGGGATGGACCCGTGTGCCCTGTCGACCGATCACGACCATCTCCCCGACAACGACGTCACTCATCGGCACACATCTTGCTGTCCCCGCGATCTTGTCGACGACAATTCCACAATCCATCTCCTGTTGCTGGACGGCAATCCATTGACCATTGAGGCGAATGTCCGTCCGTTGATTGGTCGAACAATAGAAGCCTTCCGGAAAGGTGCCGGCGATGTCACATGGTTCGAGTGAGCAGTCCTGCGGGTCTCGAGGGACCGCACCATGCTGACCGATCGCGGTGAGGATCTCCTCCAATTGCTCACGGCTGTTTGCATGAACAGTCAAGCTTGCGTCACTGGGATCATGCCTGTGCTGACCAATCGTCACTTGATCAATGGCGAAGGATCCTCCGAGTGCTGTGATCTGATCGAGCACTTTGGGGAGGATCAGACTCTCGATGATATGCCCGCTGAGTTCAACGTGCTCGACGAATCCGACAATCCGCTGCGATGAATCGTTGGGGCTGGAGACAGATGACTCGGTCATGAAACTTCTCACCTCTCGACGTGAAAGACCCGTGGAAATTGAACGTTGAATTGTAGGACGCTGACAGAAACGGATCGAGGACCATTTTTATTGGTGTTGTGAATCATTGGCCCGATCTCGCGAGTGCTGATTGCTCCTCATTCCTGGCTGGTCTATGATGCTCACGTTCAGAGTGGGAACTACGATCGACAACGAAACTGCTAAGTGCAATGCCTCAATTGCCGGTCGTGAATGTCGGTGTCATTGGCCTCGGGGCAGACTGGCAGAGCCGTTATCTTCCCTCACTCCAGAAAATGAAGCAGAGACTGCGCGTCGTCGCGGTTCACGATGACGTGGCGATTCGCGCCATGGCGGGAGCAGAGCAACTCGGTGCTCAACCGGTCTTGGGCATTCGTGAGTTACTCGAACGGACGGATGTACGCGCCTATTTGCTGCTCGGTGCAGCATGGCGAACAGAGTGGATGGTCCATCAACTTGCCGAACGAAGTCTGCCGGTCTTCCTGGGTCGTGACATCCGGTTGACTACTGATGAGATTCGGAGTTGGCAACGCCAGAGCGAGGAGAGCGGAATCACGGTTGTCCCGGAGTTCCCCTTACGGTTTCAGCCTGCAATTTTGAGGTTGCATGAACTCATCGCCACACAACTTGGCCCGATCACTTGCCTGGGGGCGCGTATTCTTCCAGAGAATAACGGTCACTGGGCGATGGCGTCGCTGACGCACATTCTTGACTGCTGCGGATCACTCCTGAAACGCCACCAGACCAATGTCGAACTCATCATTAACGATCCCGAGGGGGCTCCGCCTCATGTCAGATTGACCTACGAGGAACGGCGTGACACCGAAGGTCGATCGGCAGCCGTTGCGGCTGACATGACCGTGGTCCTCCCTGACGATTCTCAGATGCCAGTGACCACGCATCCGTTGATGGAGTTATCGTTCAGCGACGGGACAGCTGTCATACAAAGTCCCACCGAGCTGCACTGGTCAGTCGATGGCCACTCTGAGGTCGAGACATTGGATAACGACCGCAGCGCGACCGAAGTGATGCTCGACCTGTTCGCCCGACGGGTCGTCGGCGGCCTGATCCCTGCGCCCGATCTGAACGATCTCTTACGGGCGATTGACGATGCTGACGCCGTTCGACATCTGCTCTCTGGCACGCCCGCAATGGGTGGCCATTAACCCATTGGATCAGTGCGAGACGCGGAACGGCATCCCATCACGGTACAGCTGCAATCGTTCTTCGGCCGATGCGCGAGAGACGTCGCTCAGGAGTGTGATGGCTTGCTCCTGTGTCTTGATGGCTGACTCAAAATCGCCCGACTCTGCGAGCGCAGCCGCCAAAGTATCGACGTATTCGCCATTCTGATATTTCGTTAGCTCACAGGCGTAGCGAGCATACTCGACGGAACGCTCGCCGTTCAGAAACTCTTCTTCCTCGCAGGTCGCCATGAGCCAGGCAGCATCATTGAATGCTTGTGGCGAACTTGGTGAAATAGTAACGGCTTGGTAGTAGTCATGGAGTGCTTCTGCGTACTCGCCCAGCTGCACTCGTGCGTATCCACGATTCGCGTACGCATCGCCGTAACTCGTGAAGTGATGAATTGCCTCGGTGTAGTCCTGAATCGCCTTTTGGAGATCACCTCGTTTGCGGTGGGTCACTCCGCGATTGTTGTAGGCTTCCGCGTAAGTGGGATCGAGACGAATCGCATGCGTGGCATCTTGAATTGCGCGATCAAAGTTTTCCATCGCTGCCCAGGTGAGAGCCCGATTATTATAGGCCAGGGCGTTGGTCTCATCGATTTCAATGGACCGGTTGTAGTCATCCAGGGCACCGCGAAGGTTTCCCAGTTTGTACAGGGCATTACCGCGGTTGACAAAGACGGCTGACGACTTCAGTCCCAATTGAATCGCCTCCGCCAAATCAGCAACAGACTTTTCCGACTCGCCGAGTGCCTGCCGCGCGATGCCTCGGTGGTGCAGTGCCTCCGCGTCGGACTTTTCCTTCAGGACGGCAGTGAAGTGAGCATCGGCTCTCTCGATTGGAACAACTTGATCACTTCGAACCCAGGCATTTACACGCGGGATGAACAGCCAACCGTCCTTTTCCTCGGTGTAGCGGTAAACGGTGCCAAGTAGGATTTTCCCCTGCGACTTCTCACCGAGAAACCCCTCAGCCTTGTCAGTCACCACCTGCACCGTTCGAGATGCTGAGAATGCTGGCTCGGCCTCAACGGCACCGTCTTTGGTTGTCTCTTGTGCAAGCGCCACGGCAGCGAAAGTCAGAAAAATAGCGGAATCTGCAAAAACCACCACACCATACTTGACTTGCCTATCCTGTCTCATTGAAATAGTCATTGCTACCCATCTTTGTTTTACGAGTAATCGCTACTTGCTACCCAGCTTTCCCAGTGTAGTCTGGTAAGTTGAAAGGGGGCGAACAGAATTCGTGAGCTGTTTGCCCGTTCAACAACCCACGCGCTTGCGAAAATAGCCTTCAAAACCATGTCCGTCAGTCAGGCTCTGACACATTCCCAACTTATTTTGTCGACCGAAGAGGAGGACCACTGATGACCCGCATGTTATTCACGTTGACTGCCATGGCTGCCATGGTAGCAACATCAGCCCAAGCCGGAGACTGTGGCAGTTGCTACAGCTCTTGCGGCACCGCTGCCTGCGGATCCGAGTGTGGATCATACGGTGGCGGTTGTAACGATGGCTGTGGTAACGCACCAGCCAATTATGGTGGCGACTGCTATCAGTCCGTCGAATGCACCGTGATGGTCCCCCAACAAGTCACCGAGTATCGCACCGTCACTCGCACTGCCTATCGTCAAGAGCAACGTGAGCGAGCCTACACGGTCTACAAGCAGGTTCCCCGCACGGTCACCAAGACCCGCACGGTGAACTACAACACTTGGGAAGACCGTAGTCGCGAAGAGACCTACACTGTCCATGAGACAGCGTGGGAAGAGAAGACCCAGACCTACAAAGTCTGCGTGCCCTACACCGAAGAGCGTCAGGGCTCACGAACCGTCTACAAGCCCGTTTGGGAAGAGAAGACTCAGGAGTACACCGTTCAGGTGCCTTATCAGGAAGAGCGTCAGGCATCCCGCACCGTCTACAAACCGGTTTGGGAAGAGAAGACTCAAGAGTACACCGTTCAGGTGCCCTACCAGGAAGAGCGTCAGGGCTCACGAACCGTCTACAAGCCCGTTTGGGAAGAGAAGACTCAGGAGTACACGGTTCAGGTTCCCTACCAGGAACAACGAACCGCTCACCGGACTGTCTGGGATACGGTTCAGGAGACTTGTTATCGCACAGTCTGTCGTGACGCCGGTCACTGGGTGACTCAGCAGGTTGCAGATCCCTGTAACCCGTGCTGTGTCCGCACCTGCCGCAAGTGGTGTCCGCAAGTGGTTCACGAGCAGGTTCCTTACACGGTTTGCAAGCGAGTCTGTCGTCAAGAGCCGTACACCTACAACGTGACGCTCTGCCGACCTGAGGTTCGCACTCGCAGCTACAAGGTCTGCCGTCAGGCCGCCGAAGAGCAGCCGTACACTTACACGGTGACGCTTTGCCGTCCGGAGACTCGCACGCGCAACTACAAGGTTTGTCGTCAAGTCGCCGAAGAGCAACCGTACACCTACACGGTGACACTTTGCCGTCCGGAGACTCGCACGCGGACCTACAAGGTTTGTCGTCAGGTCGCCGAAGAGCAGCCGTACACTTACACCGTCTGTCTTCAGCGATGGGAAGACCGCACGCGGGCCTACAAGGTTTGCAAGCACGTCCCCGTCCAGAAGACGCGTGTCGTGAACTACAAAGTGTGCGTCCCGCAGACTCGCGAAGAGTCCTACGATGTCACCGAGTACGACTGTGTTCCTGAGCAGAACACCCAGACCTACAACGTCTGCGTCCCCTATCAGGTTCAGGAAGAGGTTCCGTACACCACCTGCAAAATGGTCCCCACGACCGTCACGAAGCAGGTCTACACCGGTGGCTGCAACCCCTGTTGCAACTGAATGAAGCTCGACTAACACACCACTGGGCCCGATCCAGTGGAGCGTTAGTGCGAAGAATATCGAAATCGCCTCGCGTGCACTGCATGCGAGGCGATTTCTTTTTGGATAACAGAATTGCGAATCAGCCCATTATCTCGGCGGTCAACATTGACCTTCATCGAATTTTCTGTGACCGATGATGGTCCGTGTAACAAGAAGGTGAGGGTGCCTCCAATCGCGGCTGAACTCAGCACGAGCCGACTCGTCGTATCGCGGCCAAGACGCCGACATGGAAAGCCGTTCAGCGTTGCGATATCATGAATTCAGACATTGATCGCGACACCGTCGCGAGGCAGGCACTGTCGACTCAAGATCCCACAGTGCCGTTTTTGAATCGGTCAGAGGACGAGGAGGATTACTCATGCGAATTCGTCATATAGCTTGCTGTTTGGCAATTGTGTTCGGTTGGATGTCGATCGGCATGTCTGACGATGAGGCCGGGCTCACAGCAGAACAACAGCAGACGGTCGAGGCGCTCAAGGCCCTTGGCGGGAATGTCATGCCAATTGCGCAGAACGACGATCGGTTGGATGTCACTCTGCATTTGTCCGACCAGGACGTGACGGATGAGCATCTGGCACTCGTGGCTCAACTGCCAAAGGTCGCCTGGCTCAACCTCGCAGGAACGAAGATCACTGACGCTGGACTTCAGCACTTGGCAGAGATGACGATGCTGGAAAAGCTGCACTTGGAAAAGACCGGTATCACCGACGCGGGCCTTGAGCATCTTAAGAAACTCAAGTCGTTGGTCTATCTCAATCTGTACAGCACCAAGGTGACTGACGCGGGCCTCCAGCATCTGCATGGTCTGAAGAACCTCAAGCGTCTTTATGTCTGGCAGACCGAATGCACACCAGAAGGCATCACGGCTTTGAGAGTCAAGTTCTCACCACTGGAGGTTGTCGGCGCACTCGAACTCAAACCAGTCGAAGAAGAACCGCCTGCCGAGGAAGCGGCAACAGAAGATCCGCCTGCTGAAGAAGAGGAAAAGACGGACAACGATAACTGACTCGGTCGCTTGCCGAGTCAAACTCGTGACTCTCATGATCTGCTGATCATGGCGTCAACAAAAAACGGGCACCTGAGGTCCTCAGGTGCCCATTTATTTGCGCCACATTCAGGTGAGCATGTCACTCGTCGGAATCCGCTTCTCCGTCGGCGTGTCCCTCGTGATCGTCATCATGACCCTCATGGTCATGCCCTTCGTGCTCCTCATGATCGTGGTCATGCTCCAGGGCACCCGAGTAATTCTCGCCATTGATCTCCAGGCTGACGCTACCATGCAGCTGCTCAATGTCCTTGATGGCTGCGACCATTTCGCCTGTGCCGGCGAATTGTGACGCTTGACCTTCCGCGTCACCGTCCTGGGGTTCGGCGGTGAGGGTGATCGTCTCTCCACCTTCAACCGCAAACTCGATTTGCTCCTGCGGGATGGCGACTGCGTTCTCTGCGTGGGCATCGAGGACGTAGACGACGAGACGTTGATCTGCCTCCTCGAACACAACCTCGGCATTGTACAGATGGTCTCCCAATTCGATGAGATGCCCGCCGTGAGGTGCTGCGTGATGATGCTCATGTTCTTCGTGAACATGGGCCTCTGCCTGCTCAACTGCTTTGTCGGTGACCGGGGCGTAACCGCCTCCCTCACCGCATCCTGACATGAATGAGAAGCCGACAAGACTCAACAGGGCAAGTGCTTGCGGCACATGCCGCAGACGATGTGACAAGACGTGAAAACGCATGGGACTCCTTCGTGACTCTGCGAGAGTAGGTGATCTTGAGTTGAATACTCGTGGCGCGATCGTTCGCGCTGATCTTCCTATTCTTGGAGCGTCAAGTCCCAACGTCAACGTCGTGACCACTCCTAACAGCTCAACGAGCAAACAAACACCGAACAGAGTGAGTCCGAAGCCAACGGCTCTGCCGTCGGACAACGCACGTTGTGTGCCTGCGGGGACGGGAAGGCAACGTCGTCAAGAGTTTGCGTGTGCTTTCTGCAGGTTGAGCTGTCAGCGACGACCAGTGTTTTTCATCAGCAACCAGCCAAACACACCAATGCCGAGCAGCAGCATGCCGTACTCGGAAGGACCCATGTCATTCCAACTATCAACGATGAAGTCTCGATACCAGCCCAGATAGTACTTGAATCCCTGATACATCGATCGACCTCGCGGCGAACATGGCCTGTTGCGGTTCGCAACGTGTTGCGGCCGGAAAGCAGAGCGGATGCCGAATCACAACACTCCGCGATAACGTAGGTCGTAAAACCGGGAGGAGCAAATGAAAGCCGCGTGATCACCTAAGGAGTGTCCGGTGGGGCCCAAATCTCCGAAAAGTGAAACCCGTCGATCCGCAGCACCGTCATAACACATACCACCATTTGAGCAGAGAGAAGCCACGTGAGCGGCGAGAGTCGCCAGGACGACGCGTCTCGCTCACTTTCGCTCTCCAGCAGTCCGTCCAGAGCAGGGGCCATGCTCATCACGACCCAGGGCATCAGGAGAATCCACAACCTGGCGGCTTCGCCCATGTTTTTTCCAGAGACCCACAGAAGTCCCCACACGGCCAAGAATGCGAAGGGCAGGCTCGCACGACGTGTCGCCCACGAGCCGTCCAGCCGCAACTGCCACAATGAAACAATCGCCATCACGACGACGGGGAGCCCCACACTTACGGCCAGTTCCCAGGGATTGATGAGCAGCCACTTCCACCAAGTCCGCACATTGTGTTCATAGAACAGGGCATGGTTGGAGAGATTCCAACGCCAGACATTAATCAGGTTGATGTCGTACTGCCATCCCAACAGGAGCGTCGGGACGATCACCCCCACCGCACCGGCTGTCAGCAAGAGAAGTCGTTGACGAGTCGTCAGGGAAAGAATCTCGTCAGAGACGGTCGACAAGGTGACACGAGGTTGGGGAACAAACCACTCCCAGAGAGTCATTGCCACCATGAGTGCTGCGACGGTCACGAACGCAAGACTGAGCAGCATGCCAACCCAAAGAGCCAACCCGGCGGCGATTGCCCAGAAGAGCGAGCGACGATCACAGGCGGTCATCCAACAGGCTGCTACCGTGACTGCGACCACGGGATACAGCGTGTCCGACTTAGGGTGAAACACAGCGGTCGCCGGGACGAGTGGCCACAGTCCCGCGATTAGCCATGCTGCGCGCAGAGAATGGTGCCGACGGACGAGCGCATACATCCCGAGCATCGTCGCAGCAGTAGCGAGCATCGTCAGCAGAGACGCAAACCAGAGAGCAGCCTCATCGGCCCGTGACACAGTGAGCCCGCTGTCCGCGGAGAGCGTCCGAATCGTCTCGAGTGAATCAGAGACAGACGCCGGGCATGTTGCGAGCACGACCTCGCAAAGTCCGGGAGATGCGTCGCATAGCTTGAGTAGACCGTGGTAACCCAGCGTCAGTCCCGGGGGATGAGTGCCGATGTGCAGATAGTCCTGCTGCGCCAAGAGGTCTTCATAGGAAGCGAGGAATTCCGCTGGGATCGAAACATCGTGCCTCGCCTGCCAGTAGTATCCCGACGACCGGGGATAGAACAAGACGTAAGGGACCTTCGCCAGACTGGCTGGTGCCGGCACACATTCCTGCAGGGACCACAGCCACGCAAAGCCGCCAGCGCTGAGGAGGAACAGCCAACCCAGAGTCTCACTGCGGCCTGCCGCTTGAATCCGGCGACTTCCCCACACTATCAGCGTGACATAGACAGTCCCAATCGTTAGTGCCACTCCCAGCCCGATCAGCAGATCTAGCCTTCCTGAGATCCGAGGCCACTCCCATTCCCCAGGCACACCGAGCGGGATCATTGTCCCCCACAACAGCAGCCCTGTCGCTGCGACAGCCATCAGAAGTGTGATGCCAAGAGCACGACGGTTCATCGAGTCATCACACTCAGGAGGCTGCGGAGTAGGGGTCAGGCACCATTTCGTCCGCGACGCTCTCAAACAACCGAAGACGAACAGGACGAAATGGTGCCTGACCCCAGTTCGTTTCTCCCATTTCGCTTCCAAACTCTTAACAACTGAATTTGCGGCTAAACGATTTTGGGCATCGTCCAGACGAGCAACCTAGTCAACGGTCCGAACTTCAAGGTCGGCATTCAGAATCTGACGAATCCGTGCCTGGCTGTCGAGCAGGTGAGCGCGGCTGTAGTCATCCAGCTTCAGATTCTCCGAGGCGAGCAACTTCTTCGTCCGCTGTCCCAACGACCGGAGATGCATCCGCGCGAGAGTGCGTGCGTCCTCGGGAGCCTCGTAACGGATCATGCGGGGATTGGCGTTGCCATCGGTGACGAGACGCCCAAAATGATTGAGCGTTTCCCGCTGGAGACCCCTTCGAAAGCTCGACACAAACGGCTCACGATTGGTGAAGTCTCCCTCGGCTTTCTTGGGATTCCACTCAGTGAAGGCCCCCTTGACGATACGGTCCAAGTGCTCGGCCAGAGTGTAGACATCAGCGTCCTCCCCGACTTTGAATTCTCCATCCTGCATTCGTCGCAGGCTTGTCGAGTCAAACAGTTGACGGAGCACTGCCCGTTGCATGCGAGCAATCGTCTCATGGATGGGATAGTCGAGCCGGTTTGGCTCGTCGATCCCCCAGTGACTCCAGCGGGTGGCGGCCAGATAGTTCAACAGCCCGCCATCGAATGCGGGTGAAGCGAACGTCGTCTCGACCAGCAGGTCCATCGCCTGTCGCTGTGCGTCGGCTTCAACGAGTTCGAATGGTGGGCGAGCCCCTTCGCTTCCCTTGTGGTCACGATTGACGTACACCCCACCGGGCAATCGAGCTGCGAACAGGGCTGAGCGATAGTATTCGCTGAGCAAGACTCCAAACGCCTGACGAGCTCGCTGATACCCGTCTCCCTCCTCGACCGACCGCTCGACGACCTTGGGCAACAGCTCGATCGCGTGCTCCATTTGTCGACGGGCAAATGCAACTGGATCATCCCCCATGTCGAACCGATTGGAGATGGGGTCCGAATCAAGGCTGCCGGTGTCTTCATCGGTCGCGTAGTCAAGTGCCGGTTCGGTCGACCGGGCGGCGATCTTGACCAATTCCTCGTCCGCGCTACCTGAGATCGGCTTATAGCCGTACTCAATCACCCACTCGTCGTAGGGACCAATGGTCTGTGGGAAATAGAGCCCCTGCTCCTGACCGGGAGGAGCAATCATCGCCGGATTGTAATCCATCACGCTGGCCACGAGAGGTTCATCGGGATCTGCGTCAGGGGCGATCATCTCTTCAATGCTTTTCCAGGCACTGGCTTTGAAGTTGTGACGAAGACCGAGAGTGTGCCCCACCTCGTGCATCACAACTTCCTTGAGGCCCTGATGGATGAATTCCTGAGGAAGTTCTCCCTTCGCAGCGACACCACGTCCTGTCAGTAGGGCAGCAGCAAAGCCCATCTGATGTTGCATGCCGTTGCAATACAGGCAGTGTGTGCCGAGTTCGTGCGGCTGCTGCGGATTGCCGTCCTGGAGTCGATCAAAAGGTGACCAGTTTGGCCGCAGACGTTCGACATCGCTATCACTCAGAGTCTCGTAGTCCTGCTTCCAATAGTCCAAGAAGCTGGCGTCGAAGATGATGTCGGCATCAAGAATCTGACCCGTACGGGGATCGACGCGGGACGGTCCCATCGCAAAGCCGGCGTCAGCTGTCATCCAACGGAACGTGTTGTAGTTGATATCCTCCGGATCCCATTCAGCATCGTCCTCCTGCTGCAAGACACGGACTGCCCCTGCATAGCCAAGCTTCTTGAAGGCCTTGTTCCATTCCAGGATACCCGCCTCAACTGTTGGACGGAGCCAGATGGGGACGGTCCTTTCAATGTAGAACGTGATCGGCTTCTCGGGCGGGGAGAGGTCGATGCTGCCATCCTTTTTTTTCAAATGCCAACGGTTGATGTAACGCACGAAGTGCTGATCGTCGTCGCGATTTGAGAAATCCTTGAGCACTGTGAGGAAGTACCCCACTCGATCGTCCGCCATGCGAGGCTTGTAGCCGTTCGACCCGGTTTTCGGCAGCTCACTGAGGCTGTAGTGGACATGCACCTGCACGCCCCGCGTGTCGGCGACTGTGTCCAGCAAGCCTGGTGAGAAACTGCTGGGGCCGGAGTAGATCGCAGCGACCTGCAGTTCCAGATTCTTATCGAAGCTCTTGACCTCGCTGAATGTTGAGCGGTCGCTGACAAAGCGAAAACCCAATCCGATGTGACGACCGATCTGCTGATCGTCGCTCATGAAGATTTTCGTCATGTCGACCAGATGCCCACCGGGTGAGTCTGTCAGAATAGGGAGGGCGTAAAGCACACTGTCGCTGTATGCCAGACGGACTGCGTTGGACTCCGGACTCTTGGCCTTGGCCTTGAATCGGACATTGCGACGAATGACATGGATCTTGTCGCCGACCTTCTTGAACGTCCAGATGACGTCATCCCCCATGCCCCAACTCATGCCGCCGAGCACCATCCCTCGGCTGATGCCGCGTGCGATGGAAGTGAGAATGATGTAGTCCTTCCCAAGATCACTCTTCTTGAGATCGACTAGTAGCTTCTGGTCCTTGTTGTAGGTCGTCCACATGCCGTCATGCTTGTCCAAGTCTTCGGTCAGTTGCACGAACTTGGACTTAGACTTGGTTTTCGTTGTGGAAGCCTCCGTCTTGGCGTCCGACGAGTCGTCGTCAGCCGCCTGCACTCTTGATGCCGTCGCAAGCAGACCAACACACACCAGTGACAGTGAAAGGAACCAGCTCAAACCGGGCGTACGACGTGTCATCAGGTTTCTCCAACGTCTTCAGGGCAGCGGCAACCTTCGCCTGAAATGCGCAGACAATGCCGTCCAGCCATTGTAACTGATGGAACGGCTCCGGACAGGGGGCTGTGTGTCGAATCCGGTCTCATACCGTCACGACTCGGGCCGGAACAGGGAGATTGCAAGGGCGTGTCGCGATCCGACATCACGCTCAAACGAAAGAACCGGCACATAATTCTGTCGAAATGAGATCATATCTTACGACCGAGGGAGAAAGCTTGCAGTCGAACTCATTTCACGTGGACAACCACACAGGTGATGTTGTCTTTTGATCCCCCCGCTTCGGCTGCCTTCACCAGTGCGGCAGCCGCCTGCTGGGGATCGTCCTGATCACCGAGAATCTGCGTGATCGCATCATCGTCCAGACCATCCGTGACCCCATCCGAGCAGAGCATGAAGCGATCGCCCGTTTCGGGAGTCAGGCGTTTGGGGTCGGTACCCGTGCTGCCTTCTTTGGTGCCCAGATAGCGATAGAGCACGTTCTTGTACCGATGGGTTGCAGCTTCCTCGACCGAAATCGTCCCTGCCTCGATCAATGCCTGAGTCAGCGAATGATCTTTGGTCAGTTGCTCCAGTTGGGCGCTCCTGAGCAGGTACACTCGACTGTCACCAACGCCTCCGATGTACAACACCCCTGCCACCGAAGCGATGTAGACAATCGTGGTCCCCATGTTGTGATAGCTGGGGTCGAGCTCTCCCAACGCCATGATCTCAAGGTTGGCATGACTGACGGCATCATCGATGGCTGGAACGACCTGCTTGGGATCGTCCTGGGAAAAGTCGACGGCTTTATTCAGACGCTCGGAGACGAGTTCGATCGCCAGTTGGCTCGCCTTTTCGCCCGCACTCTGGCCCCCCATCCCGTCGGCGACGAGAAAGAACCGTGCGTCAGGATCGACGAAACAGTTGTCTTCGTTGTTCTCTCGGAAGTTGCCGGTGATGCTCACCGAGCCCCATTCGAGCTGGAGCTTGCCTGCCATCAATTCGCCTATCAGAAGTTCACAACGATCAGAGACCTCAAGTACAGTCTATCACCCAACATAACCATGCGGCAGCACAATATCAGACCCGTGGTGTTCGGCATAGTGGAGGGTCAAGAGGTGGAGATACCCCGTCAGTGCGAATGACGTAGCTTTCCATTTGGTATCGCTCAATCCATGTCGAGGGTCGCCATCAGATCTTTGACGCCGAAGGTAGTGGACGGAATGAGCAGTTCACCGGCACCAAATCCAGCGCTGGTGCCGAGAAGTCTCGCCTGGCTCTCGACGAGGTGAAAGACACGCTCTTTCGTAGGAGGAAACTGTGTCTTGTACGCCCGAATGGATTGGAGCTTCACATCCAGAGTTTCGGTGATGTCCACCACGAACGCTCCCGGCGAGTCGAGTGCTGTCAGCGAGCCAAAGCCAAGTGAGTACCACAACTGCTTCTGAATGGTATGGACCGGGAGGTTGTCAAAGTGCTCGTCCCATTTGGTCAATCGCGAGTAGAACACGGCAGCGTCGCAGATCTGCACGGTCTGCCAGTGATCGGGCGATGCCATCGGGGTCTTTGCGAACATGCTGAGCACGAGTGACGGTCGGTAGCGTCGAAAGACCTTGGCCAATGCAACACGCGTCTCGAAGCAGTCGAACAGTCGGCGGTTGGGGAGATCGAGCGTTTCACGAACATGCACTCCCAAGGTCTCCGCTGCAGCGCGAGCCTCTTCCAGCCGAACCTCCGGACCAGGGCTGAGAGGTGTCGGCTCACCATCGGTCAGATCAACAACGCCGACGCGATGTCCCTGTCGAACCAGCTGTGCCAACAATCCGCCGACAGCGATCTCGACGTCATCTGGATGTGCACCAACAGCAATCACATCGAGAGGCTCGGGGAGTTCAGGCATCGTCATGGTAGGCAATCTGTTGGGGAATCGTTGGAGCAACACAGGCCATTGTCGCGGAACTGGCGAAGGAGTTTCGCCAGTCGGTGCGGATGAGTGACGTGCGGGATGGAACCACAGTTGTCGAGCGACTCGACGTGACTCGTGGGCGTCTGATCGGCAATGTCGAGTTGAGCTTCGATCGACAGACGACCATCACCTTCGCACGGGATGAGCAGCAAGGGCGTCTTGATCTCGGAAAGTCTCTTAGACAGATCCACCCCGCCAGCGAGTGCTGCGCGGTCGGCCAGTTCTCGAAGAGGTGTCTTTCCGACCTGCTCTGAATAGAATTCCCAGCGAGTTCCGTCAAACGGGGGAAACCAACGTCTGTTGTTCTGCTCTTGGATAAAGCGAGCCGGTCGAATCTGGCTCAACTTCTGGCCGCTACGCCGTGCTGTGAAGAGCAAGGCTCTTTCGACCAGAGAAAACCGCCGAGATGAAGACGCTCCCTGGAGTGATGCTCGCGTGATCCGTTCTGGGAAGTCGAGCATTGCCTGCAAGGCCACCAAACAGCCGAACGAAGTCGCATGCACGGCCCACTGACCATATCCATATTCGTCTGCGACCTCGACAAGTTGACCTGCCACCTGTGACAGACGTTGCTGAGCCGTCGCTCTCCGAGAACGATCATCTCCGGTCGGCCAATCGATCATGATCGTCGTGTGCTCTTCGCGAAAGACCCATGCCATCAAAGAATACAAGTTGTGATTGCCGAGAAACCCGTTCAACATGAACAACGGGGGACCTTCGCCAAATCGGACTGTCTCGATCGGCCCGCGACTGGTTTTAACTCGACGAACCCCGCTCTCCTCCCGAAACGAAGAAACAACCTGCTGCCAGTCCAGTGGCGTTGGGCATCCTTCCGAAGTGACATCTGCTTCATCGACAACTGACACGTCACGATCACCTTCCAGCAAATGCGGCGGTGATGAGATGGGCTGATTCGTCAGCATATCGAGATGGTTAGAGCAATTCGAAAGTTGTTCTTCAGGTCTCATGCAGGAGGGCCTCTCAGCAGGCAGAGGTCATTCCTCGAACAAGCTCCTGCACAGAAACCATGAAAATGGTCTCGTCGTTCCGACGTCAGGGAATACGTGTGCCCGTTATCGTACGGCATCCCTGTCGCGGGCGAAAGCATCGTCCTCTGTGAGGTGAGTCATGTCATCCCGATTCGTCACAACAACCGCAATCAATACATCATGGATTGAGTAGAGACGACTCCCACTCAGATCTCAGTCAAAAGAAGCGAGCACGCCTCCTCACGATCCTCACGATCCGAACAAGCCAATCAGCCTTTCCTCGAACCGACACAAATCGACACGTTTCTTCGGAAACGTGACCTACGGTTGAAATGTTGCCCAGCGTCAACATTGATCCCGGGTGTCATTTGTCGGTGTCGGAGAAGATCAATGCTCAGCAAGCTCTTCCAGCGTAAAAAGAAGTTTGTCAGCGGGCCAATCCAGGGACGGCTCATGCTTCGTATGGGCGTGTACTGGGTGCTGTATCACATCATTCTCTGGCATGCGATGTTCGTCTTCCGGTACATCGAGTACCGAGTGGAGTCGACTGCAACTGGCACATTCTCGCCGATCAGCCAGTTGTACGACCAGTTCCTGCTTGACTACTACCCGATCATTTTCTGTGCAGTCATCGCGTTGCCCATTGTGCTTGTTGATCTGATGAATCTCACACACCGCATTGCGGGTCCGCTCGTCCGCTTTCAGCACGCATTGCGTTCACTCATTGCCGGTGAAGAAGTTCGCAAAGTCGCGTTACGAAAAGGCGACCTGCTGATTGAGTTCCAAGACGAATTCAATAAGTACCTCGATTTCCTCAAACAGCAACAGCAGGCATTGGTCGAGAATGCAGACAGCTTGACCGCAGGAGAAGAGGAACTTCTGATCGAAGTCGATCAACTCCGTAACAGCGTCCAGAATGCACTCCGCGACGCAGTCCAACTCGACGATTCAAGCATCGGTGAAGAAGACACGGCCATTTCTGCAACAATGCCGCAAGCCTAGTGGCTCACCCAAGCTGAATTGACTGGTAGAGGGTTTTGAGTTTGATGCGGGCGTCTTCAGTCGTGAATCGCCAAGTGACTTTGCATTCGGCAGCGTTTCGTGAGTCTTCCCAAGCAGCGACTTCGCGGATGAGCGTG
>JAJDEJ010000244.1 GCA_029259815.1 Planctomycetaceae bacterium | reverse complement strand
GGTTCCATTTTCGCCAAGCTAGTGGTTCAACGGACCTGAATTGACGGGCTGAACGACACTGGGTGGCGGGGTCTGAAGCGAAGCGCAAGGCCCCGGCGCGTGTGGACGCCGAATGTCAGGGCCATCCGCTTCGCTGCTGACCCTGCCACCCCGACCTGTCAATTCAGCTTGGATCAACCACTAGTGGCTGATGATCCTGATTCCGGGCAGATGCTCGCGCAACCAGTCAAGATCAGCTGGCAGGACGTCGATGCGGTAAGCGATCAATTGCTTGAGGCTTTGGAGTGGGACCAGTTCCCGCAAGCCTGGACTCGTGACCTGCGTGTCCGAGACATTCAGGCTGACCAGTGCCGTCAATGATTTCAGATGCTTCAACCCTGCGTTTGTGATCTGAGTGTCGCGCAGATCGAGGCTGTGCAGGGCGGTCAGAGGTGACAACAACAGCAATTGTCGATCGCCGAATTGATCGGATCTCACCTGCAGGTGAATGATATTCTGTTCTTCGTCGCGTGTGACCACCGCTCCCAGTAACGTCAATTGTGCGAGACTGACCCGGATCGAATCACGGTAAGCCGTCTCGACCGATGTGCGTGTGGCTGCTGACAACCGAGTGGTTTCATCTCGGAGCGACGCGATCGTGCGCAGAGACGAGGCTGCCATGTCAGGATCGTTCGATTGTGACATGCGTGCCAGCAGTGTCAGCAATGCTTCGGTGCCGCGTTCATGACGGATCGCCGACTCCAGTTGTGGCACAACCGACGCTCCACGACTCATCAGTTGGCGGGCAGCCCAGTCTCTTTGGATGAACGAGGCGCTGTCGAGATGCTCAATCAACTGCTCCGTCTCAGAGGACAATTCGACCGATGGCACAGATCTCACTGCTGTGTCGTCAGCCATCACGCCGCGCGACGCACCGCTTGCGATCACAACCATCGCCGTCATTGCGATACTGGAGAGTCGACGCTTCATCGCCCGCAGTCCCTCACGGTGTCACTTGCCCGTCCAGTAGTCGACGACCAGAACATCTGCAATGACAGGCATGACTTGTTTGGCAAACTCCTGATGAACCGGATGCAGCAAATAGGTTGCCCGGTCGTCTTCTGTCTTAAAGGTCAAGAGGAAGCAGTGCGTATAACCTTTGGAAAATCCTTCGGGACTGTTCTCATGACCCCATTCAAAGCCATGAATCTCGTCAATTTTGTCGGGCAACGCCCCGAACGATTTGACGACGTCATCAATCTTTTCATCGCTGAGGTCATCCTGGAACTTCAGGAGGACGACGTGTCTGAGCAGGGCGTCAGACTTGGCAGGTTCGGATTGCACAGAGGGCGTTTGCATCAGGATCACAACGGGGAGAGTCAGGAGGAGTACGACAGCCAGTGGCGAAGGGCGTTTCATGGGGAGAGTCCAGAGTTTGTCATGGAGTGAGTGAGTCTCGATGCCATTCTGACGTCATTCACGACGTTCGCCAAGGAGGTATTCACATGACGCGGGGTCAGGCACCATTTCGTCCTTGTGGTATTTGAATTTTCGGATAGCTCACGATCACGAATTGGTGCCTGACCCCGTGGCGCGGGTTGGCAGTCGCAGACAACTGTCGTATGTTGGCGGCGAACAATGCTCACATAAGAGAACACGAGACGGGATGAGTCATCCGCAATCGACTCCTGAAAGTTACTCGACTGTCCCGGCTGAGAAGTTGGTGCAACAAGTTGAGGCAGCTGCCTCGCTGATCCGTCAGCGATGGCAGCACATACCCCGGATGGGCATCATCTTGGGGACCGGACTAGGGAACTTTGCCCGGGAGATCGATGCGGAAGCTGTCATCCCGTACCACGACATCCCACACTTCCCGAAGTCGACAGCAGTCGGACATGCGGGACAACTCGTCTGCGGCAGACTCCGAGGGTTGCCGGTGATCACGATGGAAGGTCGGTTTCATACCTACGAAGGTTACCCCACTTGGCAGATTACGCTGCCGGTGCGCGTGATGCATGCCCTCGGTGCCGGGCTGCTCGTCGTCTCGAATGCCGCCGGTGCAGTGAATCCTCACTATTGCACGGGTGATGTCATGGCGATTGAAGATCACATCAACCTGATGGGATCAAATCCGCTGATTGGTCCCACGAACGACACGCTCGGTGCTCGCTTCCCCGACATGAGCTTACCCTATGACTTCGATCTCATTGAGCGAGCTCAGTTGATCGCGAGGCAGGAAGACTTCGTCTGCCATCGTGGTGTGTACGTCGCTCTCTCCGGTCCGAACTACGAGACCCGAGCCGAGTACCGCTTCCTTCACAAGATCGGTGGCGACGTCATTGGCATGTCGACCGTGCCCGAAGTGATTGTGGCTCACCAACAGGGTCTCCGCGTACTGGCGCTGTCAACGGTGACAAACGTCTGTTTGCCGGATGCATTGGGGGAGACTGACGGCGATGAAGTCGTTGCTGCCGCTTCCAGCGCAGAACGCAAGCTGCGAGCGATCGTCTTGGGGATTGCAGACCATCTTCAACAAGAGATAGAACGCGGATGACGCGGATCGGGCGGATAAGCACGGATGAGTTTTGAACTGCTCCGCGTCAATCCGTGAAACCAGCGTTATCCGCGTTCCATTCACAAAGGTGCATCATGAGTCAATTGCGAGTCGGTGTCATCGGAGCGGGCGGCATTGCATCCAAGTTGCATCTGCCGGAGATGGCGACGGTCGAGGATGCGGAGGTGGTGGTCCTCAGCGGTCGCAAGGAGTCGCGGCTGAAGACACTGTGCGAAAAGTTCGATGTGCCGCGCTGGTCGCAGTCGTACGAGGAGGTCATCGCAGACCCGGATGTTGACGCAGTGATCGTGGCGCTGCCGCATCCGCTGCATGTGAAGTACGGGCTGATGGCACTCGACGCAGGCAAGCATGTGCACATGCAGAAGCCGTTGAGCACTTCGCTTGACGAGGCGGAGCAGTTTGTCCAGGCAGCCGAGCAGAGTGACCGCACGGTGCTTGCATTGCCATTCGTCGCCCGACCGCATGTGCATGCCGCGCGGAAGTTGATCGCGGATGGCAAGCTCGGACAGATTGCCTCAGCCCATGCCCGTTTCAGTCATGGGGGACCGGAAGTCTACTATGCGACGATTCAACAGATACTCGCGGAGGAGACAGAGAACGAACTGTGGTTCTTCGATGCTGACAAGGCGGACGTTGGGGCTTTGTTCGACATGGGCGTGTACGCGATCGCGACGCTGGTGACGATCCTCGGCTCGGTCACCGATGTCACGTGTCGCATGAGCACGGTCGCCAAGCCCACCACTTTGGAAGATACCGCGTCACTCATTCTGGAGTTTGAGAACGGCATTCTCGGAACCGCGGAGACCGGCTGGTGTGACGGGGCACGCACGTACGGCTTTTCCATCCACGGCACGGAAGGCAAAGTCGTCAACCCGTCCCTGACGTCACAACTCGTCCACTACCGTCCCACATCGACGATCGATGAAGATGCACCGTTGAGTGAGACACTCGTCGACACCTCAGCGTGGCCGAATGTGCATTCGCACCAACACTGGGTCGACTGCATCCGTGCTGGTGCACAGCCGCCGCTTGCCAACGCGAGCACTGCTCGGCACATTACCGAGGTCATGCTGCGAGGGCTGGAGTCGTCCCGTGAGCGACGTACGATTGAGGTGAGAAGTCGCGTGTGATTACCTTCTGCTGTGGTGTCAAACCTGTTCGACCAACCAATTTGTGCCGAAACTCCATACGAGGACGACAGCACAATACACACTCGCGAAACCGACAATCAGACGGCTGCGAGGTGTGTTCGACAGACTGGCGAGACGCACGATGCCTGTACTCGTACACATGAGAAGTGGTGCCATGAGCGGGAACAGGAAACGGCCGCCCGCTGCGATCGGCACGTACCACGCGAACATGGCGACGAGTAACAGTCCCCACAAGGCGAGCAACAAGTGCTCAGGACGCGGTGCGGCGATCACGGCAATGATCGCACAGACGCAGAGCATCATCCCGAAAACCGCACGACCATCGTCGAGCGGGGCTGGCCCCAGCATTCGAACGAGGATGAAGATCTCCCAAGCGAGTCCGGTCGCCTCGCGCTGGACGATCTCGGTGATGGTGTGAGTCTGCCAATACACTTGAGCTGCGTTGCCAACGGTCAAGCGTTCTGACAGTTCGACTGGCTGCTCGAACTCGTCGACGAACAACAGCCACGTGTTGACGTTGTACAGGGGTGACCCATATAGCCGCGCGTTTCGAATGAGGAGTGGTGAGGCCACGATCAGCCATGTCGCGACGATCAGAACCAGCGAGCGGGTTATCTGATGTGTGGGTCGGTCCAATTCGCGTTCGCCGTTGGCGTAACGGAGCCGACTGATTGCATGACGTGTGCACTTCCAAATGACCACGCCCACAAGCAGCAAGAGGCCGGTCCCCTTCGTTAAATAGGCAAGGCCCAGCAGTCCGCCGATGAGCACAGACAGGCGAGTTGCCGAGCACGAATCGTCGCGGGCGGCGACGTAATAGATCACTCCGCCCCAGAGGATCATCAACACATCACACACGACTCGCGTTGAGAACCGGCAAAAGGCCATATTGGTCGCCAAAAGAATGCAGAGGAGACCTGCGGTGAGAAGGGACTGGCGGCGAGCGGTCATCCAGGTCAACAGTCCGAGCGTGCACAATCCCAGGAAAGCAGAAAGCCCTCGACCAAATGCGAGCGTGGGGTGAATCGAGAGCAGGCCAATATACAGGGGGTGTCGATTCGCCTCACGAAATCGACCGCCATACAGGTCTCGCAATAACTGCGGAATGCCACCCGCATCGTGCACGGTCGTGGCCGTATTGAGGAAAGCGATTTGGTCGTCGTCAGATGGATCGTCGTAAGTTGAAAGCAAGCGTCCGCAGAGTAAGACAAACGTCAGAACACCGATCAAGATCAACGTCCATCCGGTGCGTCGGTCTTCGACGAGCTCGGCTTCACGGAGGTGTGTCCATCGTCGAGAGAGGGCTGCGATCCGAGAGTTCGGACGTCTGTCTGGCGACATCTGCGTGTCCATCCGGTCGAGTCACTCGCTCTGGGCGGGCAGGGGGATCTCAAGTTGTGAGGCAGGCACCTCAAGGTTCTGTCGATGGTCGGCCACGAGTGCATCGATCTGGGCCAGGATCTCAGGGTGTTCTTCGTTGATGTTGAACCGCTCGCTTGGATCGTGGCCCAGGTGATACAACAGCGGCGGGTTGTGGGTTTCGCGTTGACGAGAGTCCTTGCGATAAGAAGTTTGGGTGAAGTAGTGGGCCTTCCAGGGACCGAAGCGGACGGCCATCAGTGCGGTGCCCCGGTAGTAGAGGACCGACTTGCGATTTGTGGGGCCTTCGTCGAAGAGGACGGGTGAGAGGTCGACGCCGTCGATGATTCGATCCGTGGGCACATTGGCACCGGCGAGGGTCACGCAGGTGGTGAAAATGTCCATGGTGCTGCCGAGTTCTTGCGTCACACGTCCAGAGGAGACGCGACCCGGCCACCACGCGATCGTCGGTTCGCGCATGCCTCCTTCAAAAGTGGTGCCCTTACCGTCTTTCAGGAGACCTGCAGAGCCACCGTGCTCGTTGAAAGTCAGCCAGGGGCCGTTGTCGCTGGAGAAGAACACGAGCGTCTGCTCATCGAGGTTGAGGTCTCGCAACGTGTGCAGCACCTGCCCGACAGACCAGTCGACTTCTTCGACACAGTCGCCGTACAAACCGCGTGCCGACTTGCCGACGAAGTCGTCGGAGCGAAACAGGGGGATGTGGACCATGCTGTGCGGCAAGTAGACGAGGAACGGCTCTTCCTGATGCGCCCTGATGAACGAGATGGCCTCCTCAGTGTAGCGGCGGGTGATGGTGGTCTGGTCGGCGGGGCGTTCGATGACTTCGGTGTCTCGCAGAATGGGGACGTTCCAGTACTCAATCTTGGGATCCCAGAAGGCGGCACGTCCTTTGGGACCGGCATCGGCAAGGCGGTCCATATCGTTGGAGTAGGGGATACCGTAGTACGTGTCGAAGCCGTTGTTGGTGGGCAGGAACTGCGGGAGGTGACCGAGGTGCCATTTGCCAAAGCAACCGGTGGCGTAACCCTTGGACTTGAGCGCCTCTGCAAGTGTGATTTCGTCGGCCGGGATGCCACCTCCCGAGTCGGGGAACAGCACCCGTCGTTTGTCGCTGCACATGCCGTTGCGGATGGGGAGCCGGCCAGTCATGAGAGCTGCTCGACTGGGCGTGCAGACTGGCGATGCGGAGTAGAATTGGGTGAACCGCAATCCCTCGTTTGCCATGCGATCGAGGTGTGGAGTGCGGATCGTTGGATGGCCGAAGCAACCGAGGTCGCCGTAGCCGAGGTCGTCCGCATAGATGATCACGAAGTTGGGCGGACGCTTGGCCGCGTGGGCAATCGCGACGCGGCTGAACAATAGCACCATGCCCAATAGCAAAGTCATTGCGGATGTCGGTCGAGCGGCACGATGTGTCATGCGTGAGTCCGGGGAGTGCGGTTGCCATGTCAGTGGAATCGTGAAAGGTCAGTCTAAACGAGCGTCGGACTCACGGACAGGATGAGGCACTCATCTTCCCGTCGCGGCTAACTGGTGGTCGTGTTGGACCTTATGGGTTTTGTGAGCATCAGGGGCGATGGTTCAGTGGTGAACGGTCCACTTGCGAACGATTCGGTGCCGAATCGTTCATCATCAGAGAATGGCTTGGGAAAGGTTTCAGTCAGAGATGCTTCGTAACCGAAGAATGAAGAGGCGAAATATCCGTGGCCGCATGATGTCCGAGTACAGGTTGTGCGGATGTCGCCACGCTCAGGGAGGGGCAAGGAATGGGGTGCGAAGCGGGGCACGGAGAATCTGCGCTCATCGACCAACTGGTCGAACTGACGAGCCGGCTCCAGGCAAGGATGGCGGAGTTGTGTGAGGCGCGGGGGGTGAATTCCGCCCGGTTTGCGGTGCTCCGGGCGATCGCGGATGTGAACGACGTCGGATGCTCGCAGTCAGAGTTGGCGTCTCAACTTCGGTTGTCAGAGTCCAATGTCTGTTCTCTCGTCGAGCGGCTGCGATCGTCGGGTCTGCTGTTTCGGTTTCGTTCGAAAACCGATCGACGGCGAAGTGTGCTGATGTTGACGGAGCATGGGAGACAACTGGCGGAGGCGATCACTCTCGCACAGAACGCTCAAGCGGTCGACTTGCTGTCCGTGCTGAACGTCGGCCAACAGATTCAGTTGCAACAACTCTTGCGGCGACTCGATGAGTACTTGGACTCGCGAGCAGC
The DNA here is from genome assembly GCA_029259815.1 of Planctomycetaceae bacterium. Lineage (GTDB taxonomy): Bacteria > Planctomycetota > Planctomycetia > Planctomycetales > Planctomycetaceae > JAHBXU01. The sequence continues at coordinate 17,344 of JAJDEJ010000244.1, read as the reverse complement.
GAGATCTTCAGAAGGGGTCATGTCTGTTGGTCCTGCAGCAATGATTCAAGAGTCGACCCGGAGAGCATCATGAGTGACAGGCTCTTCAATCTGAAACCTGTACATCACCAGCGGGGCACATGTTGGCTCGTTTGGATGATGGCTGTGTGGCTGCCGCTTTCGTCCGTGGGGTGTTCGCGACCGTTTTGGCGAGATCAGGCGAATCGGGATTCGTACGAGGCGATCAGTGATAACCTTGACGATCCCCGCTGGGCCGTGCCTCGGATTGATGTCACTCCCGACCCGCGCAGCCGGTTCTACAGTCCGTACGATCCCGACTACGAGCCGTTGCCGCCCGATGACCCGCATGCGCATGTCTACATGCACTGGGTTGATGGCTGGCACGGGTATGACTGCTGGCATTCGTTCGGCGACGCCATGAGTGTGGAGAATCCGCAGTGGCTGGCACCGTTTGGTCTTCGGGCAGAGGCGTATGATGAAGAGACCGGCGAGTATCTCCAGCCGCTGCCGCAGATCGAAGACATGACGCTGTGCGAAGCTCTTGAACTCGCTCTCATTCACAATCGCGACTACCAGACTCAGATCGAAAATGTCTTCCTTCAGGCGTTGGTGGTGACAGCAGAGCGCTACCAGTTCGCCGTGCGCTACGTAGCGAATGGCCGCACACCCGGAGTGGATTCGACGACGACTTTTCGGCCGGATGGCGGGACAGACACGTCGGTGCTCAACAGTAATTTTGGCATCGGACAAATGCTGCCCACGGGTGGACAGTGGTTCGTGGAGTTGGTCAACAACACGCTCTGGCTGTTTGATGGGCCGAACCAGTCAGGGACGGCCTCGACGCTGGCGTTCTCACTCACACAGCCGTTGCTCTTTCAGGCAGGTCGCAAGGTCGGGTTGGAGAACCTGACGCAGGCCGAGCGAAACCTGCTGTACTCCGTGCGGGATCTGGCACGCTTTCGCCGACAGTTCTTTACGGATGTCGTGGGCGGGCGACCTGACAGTTATCTCAGTCTGATGCGGCAACTCCAGCAGATTCGCAATATCCAGTTCAACATCTTCCGACTGGAAGAGCAGGTCGAGATTCTCAAGGAGAACTCGTCGCAGCCGACGAATCGTCAGCGGGAAGCGTTGGCCGCGCTGCCTCCCGAATTGGCGGCGCTGCCTGCAGGTGAGGAGTTTCCGGAATCGGTGCGCGAGTTCATTGAGTTTGACCGTGAAGATGAGTTCGACCCGGAAGGCGAGTTGATCTGGTACGGGCCGATGACGGATGAGCAGCGGGACATCCTGTTGGCGCTCAGTGATGATGCGGACTATCAGCGAGCAATCACCGAGATCAGTCAAAGTCTGCTGACGGAGACACTGACCCTCGACATCCTGCAGTTGCAGTCGCGGCTTGCAGATACGATCAATCAACTTCGTGATCGGGAAGCATCTCTCCAGGACAGCCTTGACTCATTCAAGATCTTTCTGGGACTGCGGACCGACTTCCTGGTCACACTGGATGACGGATTGTTGGATCAGTTTCAGTTTCTCGACAACGGATTGCTGACACTCGAAGCGGACGTCAAGGAGTTTGCACCGTTCTGGGGACAGTTGAATCTGGACGAACCGGACCCTCAACAGGTACGAGAAGTGGCCGAACGTTTTCGGGAACTGCTGCTTGAAGTTGAAGAGACCGGTTTGACCGTGATCCGTGAAGACTTCGGTCGACTGGAAGGGATGTATGACGAGCGATTAGCCGGTATGGAGAGTGACGCAGATCGCGAACGACTGGAGTATGACGTCGCACGCGATCGCCGGTTGTACGATGACTCGGCCTATGAGATCCAGGAGCTGCGACAGCAGACCGAGCACATTCTGCGACAGCTCGACACCCCGCAATTCGACATCGAGAAGATCAAACAGTGGGTCTTCGACGTCAAGAGCTATCAGGAAGAACTGTTGACCTACCTGGGAACGCTGCAGGCGGTGGAAATTGGTTTGCGTGTTGAGTCGGTGACAACGCAGGACTTCGATCTCTCGATGGAGCAGGCCGTGGCTATCGCTTTGGAGAACCGGCTGGATCTCAAGAACCAACGGGCTTTCGTGATGGATGCACGGCGGCGTGTCGAGGTGGCTGCGAACGCATTGCTCTCAAATCTGGACCTCGTGGTCGAAGGGGACGTCAACACGCCCGGACCGTTGGGGAACACGAATCCCTTCGAGTTTCGGGGAGACATCAGCGAGTTGCGTGTGGGAGTGGCGTTCGATGCCCCGCTCGACCTCAACAACGAGCGGAATATCTATCGGGCAGCCCTGATTGACTATCAACGGGCACGGCGCGATTACATGTTGTTTGAGGATACGGTAAAACGGGAAGTTCGGGTCTCTTGGAGGGGTCTGCAGGTTCTCAAGCGAAACCTGGAAACGGCCCGACAGTCGATTCGCATCGCCGCGGCTCAGTTCGATAGTGCCGTCAGTGCGGCTTATGCCCCCAAAGGCGTGGGTGGCTCGCGAGTCTCAGTCCCCGGTTTAAGCGGTCAAAACATCCAAAGTGCCCTGAACGCCATCCTGAGTGCCCAGAATAACATGATTGGTTTCTGGGTCAGCTACGAGCAGAACCGACTTAACATCTACAGGGACATGGGTATTATGGAGGTAGGTCCGGACAATATCTGGAATGACCCGTTCTATCGGGATCTCTGCAACGGGGGAGAAGAATGCCCCCCTGAGGTTGTGTACCCGGCAGATTCACCAGCGGTATCTCTTTTGAGATCCGACATGGGAACAAGTGATGAATCAGGAATCGAACGACTCGACGACTCAGCCGAGCTTGCCAAGCCGCAGCGGGGAAACGAAGTCTGGACGCTGGACCGGGCGGTTGGTGGTGCTGATGATGGTGGCGGTGACGATCGCAGCGGCGGTCTACGCGACGCCGACGATCTGGGAGACGTTCGTCCCGTCGGATGGAAACGAATACTCCCATTTGGTCACTGACGTCGCGTATCGGGGGCCATTCCTGCTCACGGTGAATCTCAAGGGAAACCTCGACAGTCAGCAGAACGTCACCGTCAAATCGGCCGTCGAGGGTTCGACCACGATCATCAGCATCATCCCTGAGGGGACGTGGGTTGAAGAAGGCGATGTGGTCTGTGTGCTGGATGGGTCCCAGTTGGACGACCAGGCGAAGCAGCAGGAAATCGTCGTGGCCAACGTGTCTGCCAGCGAAGTCTCTGCCAAGGAGGCATTCGACGTGCAGAAGCTGCAGAACGAGAGTGATATCTCGCTCGCAAAGACGGCCCTCCTATTGGCGGAACTCGACCTCACCAAATATAAAGAAGGCGAATACAAGAAACTTCTCAGCGAGCTTGAAGGCAATCTTGCCATTGCCAAGGAAGAGGCATTGCAGGCAAAGGAGTCTCACGAGTTTAACAAGCGACAGGTCAAAAAAGGGTTTGTCCAGCAGAACGAACTTGAGTCGTCTCGAATTCTCGTCCAACAGAAGGAACTTGCTGTCGACAAGGCCACTGAGGAACGCAAGGTGCTCGTTGAGTTCGACAAGGTCCGTACGTTGGCCGAGTTGGAGTCCAACGCAGCGGAGCTTGAACGCGAGTTGGATCGTGTCGTACTCAAGGCGAAGGCCGCAGCGATTCAGGCCGAACAGGAGCACTTGGCAGCCCAAAAGTCGGCGGTCCTGGAAAGAGAGAAGCACGAAAAGCTCGTTGCTCAGGTGACGAATTGCACCTTACTCGCCCCGCAGGCGGGCGAGGTCGTGTATGCCAATCTCTCCCGACGTGGTCGAGGTGGAGGTGATGGACCCGCCATCGAAGAGGGGGCCTCCGTTCAGGAACGTCAGGACATTTTCAATCTGCCCGACGTCTCTCAGATGAAAATTAATGCCCGGGTCCACGAGTCGCTGATCGGCAATCTGAAACTCGGTCTCCCTGCCAAGGTTCATGTCGACGCCCGTCATGATGAGTCTTATCGCGGGCAAGTGGCTCACATCTCGTCGGTACCCATGTCGGGGAGTTGGCCGAACTATGACTTGCGTGAATACGAAGTTGAAATCAATCTCACCGATGCAGAATCCAAGGTCAGGACACTGAAGCCGGGGCTGACAGCTCAGGTCGAGGTGTTCGTCGACAGTCGGGATGATGTCCTCCAGGTTCCCATGCAGTCGGTCGTGGGGATTGTGGGCAAATACTACACATGGGTTCTCACGTCCGATGGACCGCAGCGGCGAGAACTCAAGATCGGACAATCCAATGACTCGAACGTTGAGATCATGGATGGCGTTGCTGAGAGGGAAAGCGTCATCCTCAATCCTCGCACCAACTTTGCTGAAGAGATCGCCGAACTGACGACGCAACTCGGTGCCGAATCGACTCAGAACGATGCGGATGCAGCCGTGATTCCCGAGGGTGCTTCTGCGTTGCCCGGAGCAGGTGGTCCGTCGGCGGCGACGGGAAGTCCTGATGGTCAACGGAAAAAGCGAGGCGGTGGTGATGTCGGTGAGATGTTCGCCAAGCTGGACGCCGACAAGGATGGCAAACTGTCTGGCGATGAGATCCCTGCGCAGATGCAAAGCAATCTGTCAGACATCGACGGCGATAGCGATGGGGCCATCTCCAAGGCCGAACTCACCAAGGCCATGAAGCGTTTGCGAGCTGCCGGTGCCGGTGGTCCATCGAGAGGTGCGGGCGGCTGATGGCGACCCACCTTCAAATGTCCGCTTCGTTCGTCTCTCGATCCAACACACAACGTCATGACCGCTGTTGCCCGCCTTGTTGATCTGACAAAGTTCTACGACCTTGGTGCGGTCGTGGTGAAGGCGCTCCGTGGCGTCTCGCTCGAGATTCCTGAAGGGGACTACATCGCCATCATGGGATCATCTGGTAGTGGCAAGAGCACGCTGCTCAACCTGCTCGCTGCCCTCGACCGTCCGACACAGGGGCAGTACATCCTGAACGGTCGAGATACGTCTCAGATGTCTGACAACGACCTCTCGGTCGTCCGCAACTCCGACATCGGGTTCATCTTCCAGTCGTTCAATCTGATCACGCAGTACACCGTGTTGGAGAATATCGAAGTCCCGCTGCTCTATCGCCCCGGCTATCCCCCCATCACTGCCCGAGATCGAAACCGCTGTATCGACGTCGCGAACCAGGTGGGGCTCGGCGACCGCCTCGATCACCGTCCTTTCCAACTCTCTGGCGGACAGCAACAGCGAGTCGCCATCGCCCGCGCCCTCATCAACGACCCGGCGATCATCATGGCCGATGAACCAACCGGGAACCTCGATTCAAAGACTGAAGAGGAGATCATGCAGATCCTCACCGACCTCAACAACGAGGGCCGCACGATCATTATTGTCACCCACGAGAAAAGCGTCGCCCAAAGAACCAGTCGCCAAATCTACATGAAAGACGGATTGATCGCGGGCGAGGGGATCTTTCCGGGTTGATTCACCACGGAGGCGCGGAGACACGGAGGACCGAATCACACATCCACTTCGTTTCACTTTTGTATCGCTAATCAGTTTCTGGATGCGATGAATGATTTTGGACTCATCAAGCATCCACACCGACATTCTGTCAAACATAGAATGCAACCTCGGATCCCTCGCCCACGTCGACAGGTGCTCAAGACCTCCGCGTAACTTCCGTGTCTCCGCGCCTCCGCGGTGAAATATACATCACCCATGTCTTTCTCAAGATTCCTCCGCACGCTGACGCTCGCGCTCAAAAGCGTGATGCTGCATAAACTACGCTCCGGATTGACGATGCTGGGCATTGTGTTCGGTGTGTTCTCGGTGATCGCCATGCTCGCGATCGGCGAAGGGGCCAGTTCTCAGGCACAAAAGCAGGTTCTGGAGTTAGGGGCGACCAACATCATCGTTCGGAGCATCAAGCCGCCGGACGAAACCAGCTCGTCAGGTCAATCCGGACAGTCCTTCGTGCTGCGTTATGGTCTGACGCGGAAGGATCTCAACGTGATCTCCGAGACAATCCCGCCGATTCTGGGGGTGGTTCCTGTGCGAGAGTTGACCCAGGAAGTCCGCAACCAACAGCACACGCTCAACTCACGGATTGTCGGCTCGACGCCTGAGTACCTGGAGATGAACCATCTCAAAATGGCCCAAGGCCGGTTCCTGACGGATAAAGATCTCGACCAGATGGCCAATGTGGTGGTCCTCGCCTACGAGACGGCGCAAGTGCTCTTCCCGTTCGATAACCCCGTCGGACGCCCGGTGCAAATCGCGAACAGGGCCTACCGGGTCGTTGGAGTCACGCAAGATCGGACCGCCTCAGCGGCCATCGGCGGCAGCTTGTCGGGACAGGATTACAACAAAGATGTCTATATGCCAATCCTCACCCTTCAGTCGCGACTGAACACAGGTGACCTGTTCATTCGCCGCACGCAGGGATCGTTCAGCGCCGTCTCGGTCGTGTACGATCAAATTACCCTCAAAGTCGGTGACACAGACGAGACGACCGACGACCGTGATCTGGTCATTCCGACCGCTGAAGTCGTCCGCGAGACAATCCGCAATCTGCATGGCGAGGGCAAGAACGACTTTGCCGTCGTCGTGCCACTTGAATTGCTCAAACAGGCGGATCAAATTCGCAAGATCTTCAACATCGTGCTGGGTTCGATCGCGGCGATCAGCCTGATCGTGGGGGGCATCGGCATCATGAACATCATGCTCGCAACCGTCACCGAGCGCACCCGTGAGATTGGTATCCGCCGAGCGTTGGGTGCCCGACGGCGTGACATCATCCAACAGTTTCTCACAGAGACCATCGTCCTCTCGGGGACCGGTGGCCTCATCGGGATCATGATGGGCCTGCTCACTCCCGCCGCATTCGTCGGAATTCAGTTGTTTGTCGATGCCTATGTGATGGACAAGTCGACCGGCACGTCAGACATCGGTCGTCTCTTCTCCGGCATGGAACCACAAGTCGCCGTCTGGAGTCTGCCCCTCGCGTTCGGCGTGAGCGTTGCCATCGGCATCATCTTCGGCACCTACCCCGCCCGCGCCGCCGCCCGCCTCGACCCCATCGAAGCCCTGCGGCACGAGTAAGCGATCACGCTTCGCTGTCGTTGGCCTATCGACTTACGTCCCAGATAGTGGCAGAGCCGCGATAGTAGCCGGTGAGTAATTTGGTCCCGTCGGGTGAAAACGCCAGCACACCGGCACGGTTCCCGGCGGGGTCGATCTGCATAACTTCGTTGCCGGTTTCTACGTCGTAGAGGCGGATCGTGTCCTCATGGTAGTTCGCTGCGTATTGGCCATCAGACGTCGCAATTGTCTTCCCATCAGGAGACAGACAAACTTTACAACGCTTCGCATGTGGGTGATGGATCTTCAACCGTAGCGTGCCTGCTTCGACGTCCCAGATGTAGACATGATCCTCACTGGACGAGACGAGCGTTTGACCGTCTGCGGAGAATGCACCTTCCCGCAGGCTTGGCTCTCGGGGGCGACCCGATGGTGTGAACATCTGCCCTTTCGTTCGCCAGTCAGCAATGAAGCGATGTTGTTCTTCCCCGGTGAGACTGTCGAGACTAATGACTTCGCCACCGCTGAGCGCGACATCCAGAGTCCGACTCGCAGGACGGAACTGCATCGCCTCGCACGAGTCGAAAGCAACCCTCTCGTAGACCGGCGGAATTGAAAACAGCACATCTCCCGTCGCGAGTTGAATGGCGGTGAAACGTGTGTGCCCGCCTCTGCCCTGGGATGTCGCAACCACGACTCTCTCGTTGTCTGGAGAGATCTTCGCGTGCCGAACCTCTCTGAGGTGTAACGTGGAGGAGACTGTCCCACCACTGGCGTTGCACACGAGCACGACGCCGTTGAGGTCTTCAACCGGATCATCTCGCCTCCCGACTGCCACAACCGATCGTCCATTGCTCGTGAAGCTGACGAAACACGGTCCTGCCATCCAACCGTTACGACTGATGACCGGTGCAAGTTCACGATGCCACACCAGTTTTCCTGTCTGAGAATCCCACACGCGAATCTGTCCGTCCTGATGAGCCGTCACGATCCGATCACCGGTCGGTGACCATGCCGCGGCACGAGGCAAGCCGACAGGCGATTGTGGATTATGATGGAGACGTTCGCCCGTTTGGACATCGAACAGGGCGACTGCATTGCCGATCGTGATCGCCACCAGCTTCCCGTCTGGCGAAAAGGCGGGCTCACCACTCCACCAGCCGGGCAGCTTGATCGTCTGACTCGCCTCACCACTGACGGCGTCAATGATCCGTAGCCGTGAGTAGTCGCCGATCGCGATTTGCTTTCCATCAGACGAGATGGCCGCATAACCCTTCCCGTAATCCTCAGGGCCATGCAAGTCTCGGATCTTCTCACCTGTCTCCGGATCCCACAGACGCACCTCAGACAGACTGACATTCGTCGGACCGTATTTCAGGGACGTCGCTTCCCTCTTCACGGTGCGTCGACCAGCAGCCATCAGGAAGTTGCCATCGTGACTCATCGCCAGGGACCGAATGCGATGATTTGCAAGACCTCTGCCGCCCGCATCCGGGTCGATCAGTCTTCTCACGAGTTTGCCGTCGTCGGTATGGAAAACTGAGACCCCTCCCGCGTTCGACTCTCCCGTGAACAACAGACGATCGTCGGCGGAGAAGGCCAGGCTATGAATGGCGTTTCTGCCGATATCAGCAGGGAGATGAGGCTTCTCCCCGACCTGCACTGAACCAATGTCCTCAGCGGGATTTGCAAATTCTCTGAGGTGTACACCTTTGTCAGACGTCCCGCAGGCGAACCAGTCGTGTTGATTGGCAAACGCGACAATATTCACCATGCCTGAGGGCAGCTTCTCCCGAAACAGCAGTCGATCACCAGCGAGATCCCACATGCCGATCGAACCGTCCACTTCGCCCCAGAGGAGTCGCGTCCCATCGGCCGAAAACGCGATGCAATTCACCCAGCCCTGAGGCTCTTCCTCGACCATGATCAACCGCACCTGCTTCCCTGTGGCCACATCTAACAGGTGGATGCGCGGCGTGTTAGTATTCATCAGTGCCGCAGCAATCAACTGACCATCCGGTGAGAAGGCCATGTCGCTAATGTGTCCACGCACGCGAAACTCGTCGGTCCCGATGTCGAGCAGACGCGTGCCTCGACGGTCCGATTCGACAGGCTCAATCGCACGCAACTCCTCGTCAGCACCCACTGAGACGGAACTCAGCAGGAGCATCCACAGAATCACATGCACCCATTGAGAAACAGATCTCGCGGAAAGTACGACGCATCGCATCAGCGTTCTCCAATCGGATCGTTGAGGAAGTCAACACGTCAGTTTAACGGACGGACCATCAGACACCAGATTCACGACGGGTGGCGGGTTCTGAAGCGAAGCGCAAGGCCCCGGCGCGAGTGGACGCCCAATGCCAGGGCCATCCGCTTCGCTACTGACCCTGCCACCCCTAGCTGTCAACTCAGATCTGACCAGCGACTACTTCAGCAGTGACCGCAGCGTCCCCAGATTGACGGCGTCCATTGGTTCGCCGTCGCGGTCTTCCTTTTTGGTTTCGAGGTACATCGGCAGCTTGGCGAAGCGTTTGTCGTTGAGCACGTGTTTGAACGGGTCGAGCCCCAGTTCGCCTTCGCCGATGTGGTCGTGTCGGTCGACGCGGCTGCCCTGCGGTTTCTTGCTGTCGTTGAGATGGAATGCTCGAATGCGGTCGAGACCGACGACATCGTCCAACTCGGACATGGTCGCGTCGTATTCTTTCTTCGACTTCAATCCATACCCGGCTGCGAAGGTGTGACACGTGTCGATGCAGACACCGATGCGGGAGTTGTCCTTCACGCCGTCGATGAGCTTCGCTAGGTGCTCGAAGCGGTGGCCGAGGTTGGTCCCCTGGCCAGCCGTGTTCTCCAGCCAGAACTCGACAGCGAAACCCTTCGTGCGTTTGATCGCCTCGTTGAGCCCCTTGACGATCCGCTTCAGCCCGGCGTCCTCGCTACTGTCGACAAAGCTCCCCGGATGCATCACGACCCCCGCCAGCCCCAACGCCTCCGCCCGCTCCATCTCGATGACCAGTGCGTCCAGCGACTTCTTCCACAAGTCATCCTTCGGTGAGGCGATGTTGATCAGATAGCTGTCATGCGCACACGGCAGCTTGAGCCCACTCTCCACCATCGCCTCCTTGAACAACCGCACGTCTTCATCCGTGAGCACCTTCGCCCGCCACTGGTTGTTGTTCTTGGTAAAGATCTGCACCGTCTCCATCCCCAACTCAGCCGCCGCCTTGACGGCCTTGTAGTAGCCACCCGCGATTGACATGTGAGCACCGAGCAGAGGCATGGCTGTTTGCAACTCAAAGACGAATTAAAAACGAGACTATTTCCAAACCGGATGTGTTTGCCAAGTGACGGGAAGCCCCATCGTTGCTACTGGGTCAGGGACGTTCGGAGGAGCTTGGAACAAGTCCTCGACTCTTCGTTTCCACTCTGCTGCTTCGACCTCAATGGCCGGGCTGCGGGACATCATTTGCTTCATCAACAGCAGCGTGGCAAACAGACGATCGTTTGCAACTGCGTTCGGATGGCGCCAGTTCGCGTTGTCAGGCAAGTCTGGTTTGATCGACCAAATGCGGTCCCACAAGCGGCAGTGATGTGCGCACAGATTGCGGACATATGCGAGGTGATGTGTCACGCTTGACAGGACTTTTGGTGACAGTTGGTACTCATTCGCAATACGCTTCCGGTCACCTTTTTTCATTCCACCGATCATGCGAGACAAGCCTCCGAACGACATCACCTCGGTGGCAGTCCAAATCGGTAGGTCAGGAAACTCACTGTACTTCCTCCGGAAATGTTTCACAAAGAGTTCACTCGACCGCTTCGACTCGTCATGAAGTTTCTGAATCCAATCGGAATGTGCGACACGAAAATCAAATCGTTGGTGGAAATTCGCCGCCTTCGTGTGCCCGAAGGGACCATAGAGTTTCCCAAAGGTGTATGCTGTAAGTGTTCTGATATCGACCTCAATCAACTCCAAGGCCTCTGTGAAGAGATCTCGAAGGACCGTGTCAAACTGGTGGGCGAACTTGATGTCAGCAAAAGTTGTATTGTCTAGAAAATCCCGCTGAGCATCTTGGAAAGCCAAACAGAATCCTGCGAAGCGGTAGTAATTGATGTGACCAAGAAATGCCTCCGCAGATTGTCGGTCAGGAATCTGCAAACCGCGGATTTCCAGTTGCGCAACTTGGTCCGAGATGGAGAGCCACGTCTTGGTGTAGTGGATTCGGGGTCTACTCATTTGACCCCGCTCCACACTCAACCTCGTGAAAACGAGGGAGGCGCATAAAAAACCCGCCCAAGATGCGCGTCATCGACAAGCGAGAGAGGCGGGACGGGTGTGTTGTCATAAGTATCGGACACGGTTGCGCGAAAAACAAGTGCAAACGAATCGATTTGTTGAATCACACGCTTTGAGGCCGCAAAAACCAGCACAAATTGCCTCAGCCTACAGATTCAAGCGAAAAATGCGGCATTTTGCAACTGACTTCCCCATTTTATTCTAATGGTCGCTCTGCTCCCGAACCTGCACCTGGAGGGCGCCGAGGAGTTTGGTCAGGGCTTTTTCTTTCTTGGAGATCATGGGGACGTTTTCGAGGACGATGGCTTTGCGTTCGCCGCTGGGGTGGAGGATCAGTCGGCCGGAGCCCATCAGCATGTACTCAAAAATGTCGTTGATCTCCTTCTCGACACGCAGTTGCCGCGTGGGGAAGCGTTCGAGATCGCTGAGGATGCCGTGATGGTGCAGCAGCTCGTTGGGACGGGCTTCCCAGTAGTCGAACTTGCGGTTGATGGCCACGCCCAAAAAGATCAGGCCGAATACGATCGAGATGATCCAGTAGAACGTGGCATTCGCACGTGGCTCGAGTGACGTGAGCCAGCCTTCAAACGAAGGCAGGACATTCGGGAAATACACCACCATCAGTGCTGCGCCGAGCACGAGTGCCACCGCGATGAAGAACAGAGTCAGCGAGGTGGTCCGCGGAAAGTCGAAACCGAGCACCACCAGATTGACCGAGAGCACGGTCAAAAAGGTCCAGGTAATGACGACGGCGATGTTTCCCTCTGCCCCGACGAACGACAGAAAAAAAGCCCCCGCGATCGCAACGGCCCACGCGGGCCACATGAAGATGATCTTCGGGTAGGCAACCAGAATGACACCCTCTTCGGACTTGTTTCCCTTCGACATCATGGCTTCCTTCGGAGTGGAGGTTTCGTCGGTCATGGAGTTCCTTTGTCGATGGAGTGAACGGGGCTGACGATGTTTCGGATCACGGAATTTTACCGCGGAGGCGCTGAGACGCGGAGGTTACGCGGAGAGAGTATTAGCTCGTCGGAGGACCCCATTTTTCAGGAGGGGTTCATGGAAGTTGATGATGAGGCCCACAGGGAGTCCGATCAGTTTGAGGTAAGTCAGAAGTTGTGCTTCATGGACGGGAATGATGGCTTCGACGGCTTTGGTCTCGACCACGACTTTCTCTGCCACGATGAAATCGATGCGGTAGCCGGGCTCGACTCTCATCCCTTTGTATTCGATCGGCAGCTTCAATTCTTTCTGAAAAGGGATGTTTCGCAGTGTGAATTCTCTCGCCAAGCAACTCTGATAAGCGGGTTCCAAGAGCCCCGGGCCAAGAACACGATGGACCTCGATCGCTGCTCCAATGATCTCTCCAGTCAATCGTTCCTGCTCCAACATCTCCGCGCGTCCTCCGCGTCTCTGCGCCTCCGCGGTGAAATAAATCGCCCAACAACCTCTCACGCCCCGAACTTCTCCAGCCGACCAGCGTGGGCGAGGGCCATGGGCATGAGGTACTTGGCTTCAAACTGGCCGAGCCCTCCGGCGCGGCACTCTTTCTCGCCGAAGGCTGTGCTGCCGTCGTAGCGGCAGAGGTCGGCGGCGATCATCGTGGGCACGGGGTGCCAGCTATGCGACTTCATCTTGCTGGGGGTCGAGTGATCGCCCGTGACGATGAGCACGGTTGGGCCCAAGTCCATGATCTGGGGGATGCAGCCGTCGACGTCTTCGGTGCGCTGGACCTTGGCGTCGAAGTTGCCGTCTTCACCGGTCGAGTCGGTGTACTTGTAGTGCACGAAGAAAAAGTCGTAGTCATCCCAGGACTTCTTGAGCCAGTCCATCTGATCATCGAGCGTGTCGCTGGGGCCGACGATGTCCATGCCGACGAGCCGCGCGAGACCGCGATACATCGGGTAGACGGCAATCGCAGCGGCTTGGGTTCCGTAGACTTCCTCGAACGTGGGGATGGGCGGTCGTTTCGCGATGCCCCGCAGGGTGAGGAAGTTGGCGGGTCGGTCGTCCTTGAGCACTTCGCGGGCTCGAGCGAGAAATTGTTGGGCGACTTCGACGGTCTTGTTCGAGACGTTATCACGAGCGACCGGGTCGAGAGGAGGGACGCCAACCTTCTGAGGGTCCGTGTCATCGACCTCACCGCCGAGTCCTTCGCCCCGGAAGACGACGACCAGTCGGTACTCCTTGACGTGTCGTACGAAGACTTCGATGCCGGGGATCTTGATCTGATCCAGCTTCTCGCAGAGTGGAGCGGCGATGTCGTTTCCAATTCGACCCGCGCGGCGGTCGTGGATGTTGCCGTCGTCGTCGAGCGTGCAGAAGTTGCCTCGGATGGCGACGTCGTTCGGGCCGAGGTCAAAGTCGATGCCGAGGGCTTCGAGGACGCCGCGACCGATCTGGTATTCGAGCGGATCGTAGCCGAACAGACCGAGGTGCCCCGGTCCAGAGCCGGGCGTGATGCCGGGCAGGACGGGGACGCTCATGCCGAGTGTGCCGCGTGCGGCGAGGGCATCGAGGTGGGGCGTGTTGGCGGTCTCCAACTCGGTCTGACCGCCGGGTTCCAGTGGCAGCCCGCCGAGTCCGTCCGCGACGAGCAGGACGATTTTGGAATCATTGGTGCGTTGCAGCTTGCGTGTGAGGTCATGGACAGACATGGTGTGGAGGGAATCGCGAATAGGGAGTAGCGAATAGAAGCCCACGGGCTACGCCCCGTGGGTCCAACGAACGAGCGGCATTGTCGGGGAGAGGGGGCGTGGCATCAAGCGTGTCGCTGGTCTGGCTTTGTCAGAGTGGGATTATCGAGAGATGATGGAACGCGGATGACACGGATCGGGCGGATTGACGCGGATTCAATGACTGTTGAGAGCGCGAGTGATGGGTGAGATCACTGTCCTGATGACGGCTCGCATGATGGTGATGGCGTATGTCCTGCGGTTGGGCGTGGATCTTCGTGGCTGGCCGGTTGATGCAGAACGTCGAATGAGGTGGGAGATCGTTGTCCGCTGGGTGTGGACGATTGGCTGTGTCGCCTTGTTGCTGCACGTGGTGGCTGCGTTTCACTTCGTCCACGACTGGAGTCATGAAGCAGCGTACGCTCACACGACTGAGCAGACGGCGGCGGTGACCGGTTGGCACTGGGGCGGCGGAGTGTGGGTGAATTACGCTTTCCAGCTGTGGTGGGTGATCGACGTCGTGTGGAGTTGGCGACGTGGGCTGGATCGGCTGCCTCGCGGGTACGTCATCGGGATGCATCTGGTCGTGGGATTCCTGATGTTCAATGCGACGGTCGTGTTCGGACTGGCGTGGTGGCGGTGGGTTGCATTGCTGACCTTCGGGGCACTGGGATGGTTGGCAATGGACAGCCATCGCAGGAGAGAGAGCTACGCTCCCGATGGCCGTGGCTAAAGTGCGCCATTTTCCGAGGAGAGCGGAGTTTCTTCTAATGGACGTTGATGGTGAACTCGTAGGAACGCGCGCCACCTCGATTGAGGTGAGCTGGAACGTTGTGGATGTCTCTTCTCCCCTCTCTGATCTGAGGAGTTCCGGCATGTCTGAGTTCCCGAAGCGCGCTGCTGTCGCTGAGTTGAATCCTGAAGTCTCGGCGCCGAAGAAACACTCACAGGTTGTCACACTGCTGTACAGCCAAAATCCGTTCGATGTGTTGAGTGCATTGCTCCTGCGGTATGCCTTCACTTCGCTGATGGGGGTCAACTGTTATGGACTGGCGGCGTCGGATTTCATGGCTTAGTACGGGCACTCGGTCAAGCTGCAACGACGGCTGCTTTGTGGAGCGTGGGGGCGCTTTTGACAGCCGTTTTGATCAGCGCTCACAAGGCGGGATGGTTGCCAACACGGTTGTTCCCCCCGTGGACGAACGGGCATGCACGACCGGCTTCAGTCGCTGCTCCGTCGACGCAGACGGGTCTGGCGTCGTAGTGACATTCGTGCGAATTGTGACAGTTGTGAGGGTGTTGTCGGGTCGCTGGATGTCAGTTGTGCGGGCGGTTCATTGCAATCGACATTCGCTTCACGATCGACATGGGCGCAGGCCGTTCCAAGAGTTGCCAGTGACCTATTCTCCCAGAAGAGGTGATGCGTGCATACTTCCGTTTGTGCGGCGAATTGGGTGGCGAACTGGTGTCTCAAGTCGATCTCCATGACGAGCGGACAAGGCCTCTTGAGCGGCCATTGCGGATCGGTCTCCTGCTCGACAGTCTGACGGTCGACGCATGGGTGACCGACGTCATCGACTTCATTCTCTCACATGACCGGCTGGAACTGGGACTCGTCGTTCTCGATGGCCGAGAGCGACCGGCACGGGAGCCACAGAGCCTGTGGGAGAGGTTGCGGTCGAATCATGCACTGTACTATCGGCTCATGGCGATTGACGAACGCCGTGCTGCTGCAAACGGATGGTTGCACGAGGAGCTCGATCTCTCCGAGTGTCTGTACGATGTCTCGCAGCGGACCGTTGTGCCTCACCAGCAGGGCGGACGACTGCGACTCGACGAGCGGGATGTCGATGGCATCCGTGATGAGGCGCTGGACATTCTGCTGAGCTTCGGGTTCGATGGCCTCATCGGTGAAATCCTTCAGGCGGCCACCTACGGCGTTTGGAAGTATCGGCACAGCGACACGGACGATTACCGAGGGGAGTGCCCCGGCTTCTGGGAAGTTTACGAGAACAACCCGGTTTCCGGGATCACTCTAGAGGTTGTGGACAACTCACCCGGGGGCGGACGTGTGTTGTCGAAGACGTACGTCCGCACACATCCAACCTCGCCGATGATCAATCTGGCCCGGCAGCAGGAGACGGGCACAATCCTCTTTCGCCGTGCGGTTGAAGAGCTGTTGAGGAAGGTTCCCTCTCCGCAGGAGTTTCTGGAAACGTTCCCCCTGACGTCGAAACCGTATGAGAAAGCTCCCTGTCGCAAGCCAACGACTCCGCAGATGCTCAAGTTTGGCGGTCGTGCGATGCTGCGTTCTTTGGTTGGCAAGCTCACAGGCAAGAGTCGTCCGGCTCAGTGGTCAATTGGCATCTGGCCCCATGACACGTCATCACTCAACGGTAAGCCAATCGAGGACATTGACTGGTACGAGCCGCGGTCTGATCACTTTATTGCAGACCCGTGTGCGATCGAGAGTGATGGCAGACTTCACCTGTTCGTCGAGGAGTATGTCTACGAGAAAGAGCGGGCTCACATCTCGGTGATGGAGTACGACCGCGAGACAGGCTTTACCGATCCTCAGAAGATTCTCGGACTTGATTGTCACTTGTCGTTCCCGTACGTGTTCGAGGATGAGGGGACCTACTACATGATTCCGGAGCAGTTGGAGAGCGGGCAGGTTGTGTTGTACCGCTGCGAGGAGTTTCCTGATCGTTGGACACAGCACTGTGTGCTCCTTGATGACTTTTACGGAGCCGACACGGTGATCTTCCGACAGGATGGACTCTACTGGATGTTCACGACGAACGGCCGTGCGGGCAATTGGGACAGTAATCTGCATCTGATGTACTCAACCAAGTTATGCGGCCCCTACACGCCTCATCCGCAGACTCCCGTGAGTATCACCCTGTACGGCTCCCGGATGGCGGGGCGTATCCATCAACTCAACGGCCGTCTGATTCGTCCCGGCCAAAACTGTGTGGAGAAGTATGGCGGATCACTTGTCCTGCATGAGATCCTCTGCCTGACTCCCGACCGCTACGAGGAACGAGTCATCGGTGAAGTGCGTCCTAACCCTACCGACCCTTTTGGTGATGCGCTCCACACGATCGCCATGCTGCCGACTCAGACTGTGGTTGATGGCTTGCGATATCTCTGAGCGAAAGTCGCTATCACGCTCCGAGTGTGTCAGTTTTTCGTAGGACGGATTTCCAAATCCGTCCATTCCTTGGTCCCTTGCTCGTCATCACCGTTTTGAAGGTATGTCTGGACGGACTTGGAAGTCCGTCCTACGGAGTGTGTGTCCGCTCTACAAAAACTGACACC
>JAJDEJ010000243.1 GCA_029259815.1 Planctomycetaceae bacterium | reverse complement strand
CACGCTCATCCGCGAAGTCGCTGCTTGGGAAGACTCACGAAACGCTGCCGAATGCAAAGTCACTTGGCGATTCACGACTGAAGACGCCCGCATCAAACTCAAAACCCTCTACCAGTCAATTCAGCTTGGGTGAGCCACTAGTTCCTCCTCACACAATGTGGTCGCCAGGTGCGCGATGGCATCCACATCTGTTGCCGTGAAGACGTCTTCAACGATCGTCCATCCACGTTGCCAGTAGTCCTCATGCTTTTCCGGAGTGAGTTACATCTGTTTGTCACCATTTCAAACAAGGGGCCACAGAGATATGAAGTGAACCAATCTTAACCACTTCGACTGTATGATCCCGGACGGCCACACATCATTCGAAGATTGGACCAGCCGGCTCTCCCTCATTGGCAAGGGAATCACACATTCGATCGTTGGTATGCACTGGAGCAATTCGAAAGTTGTTCTTCAGGTGTCATGCAGGAGGGCCTCTCAGCAGGCAGAGGTCATTCCTCGAACAAGCTCCTGCACAGAAACCACGAAAATGGTCTATCGGCACGACCCGTCTGCTGCGGCGGCATCGACGGACTCTGTCTCGTGCGGATCACGGTCTCCCATGGTCGCAGTCGAGACACGGAACGGCTTGGAAAACGTTACGCCCTGTTCGTCAAAGGCACGAAAGACTTCCAGGTTCACCTTCTCGCTGAAGGCCAAAAACTTCCAATAGTCGGGGGGGCTGTACCAGTAGATGATTCGGATAATTAACGATTCCGGACTGATCTCGTTGAAGAACACTCGCGGCGGAAAGTCGGGAGTCTGACCCTCGTGGTTCTCGAGCGCCGCCCGAATCGTCTCCAACGCCTTCTCGATTTTCTTTCGTGGAGTATCGAGTGGCACGTTGAGGTCGGCCACGCGGCGAATGTGTGGGCGGCGACCGACGTTCTCGATATCACTGCTGGCCAATTGGTCGTTGGGGATCGTCGCTTGATGGCCGGTCAGGAGGCGAATCCGTATCGAACGGAGCCCAATCTCTTCGACAACTCCGTCGTACTTATCGATGATGATCCGTTTGCCGACGCGAAATGGCTTGTCGGCCATCAATGTGATCGTGCCGAACAGGTTCCGCAGCGTGTCCTGAGCCGCCAACGCGACCGCAAACTCGCCGACGCCCGAACTGGCCAACAATGTGGTCAGCGGAATCCCCAGGCTTTGTCCACCCTCCAGCAGAACGATCGTCGAGCCGATGACGGCCGTCAGCTTGGCAACGATTCTGGCAAACTGCGCATCCAGACCTCGGGGATTGATACTCGGTGAAGAAATGACCATTCCGGCAACACGGTTACAGATCGCAAAGACCAGCACCGGGATCGCCAGCAGAACTGCCACGTTTGAGGCGAAGCAGAGCACATACAGGGGCGTTCCGCGCACTCCCAAGGATTCGCGAGCAAAGCTCTTGAACAGTATCGGAATGATCAGCACCGTGATCGGGAACCAGAGTGTGAGCAGGTAGCGAAACAGATTTGTTTCACGAAACTCGGAGACTCGTCGTCGTTGGAGGCGATAGAGCACAAACACGAGCGCAAGGGCAGCGATGGCGGACATCCCCAAGCCGACCCATTGCCAGATAACCAGTCCCCCCATGCGGTCACGCGCCCATCCGAGCAGCCTGTCAACGAGGTAAGCCATCCTCAGGGTCCCGGGAGCAGAGACGTACCATTCGTAGAGCCCCTCCGAGACCGTCGGACTGGTACTCCGATATGGCAAAGACCTCACGTCCTCGTAGTAATCGGCGGCCCGTTCCACCGTACAGGGTGAAAAGAGATACTCATGCCGCTGCGGGCCTTCGAGGACGCGGGCAATGACGATCCGAGTCCCGGGGATTTGCCAACGCTGCAACGAAGGTTGACCATCCTTGCCTTTGATTTCTTCACTGTCTGGAATCTCATGCTCCGGCGGGAGCTGGGCCTACGTTACTGGAACGGCCACTCCCGGAAACGGGGGGAGCGAAGGCAAGTCCCCCTTCGACATGAAGATCTCAATGAACAACCACTACACCGGCACGTTCCTCGAACCGTGGGGCGAACGCTCCCAGCAAGGCTACGGCATCGAGGTCTTCGAACGCTTCGTCCGCGAGGTCGCCTTCGTCGAACACGGCGGCGAATCAGCCGGCCGCGACGACCGCCTCACTCTCATGCGTCAACTCGCCTACAACGACCTCGCCAACGACCGCCAGGTCGTCGCCGCCGTCCAGGCCCTCGAAGCCATCCTCGACCGCGCCGCCAACGGCGAACCCGACTGCATCGCCCGCATCAACAACGAGCACGGCGGCCTCACCCTCTACCGCCCGGGACACGCGGAGCCAGAGGTGTTGTACGACGGCCTCGTGTGACAGGACGAGTCGCCGCAAGTTCCGTCGCAAAAAAGTTTGTTCGTAAACATGTCGAAGCCACTCTCACGATTGAATTGGTGGCAACAGTTCGTCGTGGCCTTGACCGAATCGGCCACGCTGTGGTTGCTTGGATTCTTGATCTGTCGTGATGGCTGGAACGGGGCAGATCTTGGGATGTTTCTGAGTGGTGCCGTGATCGGCTTTGCTGGAGTCTTGAGTCTCGCTGCGGAACTCGTTCCTCACGAACGCCAGAGGCGGATTCGACTCCTGAGCTACTGGTTCATTGGAGGTGGTTTTGTCACCTACATTGTGACCCTGTTTTTCTGACTCTCATCCATCAACAAACTCGTGCATCAAGACGTGATAAGCGGCTCTCGCTTCTCGATGATTCGCGGCAACTGCGGCGCTATCTCGGCGTTCAATTTGATGTAAGGTGCCCACGGCGTCGGCACATCCCCTTCGTAGAAGATCGCCTCAACGGGGCACTCTGGCACGCAAGCACCACAGTGACGTAGGCTGGGATAGCCGACAGGCGTATCCCAGCAAGCAAGCGAATCAAGCTGGGTTACGCTTCGCTAACCCAGCCTACGTCACTGTGTCAGACCAAAGAGTGGCAACGGCAATCGAATCTGAGTAGCATCGAAAATACGGACTCGAATGAATTAAGAACTCGAGCACTCTTACATCTGGGCGGAGCAAATCGATGATCGTCTTCTCATGTCCCCATTGCACACACGAGATCAAAGTCCGCAGTGAGGCGGCTGGGAAGTCAGGAAAGTGCAAGGAATGTGGTGAGACTGTGCATGTTCCACATGCTCCTGAGAGTAAGCTCGCTCGAAGAAGCAAGCCTCCGGCTCGAAGAGGCGAGCCTCCGGCAGTGTCTCCGGCTCCTGTGACGCCCCAACTTGTGGACCACTCACGCGCGCACCAACTAAATGTTGCCGTACAAGTGAATGCACCTGAAAGGTCCAACTGGTCGAACAGTCTCGGAATCGTATCACTGATCCTTGGTATTCTCGCATTGATAATCTGTTGGATTCCTCTAATCGGGATTCTTGGAACGCCTTTAAGCGGTCTTGGGCTGTTGCTAGGAATCGGCGGCGGCATCGTGGCGGTCACACGGAAGTTCGCGGGAATTGGTTTTCCAATCGCAGGCACAGCTGTCTGTGCTCTTGCTCTAATGATCACGATCAGCGTTACATTCGCAACTAGTGCAGCCATTGTGGCAACAGGAGAAGGACTTGAGGCAATTGATCAGGCACTTCACGAATCGTTGGAGGAGATGGAGAAGTCCACTGAAACGAATCAGGTAGTAGTCGGTGATGACGCTGGACATGCACCGGATCAAACAGTCGCAAATGGATCCAATCAGGCGTCGACGAACGGGACGGAACAAGCAGGGGCGACGGAATCTGAACCCGAGGTTGAAGTTGATGAGTGGGCTGACGCAAGCAACGCCGTTCAGCAAGGTGATGTGCGAGTAAAAGTGCAGTCCGTGACCGTCGACTTCGTTGCAACTGAGGGCTTTGGGGATGATGGAGAATCACAGGAGAAGTTGCTTCAGATTGCCTTATCGATCGAAAACATTGGCGACTCGAAAAAAATCGAATACAAGGGGTGGTCAGGCTCTCAATTTAGCGCCGCCCATGCTGCGTCTCTCGAAGACGATCTTGGGAACCGATACCAGCGGATTGGCTTTGGCATAACGAGTAAGATCAAAGGGCAGGTCTCGTCTGAATCGATCTACCCCGAGCAATCCATCACCGACTTGCTCGTCTTCGAAGTTCCCATCGAAAAATCCAATTTCCTCAAACTGGAGCTTCCAGCCAAAGCATTCGATGGTAAAGGATTTCTTCGTCTCAAGATTACAACGGATTGGCTCAGATCAGCACTCGATGACGTGGAGGAGTCAGAACCTGTTTTGGAAGAATCGCAACCGATGCCTGAAGAGGCCTCCAATACTGACGATTCGGAAGAGGTAAAGCCAAGTACGGCGCAGAAAGCCCCTGAGGAGCGGGCTGCAGGCAAACTGACGCTCGCTAAGAAGCTCCTCGACAACGGCAACGTGTTGGGAGAGAGGTGGCTCCGTGACATCATTGAGGAGTTTCCCGACACCACCGCTGCCAAAGAGGCTCAAGAGTTGCTAGACAACGAGTGAGAGACGGCAGGGGGAGAAAAAGGGGACGCAGCTCATTCTTTACGCCGAGCGCATTGCGTGACGCCGTCGGGCAGGGTGATTGCCCCGGTGGCGATCGGCGTTGCCTCGCGGCTAACGTGATGGTGATTGTGATCGGGCGGTGGTGATGGTCCGAAAAAAGTGGACCGGCCGGTCCGGGTGACGAATGGCTGACGATCATCAGGCGACGCGGCCAGGACCATCGACATGTCGGTGATTGCAATCGTGACTCTGCCTGTCGCCGTGTCGGCAGGCGGAGCAGCCACATGTCGACGGGGGAGACTCACGAGCATGCCCGTGGCCTCTAACAACCGTGCGTTTGCCATTCTATCACCAACAATACGGACGGTATGGCGGAACCTGACACGGAAAATATTGGAAAATGCAAAAATGTTGCGTAGTCCCGGCTCCCGCCGGGCGAGACTGTGATTCGTCGTTCGTTCTCACTCGTGACCGGCAGGAGCCGGTCCTGCCGGGACTCAGGCGTAGGCGACGTATCCCTCTCGTGACTTGCGGGACATGAGGGCGACAGCTTGTTCGTCGCCGATGAAGGTTTCGTTCTGCGGGTCCCATTGCAGATCGCGGCCCAACATGAGGGCAATGTTGCACAGGTGGCAGGAGGTCATCGTGCGGTGGTGGGTGACGACGTCCGAGATGGGCTGCTCGCGGGTGTCGACACATTCGAAGAAGTTACGCATGTGGTCGCCCGGCTGCTTGCCTTTGTAGAGTTCGATGACTCGCTCAGCGAGTTCGGCATTGTCGGCGTCAGTCAAGTCGTCGACCGGCTTGCCGGTGAGCTTGCCGCGGTTGACGAAGATGCGGCCTTCGTCGCCCTCAAAGAGGATGCCATTGCCGAAGTCAACGTTGCCTTCGTCCCGTTTGTAGTGATCATTCACACTCAAGATCGCACCGTTGTCAAACTCCAGGTCAATGTGAAAGGTCGTGGCCGTGTTGAAGCCATTTGGCAGGGGGATCTCCCCGTCGAGGAACGCGTCCCAGTCGAGGTTGTCCGGCACGAGGGGGGGGAAGCTGCCGTTGGCGCTGACTTTGGTCGGACCCGAGTGGTCCTGTCCGAGTGCCCATTGGGCGATGTCGATGTGGTGGGCTCCCCAGTCGGTCATCTTGCCGCCAGAGTACTCGAAGAACCAACGGAACATCTTCCGTCGCTCCTCGCAGTAGGCGGCTTCGGGTGCCGGTCCGACCCACATATCCCAGGCGATGTCGGCTGGAGGCTCGTAGGTCTCAAACGGTCCCTCTGCGGGTGCTCCTCCGATGGCGACATACGCATTGACGTTCTTCCCGAGTCGTCCGCTCTGCACGATTGCGATCGCCTGCAGGAATTTGGAGTCGTTCTCACTCCGTTGCTGCGTGCCGACCTGGAAGACACGCCCGGTCTCTTCCACGACCTTGCGAACCCGAATGCCTTCCTCAATCGTGAGTGTCAGCGGCTTTTCACAGTAGACGTCCGACCCGTTTCGCAGGGCAGCGATCGCGATCGGAATGTGCCAATGATCGGGGGTGCCGATGGTCACGATGTCCGGCCGTTCCTGCTCAAACATTACCCGGTAGTCGCGGTACATGTTGAGTCCGCCGCCGAACTCGGAATTGAACTCGTAGGCATGCATGTCATCGACATCACACACCGCGATCATACGCCCCAGTTTCGACGCGTTACGGGCAATCGAACCACCCCGGTTGTAACGACCTCGACTGCCGCCGACACCCACTGAGGCGACTGTTTTGCGGCTGTTGGCGTCACCAGCACGCGTCGACCCGGTCCATAATGAGGGCGTTGCAATCACGGCTCCGAAACCGGCGGACTGCTTGAGGAAGCTGCGGCGTGTGGTCGTCATGGAGGGATCTCCCTTGAGGATGTCTGCAGAGGGGTGTTTCGATCTGATGAGCCTCGCTGAGGCCCATGATAATACCGTCTGAGACGTTCTTCGTCACTCTTGCGGCAGGTCACAAGAACGGAGCGATCGGTGATTTCTGTTGAGACCGCCTGCATCTCTGATTGATCAAGACAGTCTGTTACCGTCGATTTGGAGAGTGTGACGCTTCTGCCGGTGATTTCTGACGTAACTCAGCATTGCCCCCCTTGTGCTGACCTGCAAACATGTGCCCCGCACGCCCTGAAGCATGATCGCGAACTTTTTGATGTTGAAAGGAACAGGAATGTCGCCGGAGAGTTGGGCCATCTTGATTCTCGTTGCCTATGCGCTGGCGGCCTTTGCAGTTGTGGCGTACCAATCCGTGCAATGCCCGGACGGCTGGATGGTGTGGGTGATTCACGCGATCACACGTCTTTTTACCACACTGATGTGTCGTCAACGGATTCACGCAAAGTGCCCCTTCCCGGCGAAGGGGAGCGGTCTCGTCATCGCCAACCACCGTAGCCCGGTCGATCCCTTCCTGCTCTGCTCGGCCAGTCAGGAGAAACTGGAGGGACACTGTGTCCGACGTCTGGAGTTCATGACGGCGCGAGAATACGTCGAGATGGGCGGCCTTGTGGGGATGATCTGCGGCATCATGGGGTGCATTCCTGTGGAACGCGACGGCAAAGACATGGCACCCGCCAAGACCGCCCTGCGTCGGCTGAAAGCCGGGAATCTCGTCGGCATCTTCCCCGAAGGACGCATCAACACGGGCGACGGACTGCTCCCCGCGAGCACCGGCATCGCATGGCTCGCGGTCAGGTCTCAAGCTCCCGTCTTTCCTGCATTCATTCACGACGCCCCCCAAGGGTCGAGTATGGTGAACTCGTTTCTCAAGCGGACAAAAGCCTACGTGACATACGGCGACCCCATCGACCTCTCACACTACTATGATCGCAAACCGACACCCGCAATTCTGGATGAGGTGACGGAACTCCTGATGACGCGACTGGGCGAACTCGGCGGCGTTAAGCCCGCTCCTCGTGAACGTCCCGAGCGCACGAACGGCGTCGCTACAACGAACGGCTCGACTCCTGCGGAGTTGGCAACCATGGGTGCGGAATGACGTCATGTCTCCGATTTGGGTTGTTGAATCGGTAACAACCACAGCCCTGCAGTCAGTCGACCGAGAAACGACACCAGAAACACGACCTGAAACGGTCCGAGAGCGAGCCCGGCCAGCAGCAGTGACGTGCTCGCTTCAGTCATGCTGTCCAGCCACCAGCCACCCAGCAATCCTGCAATCGCTGCGAACAATCCGCCGACTTGCCGGAACAGAGCCACCTGAGTTGTGTTGTCACTCGGAGGAGACAGCTTCAATAGCAGGTTGCGTCCACAGATGTTGACGAAGCCGAACAGGCCCCACATCACGTACGCTCCGACGAGCAGCCACCACAAGTCGGGGGTCGCGGCCAGCCAAAATAGCATCGCTCCACTGACAAGTGTCACGCTCCAGAACAAAGTGGGCTTGTCCAGCCCATCGTCCGACAGTCGCCCTGCGAACATCGTCAGAGGCATCTGAATCAACAGCATCAAGCCGTTGAGCACGTAGTATGTCTCGACCGAGAGGTGTAACACGTTGACCTGATATCGAAAGAAGGCCGCCTGAGTGAGTCCCTGAGCAAACGACAACCACCACCCATGAAGCAGCATCCAACGCAGCGACGGTTGAACAAGCGCATCTCGCAGCACATGCGACATTCTTTTACGTCTGATTGCCGAGGGAGACATGCCAGATCCGGTCGCCATCTCGGGCAGCTTGAGCAACGGCAGAACCGAAATCATCACCAGGGCGTTGCCGATCACGAAGATCGAGACATACGTGATCAGCTTCTCTTGCTCCGGAAGCGTATTGGCCCACTGACTTCGCAGTTGCCCTGCCACCACCGGCACGACGATCATGATCGCCAGCATGGCCAGCTTGCGGCGGGCGAAGAGTTTTCCCCAATCGGTCTGGGGTGCGAGGTCGGTCAGCCACGAGATAAAGCATGCATACGCGATCCCCTGCAGAACATACCACACTGCGACCCAGCCGATGATGATCTCGAACGGCCACTCATGGCCGGACGTGATGACGGGAGCAGCCATCAAGGGCACGCCCAACGCGAAGACCCGTCCTGTCAGCAGGCACGTCAGCCATGTCCGCTTGCGACTCCCGACCCACCCCGCCACCGGACGAGCGAACAACCCGGATGTCTCTGCGAGCTCTGGAAGAATCAGCAACAGGGAGAACTGCAGAGCCGTAGGACTGAAGGCGTTGGCGTAGTAGTAGAGGAAACCGCCGGTCGTCAACACATTACCGGTCGAGAACAACAACTGCGAGACCACGACCGCCTTTGTTACCCTCGGCAATTCAATTGGCGCAACAACGCTGTTCGGTTGTGGAGTCAACGACTTCCTCCCTGCGAGTGGATCATGTCGCACACCTTGGCGTTGCACCATCTGAACTTCAATGCTGCCACCTGGAGAACGGGGTGACGTGAGTCTCCCGATGATTGCGTCGCGTGCAATGGACGTTTTCTGGTCGTGCTAAGCCGCAAGCGAGGGTCGCGAGACCCCCGTGAGGTCGATGTTGCTGAAAGGCCACGTGTTGCGTTTTGGCATCATGGCGCAAGTGCTGATCGACAGACGGTTTAACGACTAGAACGCCGTTCACGTCCGAACTGCGGTGACGTTACGCAACATCGCATGTTGTGGAATGTTGACAGGTGGGGGAACAAAGCCGCCCTTGCCAACTCCGTGTTACCCGTGGTGCTGTCACGGGTTACGTGTCGCCAAGATTCTGTGGTGTCAAGTTTTCTGAACACCGCTCGGCGTTTGGCATTCAGGCTGCTTTACAGATGATCCATCAAGACAACGACAACTTTACCCACACCCACGAGGACCATCATGACTCAGCTCTTCACCCAACTCCACAACGACGATGCCGGCTTCATCATCTCCGCAGAGCTCGTGCTCGTGGCCACCATCTGTGTGCTCGGCATGATTGTCGGCTTGGCGGAGTTGGCCCTGAACATCAACAACGAACTCGAAGACGTCGGCTCGGCCATGCAGTGTCTGCAGCAGTCTTACTACGTTGAAGGCTTTGAAGGCCACCACGGCTGGCAGGATGGCAGCGGCTTCGACGACGAGTTGGAGTTCTGTGCCGGCCAGTGCGACATCTGGTAAGCCAATCGCTCCGACTCCATTCTTTCGACCCCTTTCTCCCGGCGTGACTCCCCCTCACGCCTCGCCCCTCCCTCACATTGAAGTCAGCATCAAGTGGGGTTGCTGTCTTGCTCAGGCCCTCGCCGTATTGCGGTGAGGGCCTTTTCTGCGTAGGTAAGCAATCGTAGTGCAGGCTGTCAGCTTGTTCGACCGAAATGTCATGCTCCCAGTTCTCGCTTCAACGCGGCGAGCTCGTCCTCGATTTGCTGTTCACGCTCCTCGTGTGCCGATTCGAGTGAGTCAGAAACATGACCTTCCGCACTGGTCGACGTCGCAGGAGAAACTTCGCCTTTTCCAGAGACCGCCGTGCGGCGACGTGTGGCATCTGCGAGACGAGCTTCCAGCGCGTGGAGCGTGGTGGTCAAGTGGTGTAGTGTCGACTTGGCCGAAACGTGTTGCTGTTTGATCCCTGCGATCAGGTCCTCGACTTCACCTCGGCGCATCAGTGCCAGTCTCGCCTTATCGTCGCGCTTCTCCTGAATGTGCTGTCGGGCCATGTCCTGCCAGTAAGTTGACTGGTTGGACAATTCCTCGACTTCCTCGTGAATTCGCACTTCGTTGGCTGCGGCCGTTTTCACGCTCCGCC
The DNA here is from genome assembly GCA_029259815.1 of Planctomycetaceae bacterium. Lineage (GTDB taxonomy): Bacteria > Planctomycetota > Planctomycetia > Planctomycetales > Planctomycetaceae > JAHBXU01. Next base: position 5,763 of record JAJDEJ010000243.1, on the reverse strand, counting down.
GGGCTGATTCCACGCCAGCTCGCATCTCGTCGATGATCTCTTCGAGTGTCGTCGACGGGTCGTCCGCCTCTGCCAGGATGGAACTCAGATTGCATGTCACGATATCGGTGAGACGACTAAAATGACTCATCTAACAGCTCTCCTCGGGAAATAGCAGGCAAAAGAGCGACTCCCAACTCCAGCCGACAGTCGTTTTTTCATTACTACAACTGCCGTGTGCCCCTCAAATACAACGGAACACCTTTGCTGAAGGATCAGCCAAATTGTGAAAATGACAGGGCATCAGGTCAAACCTCTATGGCCTACGATTCGTTCGTCGGGGCCTGAACGCCCTTTTGATTGAGATACTGCCCAAGCTTCTCCCGGGCAAGTCGCAAGCGGCTCTTGCAGGTGGGCAACTTCGCCTTCATGATCTCCGCAACCTCGTTTAAAGGGAGCCCCGCGTAATGAAACAGGGTGAACGTCACCCGCTGCTCGTCCGGGAGCTGTGCGAGTGCCTTATCTACCAGTTCCGACAGTTCATGGGCACTGGCACAATCAACCGGCGACAGAAACTCTCCCGCCAACCGGGCGAGAGCATCGTCCTCAGTATCTCTTTGCCCTTTGATTGACCGAATGAGGGCGTCATGTGAACGCCGACGGATGTCATCAATCATCAGATTGCGGGCAATTCTGTACATCCACCCACGAAAACGGCCGCGCGGCAGATAGTTCCAGGATTGGTCAAACACTTTGAGCAATGTCTCTTGTGTGAGATCCTCCGCCAGAAAACGATCACGCGTGTTACGGACGAAAAAGCCCATCAACGACCCTTGATAACGCTCGACCAATTCGTCGAACGCGGTCGTGTCGCCGCTTTGAATGCGGACCATGAGTTGATCATCGTCAGCCATGTGACGCGAACTGCAATTACGGGATGTACGTTCACGGAGAAGGACGAGCCCGACTTTCTTGCCAACACCTGAGATGGACCGGTCGCATCTCAACAGGTTGCCCGGAGTCTTTTCAACCAATATAGTTCCGCAGCCTTGGGATGGGAAATCCCTCTGTCCGTCCCAAAGGTCATGCCACGAGTGATTCCCAACCAGCCGGCTGCATTCCTGAACAAATCGATTGATCCCTTCAGCGGAGTGTCAGTCTCTCCAACACGAGAGGCGCCTCGACGAACACGATGACTATGCTCGAAATCTCACTCCCCTATGGAGCGCATGAAGTTTTTGAATGCCGTGTGCCGGCTGAACGAGTGCTGATTCACCAGCGAGCACCGGAGCCGATTGACGATCTCCCCAGTCGTCTCCGAGAGCGGCTGACTTCACCGGTCGACTTTCCGGCTCTGTCTCAGGCCTTGTTGCCCGACGATCGGATCGTCATCGCACTCGACCACGGCACCCCTTGTGCGCCGTCCCTCATTCGGGGCTGTTGGGAGGTGATGGCCGCATGCGGAGTGAACCCAGCCGATGTGATGATTGTGCGTCCGTCAGTCTGCGAAAACTGCGATGCCGCCGATCCTCGGAGTGAACTGCCCGATGATGTGCGCGAACAGATCCAGTTGGTCTATCACGATCAATCGAACGAAAAACAACAGGCCTATCTGGCAGCAACGACCTCGGGGGAACGCGTCTATCTGGCACGAGAAGTCGTGGAAGCCGATTTCGTGCTGTGTGTCGGCACGATCGCCTACGATCCTGTCTTGGGGTTTCGAGGCACGAATAGTGTCCTGTATCCGGGACTGTCGAATGCTGAGGCCGTCCGCAAGTCTCATGGGCAGGGGCATGATGAACTGGGCCCCAACGACGTTCGAAATCTCAGGCAGACGATCGACGAAGTGGGATGGTTGCTCGGGGTCCAATTCACTTTGCAAGTCGTTCCTGCGGGAAGGGGGCAGATTGCAGAGGTCATCGCGGGGGCAATGGAAGCAGTTTTTCAGAAGGGAAAAGAACGATTGACCGCTGACTGGCTGGTCGATGCCGACGAACGACCTGAGTTGGTCGTGGTCGCTGTCGACCGGGAATCTGAAGGCGATGACTGGTCATCAGTCGGCGCGGCGCTGGCAACGGCCCGTCAACTCGTGAAGCGGGAGGGGAAGATTCTGGTCTTCAGTGACCTCGCGAGCCCGATAACACCAGGCCTGGAACTCATCCGAGAAAGCCGCACTCCCCGAGACGCCCTCCAGCCACTGCGACGATCGGCTCCCGACGATCTGGTTGTTGCCACCCAAGTCGCTCAAGCCGTCGATCGGGCCAATGTCTATCTGGTCAGTCAGCTCGACGATGATCTTGTGGAAGACATGTTCATGACCCCCATCGCATCATCCGATGAGGCGATGCGACTGCTGGAGACTTGTCAGACTTGCGCATTCATCGAGTCCGCACAACACACCTACGGATCCGTCAAAGCGACTGAGTCGCAGTGAAAGCCACATTCACGCCAACAGTGTGGGTTTGCCAAAAAAACGGCTCGCTGGGAACCTGAAGGCTCAGGTCACAGCGAGCCGTGATTGATTTCGGACAGCGAACTCAATCGTTCCGCAGCTTGATCCCCATTTCGCCGAGCTTCTGGCGAATCTCGTTCAATGAAGTGACACCGAAATTCTTGGCCGACAAGAGCTCGTCCGGAGTGCGGCTGGTCAACTGTCCGATTGTGTTCAGTCCCAACCGTGTCATGCACTTGCGCGACCGCACGGACAGGTTGAGGTCAGCCACAGGACGGCTGAGGATCGCCTGTTCGGCCGGAGAGAGGTCCTGTGGCGAGTAGGCTGGTTCGGCATGCGATTTCTGATTGAGGTTCTGACCGATCGACAAGCTATGAATCGCCATCAGCTCACGGATTTCGGTGAGCGATGTCTCGCCGAAGTTCTTGCCGGCCAGCAAGTCCTGCTCGCTGATCGTGGTCATGTCGCCGAGTGTATTGATGTCCATGCTGGCGAGACAGTTTCGACTGCGAACTGACAACTCGAAGTCCGACATCGGACGGCTCAGGAGTTGCTCCAGCTTGGCCTGATTCTTGAGCGTCTCTTCGTCATAGTACATGTCGCCGGTGGCTTCGATGTCCTTGAGGAAGAGGAGGGCCCGCTCGTTGCGGGGGTCGAACCGCAACACTTGACGGAAGCAGTACTCTGCAGCTTGATTATTCTCGTGGTCTTCGTAGAGCAGTCCCAGATTGAGAATTGCCCCCAGATAATACGGTGGCTTGGACAACGCTCGTTCGTAAAGCTGAATCGCTTCGTCATCATTGCCGTGCAGGCTGTTCTGTGCCGCGAGTGAGAACAATGCTCGTGAGTGATGCGGGTCCATGTCGACGGCACGTTCGAAGTACTCGATGGCACCAAAAGCGTCACCACGGTCGGAGAGAATGCAGCCCATTTGGTAGGAGTATTCAGCACGACTGGCTCCTCCTTCGGTGCCCGTTCCCCGCACAATCTCCTCTGCCTCGTCCAGTTGTCCCGAGTGACGGATTTCACCCGCTCGACGCAGAGTGCATTCAATCGGGTCATACCCCTTCTGGCTGGCGGCCTCGAACTCGGCTGCTGCCTCTTCATGACGCCCCAGCGTCGAGAGAGCCTGAGCGCGATAGAAGCGAGCCGCTGGGTCAGCGTTCTCTTCGAGCATCAGGGCAGCCTGGTCAGGCTTGCCAATGAAGAACAGTCCGATGCCGGCCCGTGCGGCCTTCCGCTCATCACCTGTCTCAGACGCCTCCGTATGCAGATCACGGACAACCTGCTCAAATTCGGCGGCTTGTGGACCTGAGGCAGCACGCAAAATCGTCTCGACGTCGTCTGACGTCAGGTTGGAGTTGTTCACGAACATCGACTGGATGTCTACCGGTTCCATCACGGTCTGTGTGAGTGACAAAGCGACGCTCCTCTGAATGAACAATCAGCGGGCCGGCTCGCGAACATGACGAGCCGGTATGTTGGATTCAAGCCCAACAGTATAATAGACAATCCCTTGCGTGCAATAGGCTCGAAGAATCGGTCTTGGGCCAGTTGCGAATTTGAGCGAAGATTTGCTTGATTAGTCTCACGTCGACCTCCCTGTGACGAACTGGACCGATGAAACTCCAACCGCTTGATGGTTTCCGCGTCCTCAGTTTGGCAATCAATCTGCCGGGGCCTCTCGTTTGTTCCCAGTTCGTTCAATTGGGGGCTCAGGTCACCAAGATTGAGCCCCCATCCGGTGATCCGCTCTCCGTATTTGCACTAGGCTTCTATGAGCATCTTCGGCAGGGACAGCAGGTGTTGGAGCTGGACCTGAAGTCGGCAGCGGGGATGTCTCAACTGTGGGAATTGCTGGAACAGACGGACCTGCTACTCACGTCCAGTCGACCCGCTGCGCTCGCGCGTCTTGGGTTGGCGTGGAAGGATCTGCATCAGCGACATCCCCGGTTAGTTCAGGTTGCGATCGTGGGGTTTGCGGAGCCACGGCAGAATGAACCCGGTCACGATCTCACGTATCAGGCGGAGCTAGGTCTGCTTGCCCCGCCTCGTCTTCCACGTGCCTTAATCGCAGATATCGGCGGCGCCCAACAGGCAGTCACAGCGGCTGTGGGACTGCTCCTGGCTCGTGAGCGTGGACAAGGGGCAGGTTGCGAGGAAGTGAGTCTGGCAGAGGCCGCAGACGACTTTGCTGGCCCACTGCGATACGGAATGACGACCGAGGGAGGAATCTTGGGAGGTGGCTTTGCCGGCTATGGACTCTATGAGACAGCCGAGGGATGGATCGCGATCGCTGCCTTGGAACCCGCGTTTTGGGAACGTCTGCAGAGTGAACTGCAAATCGTCGATCCGACAAAGGAAGATCTACAAGAAGTGTTTCGAACGCGGACCGCGAAAGAGTGGGAGTCTTGGGCTCTCGAACACGATTTGCCGCTCGCTGTCGTTCGCTAAATCGAAGTGATGACGACCCAGCGTGATTGCCGCGCTACGTCTCTGCGTGAGTCTCGAACTCTTCGTTACCCTCAAAGGCGTCCTGGCCATCTTCACCGATCTCGTTGAGTCGAAACTCGGCCTCTTGATCCGAAATCTCTCCATAGGCGAGGTCGATGATGATGCGTGCTTCGTCTCCGAAACCAATGGTGTCTGCGAGATGGCAGGCACGCGCGTAGGAGGCTTGAGTGAAGAACTTCATGCGTTTCGTCATCATGAGCGCGACGACCAGAGCAACTGTGATGATCAAAGCTTCCCAACCCTTTGAGGGGAGGGGACCGGAGAAGGAGACCGCTGTGGTGATTGCCCCTGCGATGACTCCCACGATGAGTGCGGCTCGCAACCAGCCAAGGAGGATCGACTTGCCACTCATGGCAACCGGAGCGCCGCGCCAGCCGTCTCCAGTTTGCTCGATGACGAAGTGTGATTCCGTTGGGATCAGCGGGATGTACCACATGTGCCCGAACTTGGTCGCCACGTATCCCAGACCGGGAACTTCATCGGTGCGTCCATACAGGCCGCTTCCCCAGATGATGATCATTCGGCAAACCTCCGATATCCAGTCTGATTCTGGAGCGTGAGATGCTTGGTCCTGATGTTGCTCACTCTACTCCAGTGGCTCTGGAAACGGAATTGGGATGTTGCAGATTGTTGATGATATCGTGCTTAGGAACTGGGAAAGTTTTCTTTCCCTGATTTCCTGCACTTTCCGAGTTGTGATTCAGATTAGGTTGCCAGTGCCATGAAGCTTTTCGCGAGTTGGATAATTTTGTCTGGCAGGGACCACTCGGTGGTGATCGTCGATAATTCCTCCTGGAGGATCGCTCGGCGCAGGGCTT
>JAJDEJ010000242.1 GCA_029259815.1 Planctomycetaceae bacterium | reverse complement strand
CGGGAGCCGCGCCCCGATGATCCGCAGCGGCACGATCGAATCGACCGCGAAGCCACGCGTCGGCTTGCGGCTCAAAGGCCCCGGCCTGCACGGGAGCGAACGAGGCGTCCTGGCCGTCACCGACCTGCGAGCCACCGACCTGCGAGCCACCGACCTCAACGGCCACTGGCACCAACTCTGGACCACCCTCACACTGAACGCCTGAACCACCACCAATGACGGACTACACCCGTGATCGTCGGGATTCTCTCGTCGATTTGCAATCCACTCTGCGGCGTGAGACAGTGGAGTACTTCCCTGTTCACATAACTCGGCATCTGGGTCATTCCGATGAAGCACTCACAAGAGCGGAACTTTGATGACTTTCACCTCGTGCTTGCGACGCTGATTTGCTTGTCCGCCAGCTCATGGCTGTCAGCAGGCGAGTCCCCACATCTCAACATCACGACACCGCTGCCACCACCTGCGTGGGCCGTGATGGAGCGTGCACTGCTCGATGCGAATGCCGAGGCGTGTCGGCAGTTCTACGGCAAGTATTTTGATGAGCGTGGATACCTGCTGTGTGTTGAACGTTGGGGAGGTGATGACGGGCCGGACGATGCGATCGAGAACTGTAACGATTGGCCCATTCTACATGCTCTTGGAGCCCACGACGACGTACTCACACTTTATCGGAAAGCTCTCGAAGGACACTTCCGACAGTACACCGAATCTAAAACGGTTGACGTCCCGTTCGCCCGTGATGGGATGTACTACAAGGAGTTCCCGGTCATGTTTGACTGGCTGCACAATGGTGAGGGGACGACTGTCTTTAATCTGCAGGGGTTGTCTGATCCCAACAACGACAACTTCCGCCAGCGCGTGAGACGGTTCGCCGGCTTCTACATGAATGAAGACCCCCAGGCACCAAACTACGATCCCGAGCACAAGATCATTCGCAGCCTGTTCAATGGCAGCCGTGGACCGCTGCTGAGGAAAGCGACCGGTTTGGATTGGGCCGGTGATCCGATCGAAGTGAAGGGCCGCTTCAAGCCGAGACACGGTGAAGACACTTACGAGCAAATGGTTGAGCACTTCAAAGATTACAACGACGTCGTTGGCGATCACCCGTCCAATCTGCTGGCGACCTCACTGGCGATGAATGCGTTCATGCTCACCGGCGAAGTAAAGTATCGAGACTGGCTGTTGGAGTACGTGGATGCTTGGAATCAGCGGATCGCGGACAACGACGGCATCATCCCCACCAACATCGGTCTCGATGGCACGATCGGCGGCGAGACCGACGGCAAGTGGTACGGCGGCGTGTACGGCTGGGGGTTCACCGTGTACGACCCGGGCTCTGGCGAAATGGCGAACCGCAGCACGTTTCAGCAAGGATTCGTGGGTTTCATGAATGCCTACCTGCTCACCGGCGGGGACGATCGGTATGTCGATGGCTGGCGAAAGCAGTCGGATATCGTGAATTCGCACAGCAAGACCGTCGATGGTCAGACGTTGTATCCCACGAAATATGGTGACGATGGCTGGTATGCCTACGGTCCATCACCCTATGCCCCCAACGCTTTGGAGATGTACTACCTGACGATGGACGCACGTGATCGCAAGTGGCTTGGCTCAAACAGCTGGTTGGACTATCTGGAGGGAAAGAACCCAGACTTCCCTTTGCAGGCGCTGCACGGCGACTTTGCGAGCATTCGCCAACGGCATCAACTGATGCTGGAAGACACCACAACACCCGACACACGACTTGCTGATGACCCGATGCCGATGAATCCAGCAAGTGTGCGATCACTCATCCCACTCATGTTGGGTGGCATTCACCCCGGTCACAAAGGGTCGATTATTCACTGCCGTGTTCGCTACTTCGACCCGATACGCCGACGGGCGGGTGTGCCGGACGATGTCGCGGCTCTGGTCGAAAAACTCTCAAAGGACAGCATGACGCTCACTCTTGTGAACACGAATCAAGTCGAATCTCGTGAAGTCCTCATTCAATCCGGAGGGTATGGAGAGCATCAGTTTGTGAGCGTGAACGCTGACGGCGTCTCAACGCCTGTCGATTCACGGTTGCTGAAGGTGCGTCTCGCGCCAGGCAGTGGACAACAACTGCAACTCGACATGCAACGTTACACGAACGACCCCACGATGATTCTGCCGTGGGATCGGTGACGGGATTGCCCCATGACTGAATCGAGGAGGAGCACGATCGACTCTCTCGCTCGCGATGAGCTTTCAAGAGCATCTGAGATGCGGCTGAGTCGGAACATGCGATCACATTACGAAGCGGCGCCCATCCAGAATCTTCGTTGACTTCGTTTTCCCCTGTTCAATCGATCAGCCATGCGTCGTGATCAAAGCGTCCTGACTGCTGACTCTCACGGTTTTCAAATCGATGGCGCCGATCGCTCGTTTGAGATTCGCTGGTGTGACATCCGTGAGATTTCAACCTTAAAGCGTGACTTGCTCACGACAGATCTCATCTGTCTGAGATTCCAAACCTCTGATGCAGATGAATGGGTCGAACTGCATGAAGAGATGACAGGTTTCCATGACATGGTCAGTGTCATGGAGCAGCAGTTCACGATCCGGAAGGTTGGCTCGGTGACGTGATGCTTCCTCCGTTCACCGTCAAACATCGGGTGCTTTGGAGTCGATTGTAGAGTTGGGAGGGGACAAGAGGAAACGAAGGAAACGAAGTTGGGGCAGGCGGGTTTTCTCCGAGTCACTTTTGTGTTCTTATCATCTCGGTCCATTGAGAGCACCCGCAACTTCATTCGGATTCCGGCACGGGATGTTGCCCGCTATCATGTCTGCGCGATGGGAACGCACGGAGGAAAGGTGATTGTTCGAATGAGGTGTCAAAGAATCAGATTGATCCTGAGCCTGATTGTGCTAGGTGCTCTGTCTCATCGCGTCGCAGCGGATGACTGGCCTCGGTTTCGTGGCCCGGACGGCATGGGCCGTTCGACCGCCAAAGATCTGCCGACGACATGGAGCGACACAGAAAACGTTCTCTGGAAGACCCCCTTGTGCGGTCCTGGTGCATCAAGTCCGGTCATTTGGGGTGAGCGTCTCTATGTCACCTGTTACTCAGGTTACGGGTTGGACAAGGACGCACCGGGTGATGTCGCTGACCTGCGTCGTCAGTTGTTGTGCATTGATCGGCAGACCGGAGAGGTCATCTGGACTGTCGAGGAGTCGTCCAATGCCTGTGAGAGTGAGTTGGGCGGATTCATTGGATTGCATGGCTATTCATCGAGCACACCGGTCACAGACGGCCAGGCGATCTACACGTTCTATGGCTGCAGTGGCGTCTTTGCCTATGACATGGATGGCACCCGACTGTGGCGCACCTCGGTGGGCGAGCGGACCGATCCCTTCGGCAGTGGAACGTCGCCGATCCTGTTTGAGGATCTGGTGATCGTCAACGCCAGTGTCGAGAGCAGCTCGCTGGTCGCTCTCAATCGCAAGACGGGCGAGGAAGTTTGGCGAGCGGAGGACGTTGTTCGAGCTTGGAACACCCCGATCATCGTGAGAACGGCTGAGGGCCAACAGGAATTGGCGCTCGCCATCAGGCTCAAGCTCAAAGGCTTCGACCCGCAGACTGGCGAGGAGTTGTGGACCACCGACGCGGTGCGAGACTACGTTTGTCCGAGTCTCGTCGCCCATGAAGATGTCGTGTACGGGATTGGTGGTCGTCGTGGGATGGCGCTCGCTGTTCGTACGGGTGGACGTGGCGACGTCACAGAGACGCACGTGCTCTGGAAAGAAAACGTGGGGTCCAACGTCCCTTCACCCGTGTATCACGAGGGTCACCTCTCCTGGCTTGATCACAAGGGGATCGCCTACGTGCTGAACGCTGAGACGGGCGAGGAAGTCACACGCCGCCGCGAGTCGGATGCCGGACGCACGTATGCATCGCTGACTTATGGCGACGGCAAGTTTTACGTCGTCTCCCGTGAGAATGGCACCTTCGTCTACGAGGCAGAGCCGTCGCTGCCGCTGGTCGCACACAATCAATTTTCAGCAGACGACAGCATCTTCAACGGCAGCCCTGCCCTGTTGAATGGACGCATCTATCTCCGCTCCGATAAGTTCCTGTACTGCATCGGCCAGTAGCCGCCTCTCCCAGAACTTCGACTCAAGGTCCCCGATGGCGAAACACGAAACGACCCCTCCCGATATCACGCATATGCCGCCGGGGGTGCCCTACATTGTCGGCAACGAGATGGCGGAGCGATTCAGTTTTTACGGCATGAAAGCCATTCTCACGGTCTTCATGACGAAGTATCTCGTCGACTCGACCGGGGTGCTGGACACGATGACGCCCGAAGATGCCAAGTTCTGGGTGCATTCCTTTGTGGTGGCCGGTTACGCGTTCCCTCTGGTCGGAGCCGTGCTCTCCGACTGGCTGTGGGGAAAGTATCCCACGATTCTCTGGTTGAGCATTGTGTACTGCCTGGGACATCTGGCCCTCGCTCTCGACGAATCGCGACTCGGACTGGGGCTTGGCTTGGGGTTGATCGCGGTGGGGATGGGAGCCATCAAACCGTGTGTCTCCGCCCATGTTGGCGATCAATTCGGCACGTCGAACAATCACCTGCTGGGTCGTGTCTTCGGTTGGTTCTATCTCTCGATCAACATGGGTGCGTTTGCGTCGACGTTGTTGACGCCCATCCTCTTGAATGCGGAGGCGTTCCAGAGTCTGTTCGGCGGGTTCGCCAGCACGCTGGCGTCATTCGGGATCACGCCCGGACCCCGGTTGGCCTTCGGAGTGCCCGGCGTGTTGATGGCAGTGGCGACGTTTGTCTTCTGGCTGGGTCGCAACCGCTTTGTCCATGTCCCGCCGCGAGGCAAGGCGTTCCTGAAGGAGTCGTTCACCGGGGAAGGACTCGCCGTGATCAAACGGCTCATTCCCATCTACTTGTGCGTGGCCGCTTTTTGGTGCCTGTTCGATCAAACTGCCACGGCTTGGGTGCTGCAGGCTAACGACATGAACCGCTCTTGGCTGGGGACGACATGGCTGCAGAGCCAACTGCAAGCGATCAATCCCTTCTTCATCCTGCTGCTGATACCGCTGTTCACGTATGTGATTTACCCGGCCATCAACAAAATCTTTCGCCTCACCCCGCTGCGAAAGATCGGTCTCGGCATGTTCCTGACCGTTCCCGCATTTATGATGAGCGGACTGATTCAAACGTGGATCGATGCCGGCCAAACACCCAGCATCGGCTGGCAAGTGCTGGCCTACGCTCTGCTGACCGCGGCCGAGGTGATGGTCAGCATTACCTGTCTGGAGTTCAGCTACACGCAGGCCCCCAACAGCATGAAGTCAGTCATCATGTCGATCTTCCTGCTGAGTGTCTCGGTGGGCAACGAATTCACCGCAGTCACAAACTGGCTGATTGTGCGTGAGGACGGCACGAACATGCTGCCAGGTGCGAGCTACTATTGGTTTTTCACAGGAGTGATGGTCGTCGCGGCGTGTGCCTACGTCGTTGTGGCGATGTTCTACAAAGGGCAGACATACATTCAAGGTGAAGAATCCGCCATCATCCACTCAGAGGCCACCGCCGAGGGAACGAGTGAAAGATAGGGGCCTCTCGACACGCCACGGAGCGAGTCCCGTGAGATTGATGATTGCGCGAGTCCTCACCCCAAGCCGACAGCTCTGCCGTCGAATGATCGCGGGGACGTCAACGTCGGACCAGGGACATCGGGTGTTCCCAGCAGGTTGGTGGCTGCCCGACGGCAGAGCCGTCGGCTTGGAAGACGTCAGACACATGCATCAATACTCCAACCCGATCGACCCGCAAAGTCTGCCATCGTTCCGCTGCTTTCGCGGCTGATGGAGATAGAGCGGACGCGGGTTGATTGAGCAGTCCCGTCTTGAGACCAATGCGCGGGCTGTCGCAACACAGTTCATCGCGACGATACAAAGCCTACAGGGGCCATGTTGTATGAAAGGATCGTCGTTGATGTCGATGAATGAACTTGAGACGCTGAGACAGGAGAACGCACGGCTGAATGAGCAGCTGGAGGCCATGCATGCTCAGTTGATGCAGGCTCAAAAGCTCGGCTCCATCGGCGTGCTCGCGTCGTCGATCACCCATGAGTTCAACAACATTCTGATGACCGTCATCAACTACTCCAAGATGGGCCTGCGACATCGCGACAACGACACGCGAGAGAAGGCGTTCAATAAGATCCTTGACGCCGGACAGCGGGCGGCCAAGATCACGACCGGCATGCTCTCCTACGCCCGTGCAAAAGGGGATCGCCGCGATCCGCTGAGTCTCGTCCAGGTGTTGCAAGACGTCCTCGTCCTCGTCGAGAAAGATCTGCAGAAGCATCGCATCACGCTCGATCCGAGATTCCAGGACGATCCTTACGCCGAAGTCAATGCGGGACAGGTGCAGCAAGTGCTGATGAACCTGATCATCAATGCCCGTCAAGCCATGAAAGCAGGCGGCACGATGACGATCATTGTCCGCAGCAACGCACAGGACGGCATGGGTGAGATCGCTGTCCGCGACACGGGGACTGGCATCCCCGCCGAAAAACTTGCCCACATCTTCGACCCTTTCTTCTCCACAAAAACGGTCGACGAACAGGGTCAAGGCGGTACGGGACTCGGCCTCGCACTCTGCAAAGACGTTATTGAGTCTCATAACGGTCGCATCCGTGTCGAAAGCGCCGAGGGTGAGGGGACTTGTTTTACTCTGCGGTTTCCACTCGTCGAAAAACCGGCCTTGCTCGCAGGGTGAGATCTCGACAAACGTGTCACACGATGAGTGAAACAGATCGCCGATGACGCGGATCGTGCAGATCTGCACGGCTAGCCAGCTTCAGCCACCCGTCACATAACGACCAAGTTATCCGGCTATCTCGAGTACGCGGCATCGAAGGCAGGCAGATTATGATCACCTCTCAGGATTTCTCCGGCAAGACGCTCGATTTGAAATGCCCGCACCCACTGGTCGCTTGCGCGATGGGTAACCGTTCACGGGCTGGGATTGGTCTTGTGGTGAGGTGAGGAATTTGGGACACCGTGGGCATGACACGGATGTCGCCCGAGTTGTGGGAACGAGTGCCGCCTGAGGCGCAGGTCATCTTCATCGAGATGGCCCAGAC
>JAJDEJ010000241.1 GCA_029259815.1 Planctomycetaceae bacterium | reverse complement strand
CGTCAAGATCTCCGATGAGCGAATTAAACTTCAATTCCAATCCATCGATCGTTTGTGCGTCGTGCATCGCCGCATTGTCCGCGATCCACGGTAAATTGACCTATCGCACTTCGATAGTTTATTTGAGGACAGTCCCTGACCGGGATGGCGCCGAGAAAATTGCATTTCGTGGCGTTCCCGCCGCAATCGTAACGTTAATCGGAATAGCCTTGGGTCAAGGAGTTGCAATCGCAGTGGCCAATCATTTTGGCATTTCCGGAGCAACGTTCCTGGTACTGGGACTTCTGTCATTGGTGCCCTGGTGTTTCCTCACACACCTGATGGTGCATGCGGAGTATCGAGCTGCATCTCTACTGTCATCAAGGGAGCATGTACACGTTGGGATCGGCACCGCACTACGGATCGTTCAGCTTGTCAACTTAGTAGCGATTCCCATTCTGACGGTCGTTTTCTGGCTATCGTTGTCCGCGAGTTAGGGCTTGTGTGTTTCCTTCAAACCTCATTCGTTACCCTCCATAATGCTCGACGAACAATGCCATGCACACGGAGTGACGTATGTCCGGCTCCCGCCGGACGCAACTCAGCCAGGTAGGTCAGGCTCTGCCTGACGATGATGTGTGAGCTTGTTATTCTGGCAGACATGCCGAGGTATCGCAGAGCGTGGATTCCGGGTGGGACGTACTTCTTCACGGTGGTGACGGACCGTCGGCGGAAATTATTGGCGGACCCTGTCGCTCATCGGCTGCTGGGAAGTGACGTAGGTCCGGCTCCCGCCGGACGCAACTCAGTCGAGGCATTCAATCCCCAGAGTGTCGTCCGGCACAGCCGGACCTACGTGGCTCTCGTGCTGCCCCATGACGTCTGTGTTCCAGACTCGTGGGAACCGGTGCATAGCCCGCACCGTTCTCGACATCATGTTCGTGCCGAAGCCTGACGAACTCCACCTGTGCCTTGAGCCTCTCTTCCATCGACTGCGGTAGCATTGTCACACGATCTTTGTTCCCCTTGCCGCTCTTGATCACGATTTGCCCCCGATCGAAGTCGAGATCGGTCACGCGAAGCTGGCAGCATTCGGAAATTCGCATGCCCGTTCCGTACAGCAGTTCGACAATCAGACGGTGCGACGTCTTCTCCGGCAAGGCGGCCATCAACCGATCGATCTCCCCTTTCGATAACACGGTTGGCACCCGCTTCGGTTTGCTGGCTCGGACCGCGTCCAACGACCCCAACTTCTTCTGGAGGACGTGACGATACAGGAAGAGAATCGCCCCCAACGCCTGATTCTGTGTGCTTGCCGCCAGTCGACGATTAACAGCCAGATGTGTCAAGAAGGCTTCCACCTCCGGCTCCGCCATGTCTTGTGGATGAATCCAATCTCCCGTGCGGTCGCGATGAAACCGCAGGAACTCCTCCACCCAGCGCGTGTAGGTTTGAATCGTTCGCGGCGACAATCGACGGACTTTGCAGGCCGCTGCGTATTGTTCAAGCAGCTTCATCCCTGGAGTCTGTCTCGCAAGAATCGGCTTGTCAATTCGCGCACGTCAATTCCACATATCCTCTTGTCCCGCAAGAGATTGACATCGACCGCTGCCAGATGTATTCTACCTGCTGGTTGTTGAGAGAATCATAAGTTGGTCAAGTGAGCATGCAATGTATCGCGTTCGATATGACGGCGGGTGAGCATATGCTCGATAGCGATGGAGCATGGCGACTCGGCTGGCACCGTAACGCCATGCCACCCAAATCACTGATTGTCACTCCCACTCTTCGATCCGTCTCGGCCAGTCCTGTTTGAGCAGGCGGGAGAGGGAGCGGTCGGCGAGGACTTTGCCTTCCGTTTGGCAGGTGGCGCAGTAGTTGGTTTCGTTGTCGGCGTAGCGGATGCGTTGGATGGGGGAGCCGGCCCCCGGAATATCATATTGCCGGTTCTGGCATGCGGCCGTACCATGGGATGAAATGTCTTCTTGGAACGCGGTGAGACGATGAAAGAACTGACACGCATCACGCTCGATCCGGCCGTCATGGGCGGAAAGCCCTGCATTCGCGGACTGCGAGTGACAGTTGGAACCATCATGGGATTGCTCGCAGTCGGTCGATCGCGAGACGAGATTCTCAAAGCGTATCCCTATCTCGAATCGCAAGACATCGATGAGGCCCTTGCCTACGCGGCTTGGAGGGTCGACGAACGAGAGGTTGCGTTGCCAGTTGCATGAGCTTGCAAATTCTGATCGACATGAATCTGTCGCCCGACTGGGTGCCATTGCTGGAAGCGGCAGGTTGGTCCACCAGACACTGGTCAACCATTGGCGATCCACAAGCGACCGATCGTACGATCATGGATTGGGCCGAAGAGAACGGCCACATCGTGTTTACTCACGATCTGGACTTCGGCACGATTCTGGCTTTGACTCACAAGACTGGTCCGAGCGTTCTCCAGATACGCGGCCTTGATGTCCTTCCAGATCATATGGGTAATCTTGTGATCGCTGCGCTTGGACAACATGAGGCTGACCTGGAACAAGGTGCGATCCTTGTCGTTGAAGAAGGTAAGCTGCGCGTAAGAATCCTTCCGATTTGAGGATCGCCTCGACGTCTTCACTCCCACTCCTCGATCCGCCGCGGCCAGTCCTGCTTAAGCAGGCGGGAGAGGGAGCGGTCGGCGAGGACTTTGCCGTCTGTCTGACACTTCGCACAGTAGTTGGTTTCGTTGTTGGCGTAGCGGATGCGTTGGATGGGGGAGCCGCAGATCGGACACGGCTGGCCGTAGCGACCGTGGGTCGACATCTCGGGGCGGAAGGCGGTCACCTTGGTCGGGAAGCCGTCGCCCGTTTGGTCACGCAGCAGGGTGATCCAGTCTTGCAGACATTGTTGCGTCGCCGTGTAGAGACGAGCAGCATCTTCGTCGGTGAGTTTCTGTGTCAGCGTCACCGGTGAGAGACGCGCGGCGTGGAGGATTTCGTCCGAGTAGGCGTTGCCGATGCCGCTGAATAGACGCGGGTTGGTGAGGGCTCGCTTGAGTGTGTGATTGCACGAACGAAGCACGGCGACGAACTCCTCCTGCGTTGCGTCCAGTGGTTCGAGACCGCCCGAGTTGTGAGCGTCGAGCTCCCCTGCCCTGACGACGTGCAGTGAGGCCCGTTTCTTGCTGCCCGCTTCGGTGAGCGTGAGCGTGCCTGTCAAGAAGTCGAACGCGGCGAGGCCACTCTTGCCGCCAGGGATCTTGGCACTGTGTGTCTTTGCGCCGGGGTCCTTCCAATGCAGACGGCCGGCGATCATCAGATGCAGCACGAGCCACAGGTCGTTGTCGAGTCCGAAGGCAATGCGTTTGCCGAGGCGACGGAGCTCGACGACCTCATGACCGAACGTCTCCTCCAGTGCCGGCTCGAATGTCCGCAGCAGGAACGGACTCGCGACTCGCACCTCATCGAGCGTCTGACCGACGATCCTCGATTGCAGGGCGTCGATGTAGACGGTGATGTCCGGGAGTTCGGGCATGCGTGGGAGTCCTGCTCCCCCTCTCCCCTTGAGGGAGAGGGACAGATTCTGAAGCGTCAGCGAAGAATCAGGGTGAGGGGGCGCCGCTGGAGTTGGTGCACGAATGCTGACCCGCCCCGCCCCCTCACCCTGCTTTCCGGCGCTGCGCTTGAAAAGCTGTCCCTCTCCCTCAAGGGGAGAGGGCTTTCGCTTCAACATCAATGGTCATCGCCATCTTCATCCACCACAAGTCCCAAGTCCTTTGCGCGTTGCTTCCAACGTTTGCGGGCGAGAACTTGCATATCGTCGTTGCGGTCGGCTTCGTCGACGATCTCCAGACCGAGGAGCGTCTCGACGAGGTCTTCCAGCGTGACGAGGCCGGCCATGCCGCCGTATTCGTCGACGACGTGACAGATATGGGCGCGTTGATCAATGAGTTGGTCGAACAAGCGCGAGAGGGAGGCGGACTCGGGAATGGTGACAATGTCCCGTCGCAACTCCGAGAGCGGCGTGTCCAGATGCCCCTCGGCTTTCGCCAGCACGATTTCGTCCTTGAGTACGAAGCCTGTGATGTGATCCGGCTTGTCGTCGTAGACGGGGATGCGGGAGAAGTGCAGACGCGGGTACTGCTCGAGCACTTCGCCGATCGTCATGCTTGATGGCAGCGAGAGCACCACGGTCCGTGGCGTCATGATGTCTTTCACCTTGAGCACACGAAAGCGGAACAGGTTGGAGACGATGCGCGACTCGTCCTCGTGCAGATGTCCTTCGATCGCCCCCTGAGCAGCCAGTGCTGCAACCTCGGCTCGCGTGACAGTCGGATGCGGCACGTCAGGGGCCATCAGTTTGGCGATCCACTCGGACATCACGACCAGCGGATACATGATCCAGATGAGCCAGTTGACCGCACGCACCACGATGGGGGCCAGCGATCGCCAGTAGACGGCACCGAGCGTCTTGGGAATGATTTCGGAGAGCACGAGGATCAACAGCGTGAGAATGGCCGACGTCGCAGCGACCCCCTTGCCATGAAAGACCACATACGCCTGCGCCCCCACGCCGGCGGCTCCAATCGTGTGGGCGATTGTGTTGAGACTGAGGATGGCGGCGAGTGGTCGTTCGACGTTCTCCTTCATCCGCTCAATCATCAGCCCAACTGCACTCCCCTGCTCTTTGAGCTGAGCCGTGTAAGAAGGCGAAATGCTCAACAGCACAGCCTCCGCTACCGAACAGAAGAACGAGAAGCCCAGCGCGATGAACAGATAGACAAACAACAGGATCCAGTCTGCCTGCGACGCCACGTGCGGCACAGCGTCCTCGTTCACCGGAGGCGCGATCGCAAATAGCAAATACTCGATTGACATGAACCGATCCAGAATAAAGTGACAACAACCTCTCGACAGAGACTGTAGATTGCTGCCACACAAACGGGAATGGTGACATGCCGGGATTGTTTTT
>JAJDEJ010000025.1 GCA_029259815.1 Planctomycetaceae bacterium | reverse complement strand
CATGTCGAGCCCTGCTGTCTCGACAACAGCAATCGTTTCTCCTGTCGTTGCGCCGATGCTGCTGGTCGCAATCAGATTGCCTGCGCCTTCTCCCGTGAAGCGCACGGCATGCAGGGACTTTCGCGCATCGCGCGTGTCGTGAATCGTGCAGCCGGTAATCACGGTGTCGTTGCAACTGTCAGCGTCGATGGCGCAGGGGACGCCGTCTGTTAGGTTGCAACCAGAGATGATGATCCGATCGCATTCAACGAGTTCGAGGAGTGACGCGTCGGACTCTTGACCGCTCTCGTGCTCGTCCTGGATGGTGCAACCGGTGAGGGTGATGTCGTGAGAGCGTTCGATGCGGACGCCCGTGCCGGCTTTGGGGGTGTGGCGGCGGAAGACGTTGCCGTTCAGGTTGAGGTGGTGCGAGTCTTCGATCAGCAAGTTGCGGTTGGTGCAGGAATAGATGCAGTTGCCGGTGATCGTCATTCCACGGCAGTGCGTGAGATGTACATTGGTCTCCTGGCTGCCGATGATGTTGCCCGTGATGGCCCACAGGTGGGGCGTGAGATCATTGCCGCCGGGTGTCTCACGGATGCGAATGTTGCAGCCGCCGGGTGAAGCGGTTGCCTGGATCGTGTTCGAGGCAATCGTGACTTCGCACACGCTGGCACCGGGCTCGGAGACGTCAACGTAGATCTCTGCCGTTGGTTCCGGTTCGGTCTCGTGCGAGGCGTGGTTATTGTACTCGATGTCGTTGCCTGTGATCTGCAGATTGCGGACCTCGCTGCGTTCGATGCGGATACCGCCCAGTCGGTTGTAGCTGATGTGACTGCTCGCGATGTTGATCTGATGCAGGTTGACGCCGTCGAGAAACACGCCAACGCCCGTGTTGTGGTAGAGGTGACAATGGCTGATCAGCACGTTGCGGTTCCGCTCAATGAGATGGATGCCGTGCCGACAACGTCGAATGAGCACGCCTTCGAACACCGACTGCATCGTTTGGATGAGTTCGATGCCGTCGGCTTCGGCGTGGGCGCCTTCGATCTCAATGTTCTTGATGGTGGGCAGACGTTGAGTTGGGAACACATTGCTCTTCGCTGAACCGGGATCACCCGTGCCGCCGTGCGTGCCGATCAGGCGGAACGCTGGTCCGGCTCCGGCCATGACGATGCGAGCCGTGCCGCTCGTGCCGTCGATGCCACAGGGTCCAACGTCGGAGAGAGGCACCTCCAATGTTTGTGAGATTCGATAGGTTCCCGGCGGGAAGTGCAGGACGCCGTCGCCGTCAGTGAGCGTGTGGCGGATGGCGTCGGTGTCGTCGGTCTCGCCATCACCGGAGGCACCGAAGTGTCGGACGTTGCTCATGGTGAGTACCTCACTGATTCAAGATAATTAACCACGGGTTTCACGGATGACACGGATCGCAAGCGGGGCATCGAAAATCTATCCGTGAAATCTGTGTCATCCGTGGTTCTTATCTTCCCGTAGTGATCCATCGAGAACAACTCGTTCGACGGAGGGCATCCTTGATCTCTCGACAGCGTTGCGTGCATTCGTCGGTTGTGCAAGAGTGCGACTCGAATTCGATTTCGAGGATGATTCTGAGATGAGTGATTTTCTCCAGTTGGATGAAGAGCCGGTACTGGTGACGGGGGTTGCCAATCGCAAGAGCGTGGCGTTTCATGTCGGTCGTGTCCTGCAGGAAGCGGGGGCCGATGTGCTCTACAGTGTGCGCAGTGAGCAACGGAAGGGATCGGTAAAAAAGCTGGTCGGTGATGCGCCGGTTTATGTCTGTGACGTGGAGGATCAGGCCCAGATTGATCAACTGCGGAACGATGTGACCCGCGACCGAGGTCGACTGGCGGGAGTGTTGCACTCGATCGCGTTCGCGGACTTCTCTGCCGGTTGGCTGCCGTTTCATGAGACGCCTCGCAGTGCGTTTCTGCAGGCGGTGGATATCTCCTGTTTCTCACTGGTCGCGATGTCCAACGCCTTCCGTGATCTGCTCGACAAGGATCGCGGTAGTGTGGTGACCATCTCCATCTCGACAACACGGATGGCTGCGGAGAATTACGGATACATGGCCCCAGTCAAGGCGGCGCTCGATTCGGCAGTCTGCTTTCTGGCGAAGTCATTCTCTGAGTTTTCCAAGGTCCGGTTCAATGCGGTGTGTCCGGGATTGTTGAAGACATCCGCATCGGCTGGCATCCCGGGGTATGTCGACAGCTATCTGTATGCTGAAGCGGCGACACTCAGGCGAGAAGCCGTGCAAACGGAAGAAGTGGCCAATGCGGCGGCGTTCCTGCTCAGTCCCCGGTCCTCAGGCATCAATGCGTCCAGTCTGGTGATCGATGCCGGCATGTCGGTCAACTACTTCGACAAACAGTTGATTGGTCGAGGCGACATTCGGCAGGAATAGCCGGTCACTGTCGACGCGATCGACCGATGCCGTGCGGAACAAACTCGCACAAGTGCGTGAAGCGGCCACTGCTCTGCTCGACGGCCCCCGAACATCTTGCGCAGATTCCGTGATCTGGATGAGGTCAACCGCTGGTGTCATGACGAACTCGACAGCCACATTTCGACGTTGAGAATCATCTCAGGGTTCGTCGATATGTCATTCGTGATGAGATGGCCTTGCTGTCTATCTCACAGAACGATGATCGCTGGCTTGGAACGGGAAAGGGTTCCCGTCGAAGGAGATGTTAAGGATGACTGGAGTGCGGTGCCCCGAGTGTTACTCTGAGAAAGTGTTTCGCAGCCAGAGCACCGATAAGTCCTGGTTGCGGGTCGTCCTGTGCAGCCGTATGCGGTGTCACTGGTGTGGGTTGACGTTCGTCACTCCTCCGTGGCAGACCGCTGGAAGGGAGGTCGAGCCACGAATGGTGCAGCTCCGGCGTGCGGTGTCAAGGCTGGCACTACTCCAAGAGCGGCTTGAGGAGACTCGTCCAGAGCTTGTAACCCTCTTCACTGAGATGTAACCCATCCTGCACGAAGAGTTCAGGCTTTGGCTTGCCGTCATCGCCGATCATGGGCGTGTCGATGTCCACGAATTCCAGAAGTTCGTCCTCGACACAAGTCGCTAGAATGAGAGCGTTCGCTGCCCGCATCTTGTGAACGAGGTTCCAGCGTTTGATGCTCGGCTTGATGGCGACATAGACGATCCGTGTCTCAGGCAAATGCTCGTGTACGACGTCGACAAACTTCAGATAGTCGTTGTGAACCTCACACGGCGTCTTGCCCCCTGCGATATCATTGTCACCCGCATACATCACGATCACTCGCGGCTCGTGCGGCAGCACAATGCGATCGGCGAAGTGCAGCGAGTCCGCCACTTCAGAGCCTCCGAAGCCGCGATTGAGTGGCTTGATCTCAGGAAAGTGCCAGTCGAGCTTCCAGAACCGGATGCTGGAACTGCCGACAAACAGGACCTCGCCTTTTGCTGATGGATTCTCACGATCCTGCTCTTCAAACTTGCGAATCGCGGATTCCCATCGCTCTGAACCCTGTGGCTTGTCGTCACCGGGCAAGGACTTGGCGACGAACGTAATCGAGAGGCTCAGCAAGAGCATCCGAGTCAGATGTGTGCGAACTGTCATATGACACTTTTTCATCGGGGCTTTGAGAAGGATATCTCAGACCGACAGTTTACTGTCCAACAGGCGTCTCTCCAATGACGTAGGTTCGCATGGACCATTGATCGGACGCCGGGTAATCTGGAGTCGTCGCCCGATTATCGCCTGTCAGGCCCCCATTGCCCGATGCATGTGATCACTCGCACACTGCTCCTCACGTTGGTTTTGCCGTTCACGGCCCAGCATGCTCTGGCGGCGGAGCAGGCCGAGGATGCGTATGACCTGCTGTTCTTTGCCTCCGATGGTCCGGCCATTCTGCGAGTCACGCTTGCGTCCTCCGGCGTCGGCATCCAGACCGTGCGTCAGCGATATGCATCCGTGCTGTTGGAGGCACTCGACGAAGACGAAGATGAGCGACTGAATGAAGCCGAAGCTCGTCAGATCCCGGTCGAGGGTCGCTTCGCCGCCGGAGCCGAGACCCTTGATGGTCGTTGGTCCGAACTCGACTCGTCGCCGACCGATGGCAGTCTCTCCCTGGAAGAACTGACGGCGTACCTCGACCCACTGCTCGGCGAACGATTCGCCAGTCGTCGTCGGCCGCCCTTGCTTGTACAGTCCGTGCAGCTGCATCCGCGACTTGATCGTAATGGCGACCGGCAGATCTCACGCGACGAAATTGAGCAGGGCATCGACACGCTCAGACAGTACGACTTCGACGATGACGAGACCTTCAGCCCGGCCGAGCTGCAACCCTTCCCGCAGTCCATGCTCGACGCAGCCATGACCTCAGAGGAGTCAGAGGATCGCCGCGACTTCGTGCTCTTGGCTGAGAGTGAGTCATTCGACAAGTTGGCAGCACGGATCCTGAAGACGTATGCCAAGTCCGAAGCGACCGGAGTCACGCGGGCGGAGATGTCGCTGTCTGAACGGCTGTTTCACTCGGCTGACTTGGATGCCGACAACCAACTCGATCAGTCGGAGTTGGTTGCACTGCTCGATGAGCGAGAACCGGATGTGGAGATTTCGGTCGACTTGCGGAGGCGTCGCGTCACCCTCAAACGAGTGCAGCGGGATGCGGACCGGGTCCGCGAGATCCGTACGTCTTCACGACGACGGCTCACGCTGCATGTCGGTGACGAGACGGTCGAATTCTCGGCGTCTGACAATCGGTTTCAGGCGCGTGACCAGATCAGTCTGCTCAAGATTGAATTCCGTAGACAGGATGGCGACAAGAATGGATACCTCGGCCCGCAGGAATTCGGCATGCTTGCTGTCGACGGAGCGACGTTTGAGGATGTGGACCTCAACAGCGACGGGCAGGTGTACCTCAACGAACTCGACCGTTTCATCCGTCTCGACGCTTATCTGTCACAATGCTATGCCGAGATGACAGTCGACGCGGTCGACAAGCCGCTGTTTCAGATCCTCGACGAGAACGTCGATCGACGTCTCACGCAGAAGGAGTTCGACGCGGGGATCGAACGGATGCAGCCCTACGATCGTGACGGCGACGGTCTCCTGGATGCGAACGAGTTGCAGGCACTCCGCAAGTACCGCGTCGCCTTCTCGTTCGGCGTACCGCCCTCAGTCCGCATCGATCGGCAGAACCAAATGACCGCCGATCGTCGCCTGCCTGTCGTGCGACCTGCGACCACCGGCCCGGAGTGGTTTCAAAAGACGGACCGCAACCAAGATGGCGACGTGACCTGGCGTGAGTTCCTCGGCCCGCGCGAGTCGTTCGACAAGTTGGACAACGACGGCAGCGGCTGGATTGATGTGAGCGAAGCAGAATCAGCCGGTGAAAGGGAAGACGGAGACGTCGAGACCACTCGTGAGAGTCAGTCGACACGTTGAATGGCTATGTCCCCCGACGTACACTCCAAATAGACAGAATTCTCCAACGTCCTTGTCGCATTCAGCGTAGCGTGTGGCGTAGGTTCCCGATGGTTTACTGGGACAATGATCGATGAGCGAGTTTCCGCACTCGGGAAGTCTCTTGCAGAAAGTTCTGCTGCGTCTCCATGTCGCGAAAATCGGGCGGATCGGTTTTGGGGTCTGTCTCGCACTCGCGGGTGTGGTGGCGTTGCTGCTGCTCGTCAGTCGCTTGACCGGTCTGATCCCGGATTGGTTCTCGATGTCGGCGATTCTCATGTTGCCGTTGCTCGCCCTGTTGGGCACAGTTGTCGTGTTGCGGCGACCGACTCTCTCTGACGCTGCCCGTCGGGTCGACACACATGCGGGGACGCAGGATCTGTTCCTCACCTTGACAATGATCGACAACGCGGCTGGTGATTACAAACCGCTGGTTGGCCGCGATGCAGAGGTGAAGGCGCCGAGTGTCGAGCCGACGTCGGTCGTGCCTTGGCATTGGTCCCGCCGTGTCGCACAAATGGCCGCTGCGTTGGGCCTGCTGATAGTGGGAAGTCTGTTTCTGCCGACGCTCGATCCGTTCGGCAAAGTCGCCGCTGCCAAAGAGGTGGAGATCCGACATGAGGAACTCGTCAAAGGCCGCAAGGCGACCGAAGTTCGGAAGAGCGAACTGACGAAAGCCGACCTGGATGCCGAGACCTCAGAGGAGATCGAACGGTCGCTGGAAGACCTCAAGTCATCGCTCAAACGCATGGAGCCACAGCAGCGACAGGAGAACGCACGCGTGATCGCTGGCCAGCAGAAGGCCCTGGGGCAGCAATGGCGGCAACGGGCGGAGCAGCTCAAGCATCTGCTCTCGCAGAAGCCGATGAAACAGCGGTTCGGAGATAAGTCGCAGTCGAAGCCGAGGCAGTGGGCGAAGAACCTGCGAGAAGGAGCAGCCGACGAACTGGAAGATGAGTTGAAAGACATCCAGAAGGAAATGAGCGAACTCGCCCAGATGAAGGACCCGGTCGAAAGAACCGAAGCGATGCGGCGCCTCCAGAAGAAGCTCGAAGATCTCCACGAGTTCGCGAAGGAGGATGTCAACTCGAAACCACTGGCCGCGGCCTTGGAGCGTGCGCTGAAGGAGTTGGAAGCCGGTAAGGCAGAGAGCATGTCCGGGGAGCAGATGGAGGCACTGACGGAATCGCTCAAACTGGCTGAGCTTGAGTTGAAGCAGATCGCTCAGTCGGCCCGCGACATGGCCGAGTTGGAGAAGGCCCTCGAAGTGATGCAGATGGCCAAGCGGTTGAACAACGACGAGAAGTTGGATGGCGAAGAAATGGAGGGGGCCGAGTCGATGGAGGACTATCAGGAGATGTATGCCGAGATGATGGCCGAGCTCGGTTACGACATCGCGATGCTTGACGAAAACGGTCTGCCTGGCGACGGCGAGGGTCTCGGTGCGGGAGAGATCGAACCGATGGAAGATGACGATTCAGTTGAGACGGACTTCAAGGACGAAACCTCGAAGTCTGCGATCAAGAAAGGCAAGATCCTCCTGTCACTCAAGACCAAAGGCGTGACCGAGGGCGAAGAGGACGAGATCGAATTGCAGTACAACACGATCGTCAGCGATCTCAAGCAGTCGGTCAGCGAAGCGATCGATCAGGAACAGATTCCGCCCGGCTATCATGACGGGATCAAGAAGTACTTCGACAGCCTCGATCAGACGGCTCCCGATGGCGGCGAATAATTCTCGCAGTCTCGTTGCCGCATTCGTCCCTCTCCCCTTGAGGGAGAGGAACAGTTTTGAAACCTTGGCTTCAAAACAGGGTGAGGGGGCGGTGAGGGGCGGAACCGGTGAGCTTGTTGCTGGCAGTCCCCTCACCCTGATCCTTCGCTTCGCTCAGAATCTGTCTCTCTCCCTCAAGGGGAGAGGGGGAAACGATGCGCCACCTGATCACTCTGCGACTCGGCGTCCGACCGCACTCGGCGCTGTGATAGTCGCGATTGGCCTGATGGTTGCAGCCGGTTGGTATCAGGTGTCGACCGCCACTCGTGAGGCACTCGTCGTCTACTGTGCACACGACCTGCTCTACGCAGAGGAAGTGCTCCGGGAATTTGAACAACAGACGGGTATTTCCGTCGTCATTGTGCCAGACACAGAAGCAACGAAGTCACTGGGACTCGTGCAGCGACTCATTCGGGAGAAGGACCATCCAGCGTGCGACGTCTTCTGGAACAATCAACTCCTTGGGACAGTCGAACTCGCCGAACAGGGAGTCCTCGAATCCTATGAGGGGCCGGGCTGGCAACGTCTGCCTGAGCAGTTCCGCGAGCCGACCGGTCTCTGGTCAGGATTCGGAGGACGACTGCGGGTCTGGATCGTCAACACGGAAAAGATGCCGGCAACTGAGGAGATGATCAATGAGCGGTTGGCGAATGACGTCTCGCGGATGGCGATGGCAAAGCCGATGTTCGGTACGACGCTTTCTCACTACTCCGTCCTCTGGGACCAACTTGGTGCTCAGGGGCTTCAGGAGTGGGATCGTGACCTGAGGGACCGGGGAATGAGCGTTGTTCCCGGAAACGCGACCGTGAAGGATCTTGTCGCCGCAGGTGTGTGTGATTTTGGTATGACGGACACCGACGACTTCTTCCTCGCGAAAGATGATTCTGTTCCGGTTGAAATGCTGCCACTCCGCACGCCGTCAGGACAAACGATTTGCATTCCCAACAGCGTGGCGATCATTCGTGGGACACAGAAGCGAAAACAAGCCGAGCAGCTGGTCGACTACCTGCTCTCAGAGGCGGTTGAACTCCGACTCGCAGCCTCGAAGGCGCGACAGATTCCGCTGGCACCGGTCGACGAATTTCTGTTGTCAGAGGATGTACGGCAGTTAAAAACATGGGCAGCCGAGTCGGTTGACCTGACACCGCTGGCGTCGGCGCGCCGTGAAGTTCTGGAATGGCTCTCGCAGGAGCATGCTCCATGACATTCAGCGAGGCGTGTACGTTGTCGGTGCTGCGGAGTCTGGCCATTGCCCTGACTGGATTGTGCATTGCCATCCCGCTGACAACATCGCTTCGAGTACACACTGGTCGACAGGCAATGTGGCGATGGGGACTGGCTCTGCTACCGGTCTTTGTACCGGGATTATTAATTGGATATGGATATCGCAACTTCGCTTTGTCTCTCGTACACCATCCGGTGTGGAACGAAGTTCTGTACACGGTGTTGGTCATGTTGCAGGTGGTGCCAGTCGGTGCTTTGGTACTCTTCTGCTCTCCTGCACCACCGGTGAGAGCAGCTGCACTGCATGTCCAGCGTCTTGTGTCGCGATCCAACAACGGTCGCGGGAGATTGGTGGGAGCGTGGCTGAGGCATCACCTGTTCGCATGGTTGCCGGCGTGGGTGGTGATGTTTCTCCTGGCGTTTCAGGAATCCGAAGTCGCAACGCTGATGCAGGTCGATGGGTGGACTGAATGGCTGTTTACCCGCTACGCGGCCGGCCTGACGATTGCGACAGCACTGCGAGTCCTCGTGGCCCCTGTGCTCCTGCAATTGGCCGTCTTGATCGCAGCACTTTGGGTGGTGACTGATGATGGTGCACGCGGAAATGCGACGTCTGGGCCGCCGTCATTTCCGTCCAACGGACATTCTTGGCTGGCGACTGGATACGTCGGGCTGGTTCTACTGTTGCTTGTGGGGGTGCCGGGTGCAGTCGTGCTGCGCGGGACATGGGAGGGCTTTTCCGTATTGCGGGCCCACAGGACGTTGCTGGGCGAAGTCGGTATCGCTCTCCTCTTCGCTGTGACTGCGGGCGGACTGACGTGGATCGTCAGCGGGCAACTGACTCGAATACGCGGACGACCGGGAAGTCTGCTGATCGGCTGCTCGGTGTTGCCAGGGCTGATGGGAGCACTGGCTTTGGGGCTGGGACTCGCCAGCTTGGTTCAGAAGCCGCCGTTGGTGAGTTTGCGGGACTCACCCCTACCGCTGTTGATCGCGGAAGTTTGCTTCCTGCTGCCGCGTGCGGTGCTCATTCGGCTGTTGATAGGTCGTTGGCGGGAATCCTCGGCTGTGCATACTGCGCGGTTGCTGGCGGTCGCTGAGGACCGTCGTCGTCAGCGTGAGTCGGCGGAACTCCTCTGGCGGTTGGATGCAGCTGGTCGTTGTGGAGGACTGCTGCTGGTTTGCTTCTGGGCATACATCGAGTTGACATTGCCTTCCCTGCTGGCTCCGCCTGGCATGACGCCCGCACCCGTGGTGTTGTACAATCTGATGCATTACGGACAAATCTCCGGACTTTCCGCAATGTTGTTCGCATCCATGGCCACGCCTGTCGTACTTGTAGGTATTGCATGGTGGGGATTCCGCCTGATCATTCGTCATTTGCACTCATTCTGATCTCTTCTGTCTTCTGGCGACTCTCAACAACTCTTTTAAGATCAACAAGTTCCAGCACGACTGAGCCGCATGGCAGAGACTCTGTGGGAACTGAACAACGTCTCCCTTGGCCACCCAGCGGCACGAAGGCTGGATGAGGTTTCGCTCACAGTTCAGGATGGTGTGACCGCAGTGATCGGTCCATCGGGAGCAGGCAAGACCTCTCTGCTGAACTTGCTCGCACAGTTTGAGCGACCGAGCTCAGGTGAGATGGTTGCCCATCTTCCTGCGGGAGACAGACGTCCTTCACTCGCGTGGGTGCCACCCGATTTCGGGCTCTGGCCCCATCTCACGGTCCGGCAACATCTGGACACCGTCCAAACCACCAGTCGACAAGCATCACACATTTCCGATCTGTTGGACGCCTTCGGACTGCGGACGCTTGCTGATGCCCACGTCGGACGGCTGTCGCAGGGTGAGAGATCACGATTGTCAGTCGCTCGGGCCCTGTGCTGTGATCCCGTCGTGCTGGTGATGGATGAACCGTTGGTGCATGTGGACCCGACTTCGCTCGACACCTACTGGCGGACAATTCGCGACCACTGTCGACAGCAGGACACCACACTCGTGTTTTCGACTCACTCGCCGGAGTCTGTCTTGCGAGAAGCGTCGCGCGTCATTTGTCTGGATCGTGGACACGTCAGCTATGAGGGCGAGTTGGAAACGCTCTATGTCAATCCTCCGACGCAACAGCTGGCACGACTGCTCGGGCCTTCCAACTGGTTTGCCGCAGACGAGACCGCGCATTGGCTGCCCGACCATGAGGGATGCACAACTGCTGTGTGTGTACGACCGGATTGGGTCAGGTTGACTCCCGCGAATGGTGCTGGTTTGAGACTTCACTCAAGCCGTTCGGTCGGCACACTGGTCGAGTCTGATGTCGAGCATGAAGCGACCAATGATCGACGCACGATTGTACATCGTCCCGGTGAAGCACAGTTAGTTGCGGGGACTCATGTTCTGCTACGACTGTGTGCCGTGCTGTTGATGTGTCTGACGTGGACAGGCTGCCAGTCGTCCGTGGCCGGCCCGGAGTTGCCTGTCACGAACACCCGGACAATCAAAATGCCCTCCGACGGATCGAGTGTACCGGCCCCACGCAGTCTGACTGTCAGTCCCGACGGCGAGTTGTACGTCCTCGACAACGCCGGTCGCGTGCTGGTGTACGACACGGAAGGCACTCTCAATCGCGAATGGCGAATGCCCGCGTACGACGTCGGCAAGCCGGAGGGCGTGTGCGTCCTGAGTGACGGCACGATCGCAGTGGCGGACACGCACTATCATCGGGTCGTTGTCTTTACGGACGAGGGTGAAGTATTGCGGATGTTTGGAGAACACGGCGAGGAGCCGGGGCAGTTCATCTACCCGGTCGCCATCACCAGGGACGACTCCGGTCATCTCTACGTCGCCGAGTATGGCGGCAATGATCGCATTCAGAAGTTCACGGAAGACGGCGCAGTCGTGACGACGTTCGGCAGCTTCGGCACGGACGAAGGGCAGTTCCAACGGCCGAGCGGCGTCGTGTGGCTGGATGGCAACATCTATGTGGCCGATGCGATCAACAACCGGGTGCATGTTTACTCTGACGCTGGCGAGTATCAGAGGACAATCGTCGACTCGGCACGTGAAGGCTCCGTCGAGGTGAACTATCCGTACGACATCGCACTCGGCCCAGACCAATCACTGTTCTTGGTTGAGTACGGAGCCGGTCGTGTGACTCAAGTTGACATCCATGGAAACTTGCTTGGACGTCACGGCAGTGTGGGGCGTAATGCAGGGAACTTCTACACGCCGTGGGGCATCGCTGTGGATCAAGAGGGCCGCATCTTCGTCGCCGACACGGGAAATCATCGCACCGTGGAGTTGTCATTGTGAATTCGAAAAGATTGTGCATGCACAGATCGCAGCATCCAGGGAAGCATGACGACCACCCTCTCCCCTTGGGGGAGAGGGACAAATTTCGAGCCTTGGCGAGAAATCAGGGTGAGGGGGCTGCGAGTGTCACGGATGAAACATCGACACCACCGGCATCCCCTCACCCTGCCTTCTTCGCTTCGCTTGAAGGCTGTCCCTCTCCCCCAAGGGGAGAGGGGTGCATACCGTTCGCTCTTTTTAGGAAAGACAATACCGATTGTTCATGGTGGTCCGTTCGCGATCATCACACGATGGAGTTGTCGTTGTGAATGTGAAGCAGTGGCTGCGAAGCGTGTTCCCCCCACGACGTGGGCCACTGGGGATGCGCGACGTGCTGCCGCTGGTGATCTTTCTCGTGATCTATGCGGCGAGCGTCATTGCTCTGGAGCAGACACACACTTTGCTGTTCACCCGCCGGGCTGCCTTCGGGCTGATGATCGTATCGGTATGGGTCTGGTGGATGTGGCTCACCGGGGCGAGTGGACTCAGTCGCAACCGTGGGCTTGTCGCTCTCATCACGCGGCTGCTGTTGATCGGTCTGTTTGTGATGGTGATCGCTGAGCCACGATCCGTGCGGACGAGTGACACGCTGACGGTCGTGTTTGCGGTCGACTCGTCAGATTCCGTTGGCGATGGAGCTGTTGAGCGGGCGATGGACTTTGTCGCGGCAGCAGGCGCGGGGAAGCCGGATAAGGACAATGCGGGCGTCGTGTTCTTCGGACGTAACGCGGCTGTCGAGTTGCCGCCGCGTCAGTCGTTTCCGTTTGAAAAGAACAAAAACGTCCAGATCACGCCCGACGCGACCGACCTTGAACGGGCACTCACTCTCTCGGCGGCCATGATCCCCGAGGACCCGCGCGGTCGCATTGTGCTGATCAGCGACGGCACACAAACGACCGGCTCGCTGGACAGCGTAGTCGATCAACTCGCCTCGCGGGGCATCGGTGTCGACGTGCTGCCGATCGAATATCAGTACGACCGGGAGATATGGATCGAGCGTGTCGACCTGCCCCGCTTCGTCAAGTTGGGTGAGAACTACAAGGCGTCCGTTCTGCTGTCGTCACTCGTCGCTGACAAGGCACGGCTCGTCCTCCGTGAGAACACCCGCATCATCTCGGAACAGGACATCGAACTCGAAGCGGGCAAGACACGCATTGACATCCCGATCAAAGTCGGCGAGCCGGGCTACTACGAGTACAAGGCGACGATCGAGACGGACGAAGGCAGCGATCATCTTTCTCTCAACAACTCGGTGCTCAACTATCTCTACGTCGAGGGACAGGGCAAGGTGCTCGTTGTCCATGACCCGGCGGGCGACCCCTCAGACTGGGAACCACTCACACAAGCCATCCAAGAGGGCGAGCGGGACGTGCAGGTGCTCGAAGCGTATGGCATGCCGCGCGACCCGCTCTCGCTGATGCCCTACGACTGCGTGATCTTCGTCAACGTGGGACAAGACGCCTTCGACACGGTCCAACTCCAGGCCCTGCACGATGCGATCTACAACCAGGGCATCGGCTTCCTGATGGTCGGCGGGCCGAACAGCTTTGGAGCGGGCGGATACCACCGCACGGTCGTCGAGGAAGCACTGCCCGTGTCGATGGACATCACTCAAAAGAAGATCCTGCCCAAGGGGGCACTGGCCATCATCCTGCATACGTGCGAGTTTCCCGAAGGGAACACCTGGGGACAACGTATCACCAAACAGGCGATCAAGGTGCTGAGTGCACAAGACGAAGTCGGCGTACTCGCCTACACGGGAGCCGGGGAAGGTTGGGTCTTCGAACTGACCCCTGCCGGTCAGTACGACGAATTGGTCAAGAAGATCAACGGCCTCGCCGTCGGTGACATGCCCGCTTTTGGTCCCACGATGCGGCAGGGGTTCAAGGCACTTCAAGACTCCGACGCCGCGACCAAGCACATGATCATTATCTCAGATGGCGATCCGACTCCGCCGCCGCCGCAACTAGTGAACGACTTCATCAAGGAAGAGATCAGCGTCTCAATGGTTGCCATCTTCCCGCACGGCGGGGCAGACATCTCGAAGATGCGGGCCATCGCCGCCGCCACCGGCGGTCGCTACTACTTCCCCGACGATCCCAACAAACTCCCCGGCATCTTCATCAAAGAAGCGAAGACGCTCAAACGGAGCATGGTCCA
Organism: Planctomycetaceae bacterium; assembly: GCA_029259815.1. Lineage (GTDB taxonomy): Bacteria > Planctomycetota > Planctomycetia > Planctomycetales > Planctomycetaceae > JAHBXU01. The sequence goes on along the minus strand of JAJDEJ010000025.1, from coordinate 34,528 downwards.
GGAGAAGACGTTTACTCCAGAAGTCGAGTTTCCTTCGCAAGTCCTCAACGGTATCGAGGCTCTCCCGCCTCTGCACGGGTATGTCCTTGCGACGTCGAAGCCGATGGCCGAGACCGTGCTCGTCACACGCGACTATCTCGCCGAGATCGAAGAGACCGACCCGGTGCTGGCCATCTGGCGATACGGACTCGCCACGACCGCCGCCTTCACGTCCGACCTGTCTCCCGCATGGGGCAGTGACTGGGTTAATTGGGAGCAGTACCGAGCGTTCGTCAAGCAGTTACTCACGCGAGTCTCCCGTGTCAAGCAGGACAGTGACCTCCGCATGTGGGCCTACATGTCGGGCGGCGACGGCGTGGTCATGGTGGAAGATTTTCATCCCGATGAAACATTCCTCGACCTCAAGGCGACTGTCGCTGGGCCACGTGACCGGGAGCAGACGGTCGACCTCAAACAGGTTGGACCGCGGCGGTATCAGGCAACGTTTCCACTCTGGGGGACCGGACGCTATCAGGTGATGGCCGTCGGCGCAGCTGGCGAACGCAGCGACCGTGTGCATGGCGGTTTCATCGTGCCCTACTCACCCGAGTACCTCCGGTTTCGTTCGGACCCCATCATGCTGGAAGAGGTCCGCGAACGCACGGGCGGCATCGTCCTGAACGGTGAGTCGCAAGCCGAGGATGTCTTCAACCGCCGTGAACCAAAGCAAAGCACACAACCCATTTTTGACTGGTTCCTGATGGCCCTCGCCTGTTTGCTGCCCCTCGACGTCGGCATCCGACGAGTTCAACTCGACTGGCAGGTCATCAAAAACTGGCTTGGACTGGGCAAGCGTGATGGTTCGACAGAGACGATGGGAGCCCTGCTGCGCCGCAAGGAATCGCTGGAAACAAAGCTCGACAGAGGCCGACCAACCAAACCCTGGCCCACATCCCCGACCGCTCCGACGTACGAAGCACAGGCAACCACGACTCGCACGCGACCGGTCAAGCCGGCTGCGAAACCGCAAGCGAGTCAGGCCAACGAACCAACAACGACGACGTCCCGACTGTTGGAGTTGAAACGGCGTCGGAAGGATGAGGAGTAGCAAACATAAGGTAGCTGGATTCGCAAGAATTCAGCCGAGTCAATAATTACCAAACCACTGAACTCTTGCGAGTTCAGCTACGTGAAAGTCAAACCCCTTGGCGACCTTGGCGTCATGGCGGTTAACAACAGAACCGAGAAAGACCAACCCATGACAAACTCATCGAATGACATCGAGGCTCTCCAATCCGAAGCAGAGGACTTTCGCCAGACGTTCGCCGAGGTGCGTGACGAGATTGGCAAGGTCATCGTCGGTCAAGAGCGCGTTGTCGAAGCGACGATGACGGCCCTGTTCTGTGGTGGCAACGTGCTGTTGGAGGGCGTGCCGGGACTTGGCAAGACCGAACTCGTCAAAGCCATGTCGCAGGTGCTTGACCTGAAGTTTCGCCGTATCCAGTTCACACCCGACCTGATGCCAGCCGACATCATTGGCACGAACATCATGCAGACGGACGAGCATGGACGCTATCGATTTGAATTCCGCGAGGGACCCATCTTCACGCAACTGCTGCTCGCCGATGAAATCAACCGGGCGTCGCCGAAGACCCAGTCCGCTCTACTGGAGACGATGCAGGAAGGCACCGTCACGACCGGCGGCTACATGCACACTCTGGACCAACCGTTCTTCGTCCTTGCCACACAGAATCCGCTGGAGCAGGAGGGAACCTATCCACTCCCTGAGGCTCAGTTGGACCGGTTTCTGTTCAAGGTCGATGTGCCGTTTCTCTCCCGAGACGAACTCAACGAAGTCGTCAGCCGGACCATCCTCAAGCCGGTCGTTGAGATTCACAGGCTGATGAATGAGGCTCGTATCATGCAATTGCGGGAAGTCCTCGCCAAAGTCGTGGTGGCCGATCCCATTCGTGATTTCGCCTGCCGGTTGGTGCTGGCAACCCATCCAGACTCCGACTTCGCGACCGAAGACGTCAAACGCTTTGTCCGTTGGGGGGCCAGTCCCCGGGCGGCTCAGGCACTCATCAAGGCCGCACGCGTGCGGGCGCTCAGCCAGGGCCGCGCTCATGTAGCCTTCGACGATATCCGCCACTTTGCCGACGAAGTTCTCGGGCACCGCGCACTCCTCAACTACGACGGCCAAGCGGAGAACATCGTGGTGACGAGCCTGATTCAGGACTGCGTCACCTCACTGCCCGAGGAGGCGGCCTAATCCTGGAGTCACCCGGGGTCAGGCACCATTTCGGATATTCCGTTACCGATTTGTCGAGTGCGTTCCAGCCGAAATGGTGCCTGACCCCTTCCCCATAAGCCAATCATGCCAGAGACGACTACACAATTCACTTCCCTGCTGCCGAACGACGTGCTCGCGCGGGTCGAGAGGATGCGGCTCAATCCGCTCCGCCGCAAGACCAACCACTCGCGCGGTGAGCATTTGTCGGGCAAGGGCGGGACGAGTACCGAATTCGCAGACTACCGCGACTACTCGCCCGGCGACGATGTGCGGTACGTCGACTGGAACATCTTCGCCCGCATCAATCATCCGTACCTGAAACTGTACAAACACGAAGAGGAGATGCACGTTGTGCTGCTGGTGGACGCGTCACGGTCGATGCAGTTTGAGGGCAAGTTCGAACTCGCTCGGCAGCTCGCAGCGGCGTTCGGCGTGATGGGATTGTTCAACGTCGAGCGGGTGAGTGCGTACTCCTGCTCGGAGCAATCAGCGGACCCGCTCATCCTGCCGCCCTGCACAGGGCGCTCAAGTCTGCGGCGATTGCTGACTTTCCTCGAAGAACTTCCCGGCGGCGGCGAATTTCCGATTGAGGCAGCGATCGAAGAAGCGCTGAAACGCCACCGAGGTCGCGGAGCCGTTGTGCTGCTGTCAGACTTCCTGACGCTGGGCGACATGACTCGTTCCTTCAACCTGCTGCACAGTGCAGGTCTGGAGATCTTCGCCTTGCAAATCCTCAGCCCGACAGAACTTGATCCTGAACTCACCGGCGACCTGCGGTTCGTCGACTCGGAGACCAATCAGACTCTCGACGTCTCGTCCGTCGGTGAGTTGTTAGGCCTGTACCACGAACACCGCGAAGCCCTGTCGAATCACCTCGCCGCACTGTGTCGCAAGCGGCAGGGACGATTCCTGACCGTGAGTTCGGAGGAAGACGTCAAGAGCGTGCTGTTCGACCGACTGTTGCGACGGGGATGGGTGCGGTGAGGTCGATGAACGGTGTAGGGAATTGAAGGGAACGCGGATTTGGGCGGATGCAGCGGATGACCACGGATTTCAATGAAATGAGGAGACGTGATGGATGTGAGTGAATTGGTTAATTCCAAAGTCACAGAGGCTGTGATTGGTTCATTTTATCACGTGTACAATTCTTTGGGAGTTGGATTTCTTGAGAGGGTTTATGAAAACGCCATGGCTGTCAGCTTGAGAAAGCAGGGCGTCGAAGTGAGGACTCAGTTTCCCATCAAGGTGAGGTTTGAGGGATTCGTCGTCGGTGAGTACAAGGCCGACTTGCTCGTGGCCAATTGTGTGATTGTCGAACTGAAGAAGGCTGCCACAACCATCGATGCGCATGAGGCTCAATTGATCAACTATCTGCGAGCCACTCCGATCGAAGTCGGTCTACTCTTGAACTTCGGTCCAAAACCAGAGTTTCGACGAAAGATCTATCTCAACGAAAACAAGCCACATCTCAAGTTGAGTTCTCCACCCCAATAAACATCCGCGTCAATCCGCTGCATCCGCCCTAATCCGCGTTCCCTTCTTTCTCCCAACCTACACAACAACCAAACACCCATGTCCTGGCTCCCCGGCATCACGACTCCTCTGGCGGCATGGCTGTTTGCTCTGCTGGTGCCGTTGGTTGTTTTTTACTTTTTGAAGCTGCGTCGGCCGCGGATGGAGATTCCTTCGCTCGCTTTGTGGCGAAGTGTGATCGAGGACCAGCGGGTCAATTCGCCGTTCCAGAAGTTCAAACGCAACCTGCTCCTTCTGCTGCAAATGGCGTGCTTGTGCCTTTTGGTGCTGGCGGCGATGCAGCCGTTTGTGCGAGGCGGAGCGGAGCAGGCGACCTATCTGCCGATCCTCATTGACAACTCGGCCAGCATGGCGGCGACGGACGCGGAGGGGCGGTCACGGCTCGATGTGGCGAAAGACGAAGTGCGGGACATCATCGACAATCTGCTGTCCGATCAACGGCTGACACTGATTTCCGTGAGTGACTCGGCTCAGCGGATGACCGAGTTCACGGATAATCGGCGTGTGTTGCTCGATGCGCTTGATGCGATCCAAGTGGCTGACGTGCCGAGTCGTCCCGAGGAGGGATTACAACTCGCACAGGCGCTCGCGCGGACGTTCGAGATCAGCACGGTGCGGTTCTACTCCGACGGAAATCTGCCCACGCGACCGGATGGAGCGGGCAAACCGATGGCCGTCGTGGACTTCGATCTGCCGTTCGACTTGCAGTTCCACAAACTGGACGAGCCGGCCGCGAATATCGGCATCACGGCCTTCAATGCCCGCAAGTCGGGCCAGGACCGCTGGGATGTGTTCGTACGCATTGAGGGGTCCACGGCGGGGCAGACGGCGGCGCAGGTCGAACTGTCTGCGAATGGGGAACCTGTCGGCTCACCCGAGTCGGTCGTGCTGGAAGCAGGGCAGTCGCAGCGACTTGTGTTTCGGTATGACAGTGCGGATGCGGCATCGCTGACGGTCCGCTTGCAGCCGGACGGGACTGATTCACTCGCTGCTGACAATCTGGCCCACCTTGAACTGCCGATCAGCCGACCACTCAGCGTGTACTGCCCGAGTGAGTTAGTGTCCTATCGGCACTCGCTGGAGGTATTGAGTGATATCGAGTTGTCGCCGGGGAGTGACGCGGAATCCGGGGGAGACCCAGGGGTTGTGACCCCTGGGCTTGGGGCGATGTACGATCTTGTGATCTCGGACCAGGCGCATGATCGCAATCTGGAGGCTTCGACGTCGTTTATCACCGGGCTGGTACCGGAGGATGTGCAGAGTCTGATGACAGTGGAGGAGGGGCTTGCTGAGGTGATTGACTGGCAGCGGGACAATCGTCTGTTGCAACACGTGCAGTTTGCGGACATGGACATCACGGAGATGCCAACGTTGGCCGACGGCGTCGAAGAGGCGGAGTTCGAGCAGTTGGGTTACGAGATCCTCGCCCACGGCAACACGGGGCCGCTCATTCTGCAAAGGCGTGAGGGGCCGAATCTGTCGTTTCATCTCCTGTTTCACACGGACCGCTCGACGCTTCCGTATCGAGTCGGGTTTCCTGTGTTAATCTCCAATCTCGTGGCCTTAGCGAGAGAGCAGGCAAACCTGTCTGACGTGCGGGGAGCACCGACCGGCGTGTTACCTTCGATGGTGCTCAAACCGGAACGGGAATATCGCGTCACGGGTCCGAACGAGTCTTCAGCCACGCAATCAAGCAATGCTGAAGGTGTCCTCAAGGGCATCGCGGCTCGTGAGGTGGGGACGTATGCGATCCGGGAGGGAAGCCAGATCGTGCAACAGATTGGGGCGAGTCTGCTCGATGCGACCGAAACATCTCTGCACGGCGTGGACGAGATTCATTTCCGCGAGTTGACCATTGACGCCACAACCGAAGCGGCGACGACTGATCGGCCGTTGTGGCCCTGGCTGGCGTTCGCCGCCTTCGGAGTGCTGCTGGGCGAATGGTGGCTCTATCTGCGTCGCCCCGGAGGAGTCCCCGCGTGAGCGAGCGAGGTGCAAGAATCCGCAGGGTGGGCTGTGCCCGTGGGATTGATGACTGTCGCAAGGAGGCCACCTCAACACCCCTCTCCCCACTGTCTTGCGCTTCTGGGCGGAGAGGGACCGGTTTCAAGCGGAGCGCAGAAACCAGGGTGAGGGGGCGGCGACGGGTCACCTTGGGAAGATCAACTTCAACGCCCACCCCTCACCCTGATTCTTCGCTGTCGCTTCAGAATCTGTCCCTCTCCCCCAAGGGGAGAGGGGGAATGCGATCGGCCACACTGATCAACCCCACCGCGACTGTGCATCGAACGATCACGACCGTTGCATCCCTGTTGAGCTTATTCGCCGCCAGCATCAGTCACGCGGAGCTGCCGCTCAGCGTCGAGGTTGACCCGTCGACGCCGCAAGCTCGTAGTGGCGGACCGATTCCCGTCACTCTGCGTTTGCGCTGGCATGGACCGGGCGTGTTCGATGGGTCATTGCGGCTTTCGCTTGTCGACGCCAGCGAGGGCACATTGGCCCGCATCGAGACAGACCCGCTGTATCTCATGGAGGAGGAGCAACTCCACCGTCTGCTGCTGCCTGCATTTCATGCGAGTGATCCGCTGGGCGAGTTGGAACTGCGTGTGTCCTGCCTATTCGAGGGCGAGCAACACCTCCAGCCGACACTACGTTTGCGGGTTCCAAGGATCGAACAGAGGCGACTGACAGTGCTGGTGGTTCGTGATTCATCTTTGCAGTCGGCGAACATCGACCGGTTTGCCAACACGCTCAGTCTCGATGCATGCAACCCACTGCCACAGCAGAGCCAGATAACGACCCTCACGCAAAGCATGACTGCTGATCTGCTTGCCGAAGATCCGTTGCAGTTGTGCCCGTTCGATGTGGTGGTTGTGCCGCCGAGTGAGTTTGAACGGATCAAACAGAAACAACTCGATGCCCTGCACGCTTGGACGCTCGCTGGTGGGAGTCTGCTGGTCCTGCCAGAAGGACCAGTTGGCGAGTCGCAACTCAGGTTTCTCGATGAGTTGGTCGCCGAGAGCGATCAGCCGGAGATCAGATTCGTCCTCAACTCGGAAGGCCGTTTGATTCTGCTCGAGGAGGACGATTCCATTCGTCTGCGAACCGGATTGGGACGGTTTGTCCTGGCACGTTCAACAGTGATTCGCCGAAGTGAACGGGATGAGGTCGAGTGGCGGCGAACGACGGCCTTCCTTTGGAAACTCCAGCAAGATCACGTCGAGAGTATTGTCGAAAATCGGGTGTGGGATGTTGAAGTGGCCAAGCAAGTGGCGAAAGAATATGGCATTGATGGTCGCTGGAGTGGCGGAACCAACACGGATGATGCCATGCTGGAGATGCTGGCATCACGGCTGCATCCACAGACGGTCACCGGCGGGTCGGGCATGCTCGAGCGACTGCTGCCGTCCGGGCTCAGGCTCGTGCCGATCGGGCTGATGTTCCTGCTCCTCCTGACCTATCTCGCAGCCATCGGCCCCTTCGACTACTGGTTCCTGGGGATGCTCCGCTTACGCAAGCTCACTTGGGTGCTGTTCCCGGCGATGACAGTGGCCTTCACGAGCCTCGCCGTCTGGACGTCCAACCAATACATGTCCTCCAACGATGATCGCACTTCGCTCATCATTCGAGATGTTGCTGATAACGGACGACCACTCAGAGAGAACCGCATCGAACTGCTGTTCCCGGGGAGTTCCACGACCATGACAACCGACTACCAACGGTCGTTGTTCATGCCGCTCAATCATGAGAGCTACATGGCCTCCAACTGGCGATACAACCCACAAACACAAACCTATGAGCCCGAGCAACAGGGCATGTCCGGGGCACCTGTCATTGCCGGTCGGATGCCCGCGCGAGTTGAGGTGAGACAGCAAATTGCCCAGTGGACGCCCCAACTCAATCGGTCACTGTCGATCACATCGTCTGCGGACGAGTTGGCGGATGTGACAGCGTTCGACTGGCGAGCGCCTGTCAATTGGAAGGACGCGACAGATGTCCAGCGACTCACGCCGCGGATTCGAGAAGCCTTCGGGAAGGGTGCAAGTGCATACGTCTATCATCAGCACGAGCGTCAGGTACTCACGGGACCGCAGCACTTCTTCAAGGACGAGGCCAAATCGGAGATGGTCTACATGCCTAACGGAGTGTGGAGTCATCGCACGGTCGACTTCGTGCAGGAATTGTGCGTCCGCTCACAGCCGGGCTGGTTCGGTGTCGTCTCGCAGACATCGCCCGGTTGTGGACCGATGCTGGAGGATCTGGCCCTGCTCGATCGCAGCGACCCGAACTCCTGGTTACTTGTGATCGCCGTGGACGAGGGAGATGACACCGTGCTGTACCGCAAAGTCTATCGTCAGGAGCCTGTCGAATGAGCATGGTCACCCGTGGGGACGCCATCCGTTTTCTCCCAGAGGGCATGGAGAGTGACTCGGTGCTGGTTCGAAAACGGAGGGTGGACCCTCTCATCATTTCGGTGTGCTCTTCGGCGAGGGTCCACCCAGGTTTTTTGAGGAGACGCTCAAACAGTTCGGATGTCTGTTGGTTGAAAAACCTGAGCGTCCCCGGACAGCAGGAGCAGCGACAATGAGCATGGTCACCGTCGAGAAGTTGCACGTGCGATATGGCGACGTCCACGCAGTCCGAGGCGTGTCTTTCGAAATCCCTAAGGGTGAGGTCTTCGGTTTCATTGGGCCCAACGGAGCGGGTAAGTCGTCGACGATCCGTGTGCTCGCCACCTTGCAACGGGAGTTCGCAGGGACCGTCAGCGTCAATGGGATCGACGTCGCCCGGCATCCCGATGTCATCCGTGAAAAGATCGGGTACATGCCCGACTTCTTTGGCGTCTATGAAGACCTGACGGCTGCTGAGTATCTGCACTTCTTCGCAGCGGCTTATCGGCTCTCTCGCGACGAACGTCTCCGCACCGTGGGTGACGTCCTCGAATTGACCGACCTCACCCACAAAGCCGATGCCCCCGTCGACTCCCTCTCGCGCGGCATGAAGCAACGGCTGGCCCTCGCCCGTGTGCTACTGCACGACCCCGACGTGCTGCTCCTTGACGAACCGGCCTCCGGACTCGACCCGCGCGCCCGCATCGAGGTGCGAGAACTCCTCAAGGCGATGCAGGAGATGGGCAAGACGATCCTCATCTCAAGTCACATCCTCCACGAGCTGGCCCAACTTTGCACCCGCATCGGCATCATCGAGCAGGGCGAACTCGTCGCCGAAGGCTCGCTTGACGACATCTTCCAGCAGCTCTCCCTCAAGCGGACCGTGCACGTCCAACTCAGCGGTCCGCTCAACGGTCTGGTCGAACAAATCGAATCCATTCCCGGTGTCGAATCAATCGACCAGCAAGCCGACCGTCTTGCGATCCGCCTCAGCGAGCATGAGACAGCCGTCGAAGACCTCCACGCCGAGATCGTCCGCCTCGGTGGCCGCATTCGTATGTTCCAGCCGGAGGCGATGGACATGGAGACGGCGTTTATGAAGTTGACGGAAGGAAAAACGTCGTGACTACGAAAGTTGTAAACTTGTCACTGAGTCGTTTTCACCGCGGAGGCGCAGAGTCGCGGAGGACGCGCGGAGAAGTTCAAAGTGACTCCACGTCGCAACCTGTCAAATCTCGTCAAGCGATAATTCACGTGTGTGTGATCGAGAGAGAGTTTCCTCCGCGCGTCCTCTGCGTCTCCGCGCCTCCGCGGTGAATCAACCCGTCGACTCATCAAGAAGTTGTCTACAAACCGAACCCACAGATCAACAGTTCCTTCCACGCCCATGAATTCATCGCGTCGTCTCCGTCTCGGCCTGCCGCTGCTCACGAAGGAGCTGCTGGAGCAGTCTGCGCGGAAGCGGACGTATGTGCTGCGGACGGTGTATGCCTTCCTGCTGTTCGCCGGCGGGTTGATGATGTTCTACAGCGTGATCCGTGAGGGAGTCACGAATCCGCTGTCAGTGCTGGGACGCGGGCGTGAGGTGTTTGAGATGCTCGTCGGTCTTCAGTTGGCGGGAATCTATCTGTTCATGCCGGCGATCACCTGCACGGTGATTACATCGGAAAAGGAACGCAAGACGCTGGGGCTGTTGTTCCTGACGAAGCTGGGGCCGTGGACGATCGTGTTAGAGAAGTACATTGGCCGTTGCTTCACGATGTTGACGTTCCTGATGCTCTCCCTGCCGCTGTTGGCATTTGCGTACTCCATGGGCGGCGTCAATGCGGAGAACATCATCGTCATGTCATGGGCACTGCTGCTCACAACTTTGCAGGTGGGTGCATTCGCGCTGATGTGTTCGTGCCTGTTTCGCTCGACGACGGGGGCGTTCGTGGGAACGTACCTGTTGGGATTCCTGTTCTACTTCGGTCCGATTTACCTGTGGAGCCTGTTCGACGCGAGAGAGTCGGGGCTGCAGGCGATACAGGAAATGTGGAATTTTGTTTTCGAGCCGGTTTTTGGCAGCCCAGTGTTCGCACGTCGAGAGCAGGTGCTGCTCGCTTGGGTTCCGCCGGCCATGCTGTTTGAAAACCTCATCGTGACGACGACGCCAACGCTCATCTTCGCTCGAAGTCTGCCGTCAATCTTAACCGTGGTGATCCTTCTGATTCTGTCGCGGGTGTTTCTCGTGCGGAGAGCTTTCGTACCGCCTGGGAACGCGGTGCTGTCGTGGTTCCGCAAGTTGGATGGTCTGTTCGTCCGGTTGAATGAGAACCGGTTGACGAAGGGGCGCGTGGTGTTCAGCGATGCGACGACGCTGCCGGAGTCCGAGCCGATCGCGTGGCGGGAGACGCGGAAGAAGTCGCTGGGGACAGTGCGGTATCTCATTCGCGTGTTCCTTGTGCTTGAAGCGCCCGTGCTGGCGGTCTGCTTGCTGATGGTGATCCTTGAAGTCGGACACGGAATTCCTGATGAGCTATCGCTGATGTTTTTTCTGATGTGGATGCTTGCCGTCCTCTTGGTTGTGGTGAAGGCATCCAGCTTGATTTCCGGAGAACGCACACACGAGACACTCGACGTGCTGCTGACCACGCCGTTGTCGACGGAAGAGATTGTCTCACAGAAGCTGCGCGGGCTGTGGCGACTGTTGTTTGTCGTCGCTGTGCCCCTGCTGACGATCATCCTGTTCGAGACATGGCTGCGAGGCATCATCACGCCACGGTGGGGTGGTCGGAGTTCATCCGGGTTGTACCTCGTTTCATCGCTGCTGGCCGTGTTCATCTATCTGCCGCTGGCCGCCTGGCTGTCGTTGTACTTCGGTATGCGGATGAAAACACAGTCACGGGCCTTGTTTGGATCGCTGGCAGCGATTGTTGGCTGGTGTCTGGGGCCCTTGCTGCTCTTGATACCGATCTTCGTAATGTTCACAACGGGACCAGAAGACTCACTGATGTTCCTGATGCTTGCTTCACCAGCCACGATCATTCCGTTCACGGAATTCACAGATCTCCATCAGATAATTAGACCGCCGTGGCTTGCTGTCGTGCTGAACTTCCTGTTCTATGGGATGATGGTGCTGCTCATTCGCGGAAAGTGCCTGCGGGATGCGAGCCGTCATCTGGGGCGAGCGGAACCGCGATGATCGGTCGTGTTGAAGATCGAATGTCGAGGGTCGAACATGCAGTTCGGTCCTTGTCCCTCAACCTTCGACGTTCGACATTCAACCCTTTGCACGAGACACCATGAATACCAGCACACCCGACCAACCTGTCATCGACGTTGAGAAGGTGACGTTTTCATTCAAAGAACACCGGGCGCTGGAACGGGTGACGTTTCAGGTGTGGCCGGGGACGCTGCATGGCTTTGTCGGACCGAACGGCGCCGGCAAGACGACGACCCTCAAACTCATCTGCACGCTGTTGCGACCTCAGTTGGGGCGGGTGACCGTCTTTGGGCATGACGTGCGTGAGGACATGCCTGCGGTCCGTCGCCGACTGGGGTTCATGCCGGACCACTTCAGCTTGTACCGGCAGATGTCTGTGTTCGAATACCTCGACTTCTTCGGCGCCGCTTACGGCTTCTCCCAGCAGGAACGGGATCGCATTGTCGGAGATGTGCTCTCGTTGACCGATATGGAGGGACGACGGGACGATCTCATTCAAGGCCTCTCGCGCGGCCTGCAACAACGTGTGTCACTCGCACGAGTGCTCGTCAACGATCCGGATTTGTTGCTGCTTGATGAGCCGGCGTCCGGCCTCGATCCCCGGGCACGCATCGAACTGATGGAGATCCTCCGGGCCCTCCAGCAGATGGGCAAGACAATCTTCATCAGCAGTCACATCCTCACAGAACTCGCTGAACTTTGCGACAGCGTGACCATCATCGACCGTGGCAGCACCCGCTATAGCGGTCCCATGAATGAACTCCTCCAGCGCAATGCTGAGCAGCCGACGTATAAGCTCAAGCTGGAGTCCCCCGCAAATGGACTGGTCGATTCCTTGAAAGCGTCAGAGGGCATCCGGGAGGTCACGTCTCTCGATGATCCTCGTGAGCTGCGAATCGTCTGCGAGTCCAGAGCGCTCGACGCCAACACGCTTCTACGAAGGATTCTGGAACACAACGTCCAAGTCGTTTCGTTCGGACAGGACCAACGACATCTTAACGAGGCCTTCATGCATTTGACCCAAGAGGGGGTGCGAAGTTGATTGCGTGCTGATGGAATGAGAGGGCGAGATTCCTGTTGAGCCTCGCCAGTCAAAGTAGCCATCATGCTCCGCGTGATGAACAGAACCAGGGAGACCTAACGAGAGGAATGCAGGCGTGAGAGCTGGCGCGTCATCACGCGGAGCGTGACGACTACTTTCTTTGGCGGCCCCACGATATGAAAGCGGACAGTTACTGGTCACATGTCCGGAGAGCCAACCGACGATTTTTTGGGGTGCAACCCCAGTAAGACATTCTCCAAGTGCATCGCGGTCATCAGCCGCGTATACTGACATTCGACCTCACAGATTGCATCGTCTTGACGTAAGCTCAGTGAGGTGACCCCTGCCCGCATTTCGCAGTGAGGGAGTAATGAGAATCCATTGGCTTTCGTGTCTGGCGATTCCAGCGGTCTTGTTAACCGTTGGGAACACTCAACAGGTGGTCGCTGCCGAGTTGTCCGCTGAGGTCACTCGTGTCGCAGCTGAGATTGATCAACTCATCGAGGCCGAGTGGCAGGCGAACAACGTCACGCCGGCTCCTGATGCGGAGAACGCGGAGTTCATCCGCAGGGCGTATCTCGACATCTGTGGGCGCATTCCACCTGCGTCGGCGGTGCGCGACTTCCTGGCTGACGAGTCACCTGACAAACGTCGTCAACTCGTCGACCGGCTGCTGGGCACGGCGACGTATATCGTCCACTACACGAACCTCTGGCGGGCGGCCATGATCCCGGAGGCGGATGCGGATCAACAGATTCGTACCTTCCTGCCTGGATTTGAAGCGTGGCTCCGATCACGCATTGCTGAGAACCGTAACTATGCAGAGATCGTGGAGGAAGTCATCACGATGCCGTACGAAGCGGCAGACATGCAGCAGTTTCAGCAGCCGGATACCCCGACTCCCGCAGCGTTCTATCGAGCCAAAGAGGCCAAGCCGGAGAACCTCGCTGCAGCGACGGCTCGCATCTTTCTGGGCATCCGCCTGGAGTGCGCTCAGTGTCACGATCATTTCTTTGACAAATGGAAGCAGGACGAGTTCTGGAGCTATGCGGCGTTCTTTGCTTCGCTTCAACCTGACCAGATGATGCAGACACAGGACGTCGAGGAGGCATCGACAGAGAATGCCAGCACCCCGGCTGCTCAAAGCAGCCGGGGTGCTCAACTCGCGCCTGTGGTAATGATCCCCGGCACCGATCGGACAGCCACAGCACGCTTTCTTGACGGTAGCGACCCAGCTTGGACGGCTGACTCCGAATCGCGACAGGTCCTTGCAGATTGGGTGACATCACCGGAGAACACGTACTTTGCTCGTGCTGCGGTCAATCGCATCTGGTCGAACCACTTTGGCGTCGGACTGGTCGATCCGGTCGATGATATCTCGATGAACAATCCACCCAGTCATCCCGAAGTGCTTGACCTTTTGGCAAAGGAATTCGCGGAGCATGACTTCGACGTGAAGTTCATCATCCGAGTGATCACAGCCACGCGTGCATATGGACTCACGAGTCGGCAGACAGACGAGAGCCAGCAGACGCCCGGCATGTTCGCACGGATGGCGGTGAAGGGGCTCACGCCGGAGCAGATCTTCGACAGCATCGCCCAGGCGACCGGCTATCAGCAGCCCTTCAATCCTGAGCAGCCGCTCAACTTCAACAATGACCAACGCCGACAAGAGTTCATCGAGACCTTTGCGAACAGCAGCGACTCGCCAACCGAACGGCAGTCGACCATTCTGCAGGCACTCTCACTGATGAACGGCGAGTTCGTCGCAGATGCGACCGACCTCTCCGAAAGTCGCACTCTTGCAGCAATCGCTGAGGCACCGTTTCTTGACACACCTCAGAAGGTCGAGGCATTATTCCTCGCGACACTCAATCGCCCGCCAACAGACTCCGAGTCGGCCAAGTTTTCAGAGTATGCCTCCCAAGGAGACTCGGACGACGATCGCAACACCGCTCTGGGCGACATCTTCTGGGCACTGCTCAACAGTAGCGAGTTCCTGATGAATCATTGAGGAACAATCGAGTTCGGTCTTCAGCTCCAACTGGGCGGGAGTTTCTCAGGAATTTCAATCGCTGACGGACACGGGGTCGGATCGGCAATCGGGTGCTGACGCACATCGGCGACCATTCGCTCCAGACCTGTGCGGAGATCGACCTCGTCTGCAAATGCAGCGGGGAAAACGCTCTGGACTTTCGTGTGATCGGCATGTGCGTGCTGGACTTCCTGTCGAGGCGGCAGGAAGTTGAACTCGGGTTCGACGCCCATGATCTCCGCGAGTGTCTCCCCCAGCTCTCGCACCGACAGGGGGTGATCACCGCCGACGTTGAACGTCTGATTGGCCGCATCTTTCGTCGTCGGCGATGCTGCGATACTGGCAGCGACCGAGTCTATGTAGGAGAAGCTGCGAGTCTGGCTGCCGTCACCGAAAATGGGAAACGGCTTCCTCTCAAGTGCACAGCGGATGAAGATGCCGACCACGTTTCGATAGGGGTCAGCAATGTTCTGCTTCGGACCAAACACATTGTGCGGGCGGAAGATCGTGAATTGGGGACCTCCGAAGTAGTCACACACGCTGCGGATATGGTGCTCACAGGTGAGTTTGGCGATGCCGTAGGGATCACACGGATGACAAAGCATCTCCTCGTCAAACGGCTGATCGGACTCGGGATGACCGTACGCGGCGATGGACGACGTGAACACAAAATGCTCGACATCGGCCCGGCAGGCAGCTCCCAGCACGTTCGCGGTGGCGACCACATTATTCTGGTAGTTGAAGACGGGGATATGGTGGCTCAAGCCCTCCGCAGCATAGGCAGCCAAATGGAAGACGGCAGTGGGGCGGAAGGATTGCATCACGCCATCCAGTGGTTCGTTGCAATCGAGTTGTTGGAACTCGGCCCCCTCCGGGACGTTCTCGATCCGACCACCACTCAGATCGTCGATGCCGCACACTTGCCAGCCAGCGTCGAGTAAGTGCTGGGCAACATGCGCACCGATGAAGCCAGCAATTCCGGTGACGAAGGCTTTCATGGGCAGCTACGGCTTGCAGTGAGAACGGAAGAACGGGAGTCTTACATTGTCGCAAATCGCCTCACCGCCAACAATCATCGATTCAGCATCTCGATCAGGAAAGCACGTTGCGTATCCTCTTCATCGGTTCAGGGAAGAACGTCCCCTCGACGCGTTTTCGTGTGTTGCCGTTTGCTGACCAACTCCGGCAGCGAGGGCACCGCTGCGATGTGGCGACGAGTTTCCCTGAGAAGTACGACTCGTTTCGCTGGCTCGGCTGGCGTGGCAGTCAGCTGCTCAAACGGACCGTCCGCCGCTGGCACACACTGCTTGCGAGACTCCGCGACTACGACTCAATCGTTATCGAACGTGAAGTCTTTCACGACAATACCTGGGAGCGGGAAGCTCGTTTTCGCGCTGTTGCCAAACGACTGGTTCTGGATGTCGATGACGGTGTGTTTCTCAACAACGAGGAGAAATTTGATCGCATCAGTGAGATGTGCGATGCGATTGTGGTGGGGAATCGGTTCCTGGAGGAATACTTTCAGCCTCGCTGCGCGGAAGTGCATGTGATTCCGACCTGTGTCACTCTGGCGGAGTATCAGCCGCGTGAGCAACCGCCCGTGGGACATCGGGTCACCTTGGGATGGATCGGCACGACACACAATGTGTTACTTCTGCAAGAGTGTGCGGCTGCACTCCGCCGCGTCTCCCACGAGATGCCCTTTCGCCTGCTGATCGTGGCGACGACCGATGAGCGTCTGGGGGAAGTCGATCTCTCAGGGATCGATGTTGAGTTCCGCTCATGGAACCCCGATCGTGAGGTGGCTGACCTGCACGAGATGGACATTGGCCTGATGCCGTTGCGTCAGGACGAACCGTGGATGAAGTACAAATGCGGACTCAAACTCGTGCAATACCTCGCCGTGGGCACACCGGGCATCGCCACCCCCATCGGAGTGAATGCGGAGATTCTGGAGGGCAACCGTGTCGGACGTGCGGCGACCACCGATGAGCAATGGGAAGCGGCTCTGCGGGAATTGCTCACCGATCGGAATCTGCGCCAACAGTTGGGACAAGCCGGACGTAGTCTCGTTGAGCAAACGTTCTCGATCGAGGGAAATCTCGACAGGTTCGAGAGCATTTTGCGCGGCGACGTGTGAAACCTACCCCACGAGTAGTGGTCTCAAAACCGAAGTAGCTGGATTCGCAAGAATTCAGATGAGTCAAAATTCTCTGGATTTCTGAACTCTTGCGAGTTCAGCTACGCACGCAAATCATTTTGAGACTACTTCGAGATCAATTACCACCTATTCGCATCAACAAGTGTTGATGTCACTTGTTGGGGTGAATCTTCTCGACATCGCGACTTTGATCTGAGACAATCCCCAGTGTGGTCGTGTGCTGTGCGACCGCACCCTCTCACACTCTGCAAGGTGATCCTCATGAGTCGTGTTGGTCGAATGAATCGTCGTAACTGGATGCGGCTCTCGACCGCAGGGTTCTTCGGAGGGGCGATGTCCCCTTGGTTTCCGGCCCTTGCTGAGCAGGCATCCGCTAACCCTGCGAGGCAGCGATCATGCATTCTGCTGTGGATGAGCGGGGGGCCCAGTCAGCTCGACACGTTTGATCCAAAGCCCGAGCATGAGAATGGCGGCGAGTTCAAGCCAATCGAAACGTCTGTGCCGGGCATCCAGGTCTGCGAGCATCTGCCGATGATCGCTCAGCAGATGCAGGACATGGCCGTCATTCGTTCGATGAGCACGAAGGAAGGAGACCACACGCGGGCCACGTACCTGGCTCGCACCGGGTATCTGCCTCAGGGGCCGATTCGCTATCCGACAATGGGGTCACTCTTCAGCAAGGAACTGGGACACGACACAGCCGACCTGCCGAACTTTGTCAGCATTGCCCCGAATCGCATTTTGAGTCCCGGTGCCTACGGTCCGGGATTCCTCGGTCCGCAGTACGCCCCGCTCATCGTGGGAGACACAGCTCGTGGTGGTGGTCAAATGAACGAGGATGACTCGCTGCAGGTCCGCAATATCGAGTTGCCAAACGGTGTCGACTCACCTCAACTCGACGGACGACTCGGTTTACTCGATACGCTGGAGACGAGTTTCGCAGCGACGCGACCGGACGTGACCGTCGAGAGTCATCGGCTGGCCTATGAGAAGGCCGTCCGCATGATGCGTTCACAAGCGGTTGGCGCGTTCAACCTCGACGATGAGGAGGACCCGTTACGGGATGCGTACGGTCGTAATCCCTTCGGACAGGGCTGTCTGCTCGCCCGACGGCTCGTTGAGCGGGGTGTGCCGTTTGTGGAAGTCTCTTTGAACTCCGCGGGCGACAATCAGGGCGCGGGTTGGGATACCCATCAGGACAATTTTACCGGTGTTCAAACCCTCTGCGAGACACTCGATCCCGCGTGGGCGACATTGATGAATGATTTGCGTCAGAGAGGGCTGCTTGAATCGACACTCATCATCTGGATGGGTGAGTTCGGTCGCACGCCGCAAATCGCAGCGGATCGCACCGGACGTGACCACTTCCCAGCCGCATGGTCGTCCGTGTTATGTGGCGGCGGGATTCGCGGTGGACAGGTGATCGGTAAGACGAGCGAGAACGGCATGCGTGTCGAGGACCGTAAAGTCGCGACCAATGACTTCCTGGCGACCGTGTGTCGAGCACTCGGTATCGATCCGATGAGCCAGAACATCTCCAATGTCGGCCGGCCGATTCGCATTGCCGATCCTGAGGCATCGCCGATCGAAGAGTTGCTCGCAGGATGACGCCTAAGTTGTCTGGAGGGTCTCTGCAAATTCTCTCACGCGCTCTTTGGGCCGACCAGGTGACCGAACCGAATAGTCCTCTGTCTGGGGAGCGACATCAAGGACTGCACAAACGGGGCCGAGCAGGTTGAGCAGGATATCGGCACGACTCCGCCATTTATCAAGGGTTGTGATTCTTTCGGTGTGTCGAAAACCACACTCCTCGGCAAGGGAGGCCAAGTTGATGCTTCTGCCCATCAGTCGCTTGGCGGTCGATGCGGGCGTGGATTGTCCGCCGGTCACTTCGTAGACCCCGTTATCGAAGACGAGCAGGGTGAAGTTAGGCGGAGCCGCATTGGCGATCGTGACGAGGGATCCCAGGTTCATCAGCAGTGAGCCGTCGCCACAGCAAGCGACCACGCGGCGAGTCGGTTGAGCGAGGGCCACGCCCAATCCCCATGACTGGGTTTGCCCCATACTCGATGGGACATGCACGAAGTCGAGCGGATGTTGTTTGAATTGCTGCCACTCTCGCCCGCTACCCATTGAAGTAATGATGACTTCGTCCGTGCGCACTTCGTGAAGAATGCGAAGTGTCGAGACCAGATCCATGCGTGAATTCGGTTCATTCATGGAGACTCACGCTCGTCCTTCGGCGATCAGGGCGACGCCCGGGCGTTCTTCTGCACGACAGGTGCGATAGTGCTCTGCCATTCGGACTTTCTTGTCGGGTGTGTCGATCAGCACCGTGTCGAGTTGCCACGCAGACAGAATGGGTTCGGTGAAGATACGAGCCGTGTCCCCGGGAATCGATGACTGATTGAGGTAGCTGCGGTATCCAATGATGCCGAACAGGGGCAGTCCATAGTCGTGGATGGCATTGCGCAGTGCATCGCCTGACTCAAACAGACCTGTGCACTGGATCAGCACCACGGGAGCCGCTCCCCCCAGATGCAACCCGGCAGCCACGGCCCAGGCTTCTCCCTCTCGGCAGACTTGGATCAGCGACAGGTCGTCCGACTCTTGCAGGGCCGGATACCATTCTCCCAGTGTGCTGTCCGGCACACTGACCACATGCGTGATCCCGACAGACCGCAGTTCAGTCACGAATTCGTCGGCTGTGAACATCAGATGTTGCCAGAGGGGCCAGACGGATCGAAGACTCAGGCCTTGTCCGTGGCGTAGGGGGAGTCGAGCAATTCGGCCACGAAGGCGTCAACCTTTTGAGAAAGTTGCTCAGCAAGACTGGCCGCATTGTGCAAACTTCCTTCGTGAGCTTCCCGCTCCAACTGCTCGGCGATCTCAATTCCACTGTTTGCCTGGAAGGTCCGCATGTTTCCTTTCACAGTGTGCGCCATTCGCTGAACCGTGGAGATGTCATCGGTTTTGATGGCCTGATGCAGGGTGGTCATCAACTGAGGGACTTCTTCGAGGACAGCATCGACCACTTCCCCCAGCAGCTCTTTGTCCTGTTGGACGACGTCGAGAGCGGCGGGCCAATTGATTTCCATCGTGGGAGTCTTTTCGGGAAGACTTGAGGGAGCGGGGGTCGGACGGTTGAGGACGGCTTCCTCAGCAAAGCGGTCGATCGTGGCGAAAAGATCCGCGGGGCGAATGGGCTTGGCAACATAGGCATCCATACCGGAATCGAGGCAGAGTTCTTCGTCGCCTCTCATGGCATGCGCGGTCATGGCGATGATCGGGATATGACGTCCGCTGGCTTCCTCACGTTTGCGAATCAGCCGCGTTGCCTCCAAGCCGTCCATGTGAGGCATTTGAACATCCATCAGAATCAGGTCAAACTGCTGGGATTTCCAGTAGTCGAGGGCCGCCACACCGTCGGATGCGACGAACACTTCATGATCGTGCTTACTCAGCAAGCCTAATGCGAGTTTCTGGTTGGGAATGCTGTCCTCTGCCAGCAGAATCTTCAAACCCTGAACGTGACTGGCCGGCTTTTCTTCAGACGAATCACGTTGTTGTACCAAGGCTGGGATGCCAAACACTGCACCAATCGCATCGAGCAGCTCGGATTGTTTCACGGGTTTGGTCATGAATCGAGAGACCTGCAGCTCTTTCGAGCGATCGAAGTCTCCCGACCCATCGCCCGACGTCAGGATCATGACTTTCACGTCTCGAAGTGCTTCTTCCTGCCGAATCTGCTCGATCAGCCAGAATCCGTCTGCATAGGGCATATGGGCGTCAGTCAGCAACAGCTGAATCTCGCGTTCGGTCGATTGTGATTCGCGGACGATTCGCAGGCCGTCCTGAGCATTGTCGGCAACCGCCACTTCCATGTCCCAATTTCGTAGCATCTCCTGGAGTATGTGGAGATTCGTTTTATTGTCATCAACCAGGAGCACGGAGAGCCCACGCAGTGACTCCAAAGCGGTCTCTTCAGGCCCGTCGACCGATTGCTTTGCAACTCCCAACTGGACCGTAAAGTGAAACGTGCTGCCCGAGCCGACCTGACTCTCGACCCAAATCTTGCCGTCCATGAGCTGTACGAGCCGTGTGGAGATCGCCAGACCCAATCCCGTTCCGCCGAAGCGGCGCGTCTTTGAGGAGTCGACCTGCTCGAAGACCTCGAAGATCCCTCCCTGACGATCCGTCGGAATGCCAATGCCTGTGTCGCTGACCGTGAACTGGAGAACGGCCTCCTCATCAGTCTGCGATTCGACGGCAATATCGAGAACGACTTCTCCCACGTCGGTGAACTTGACGGCATTGCCGATCAAGTTGATGATCACCTGTCGGAGCCGACCGACGTCGCCGATCAATTGGTCCGGCACATCCTGAGCGATATGGCAAGCGAGTTCCAATCCTTTGTCGTGGGCCCGGATGCTCAGTGACTTCATGGTATCCCCGATGCGATCCCGCAAAGGGAATGTCGCGGGATGCAGATCGAGTCGGCCAGCTTCGATCTTGGAGAAGTCAAGGATGTCGTTGATGAGTGACAACAGTGACTCGGTCGAGTCTTGCACAATCAAAAGATTTTCGTGCTGTTCTGGTTGCAACTCGGTCTCCAGCACGAGGCTCGTCATCCCCAGGATCGCGTTCATCGGCGTGCGGATTTCGTGACTCATGTTCGCGAGGAATGCGCTCTTCGCCTGACTGGCAGATTCCGCAGCCTCCTTCGCCTTTTGCAAAGCGGCTTCGTTCCTCTTGCGATTGGTGATGTCGTGCAGCACTGTCGCGTAATGCACAGTCCCTTCCAGCGGGATCGGCTGCATCGCCATTTCAGCGATGAACTGTTCTCCATCTTGACGGACCAAAGGAACCTCGAGTCGCTTGCCGAGTAAGGAGCCCTCTTCACCGAAGACGCTCAATTGATTCAAATTGAATGAGTCATCGGCATGTGTCGCGCTGGCGAACAGCAACTCATTCATGTTCTTCCCGAGCGCATCATTTCGATGATAGCCTAACGTCTGTTCGGCCGCTCGATTGAACTCGACGATCTTGCCGCTCTCATCGGAGATGATCAAACAGTCAAGTGATGTCTCGAAGATTGCACGTTTGCGGGCTTCACTGGATTTGAGTTCCTCCTCAGCGCGCTTGCGATCAGTCTCATCCCAGAAAATCAGCTGAATCCCGACCACCTCACCATCGGAGTCAATGACGGGAGCTTTGATGACGTGCACATATCGCCAATCGCCTTCGGGCGTCCGATGAGATTCGACGTCCTCGAACACCTCGCCTGATCCAATCACTGCCTGATCATCGGTGCGGTATTTCTCTGCCAATTCCCAGGGGAAGAAATCATAGTCCGTCTTGCCGATGATTTCTTCGAGCGGCAAGCCGAACTCTTGGCAGACCGGCTTGTTGACGAACTGCAAGACACCTTCGAGGTCCTTGCGAATCAGACCGACCGGAAGATTCTGCACGAGTGAGTCGTAAGCCGCTTCGGAAACCCGCAGCTGTCGCTCGGCCAACATCTTTTCACGGCGAATGTTATCCGCCTTCAACCGAGCGGCTTCGAGCTCACTCTGCAGTGACTGGACGAGTTCTTGCAGTTGTCGAGTATCGGTCGGGATCGCAGACTGTTCGATCATGATGGGCTCCCGCAGCTACCAGCACATCCCTATCCCACCGACGGGGAGACAAAGTCGCTTCGACTGAAGACCAGCATAACGCGACTGGAGGTAAGCACAATGAACAATTTTACGCGATGAGTCGTCGGAGACTCAAACGCAAGGACATTGTGTAATCAATGAACTGCTAAGTGATCCGTCACAGCTTGACTTCCGGGTGACGGGGTCAGGAGCGAAGCGAATGGCCCCGGTGTGAGGACGCGGAATCTTCGGGCCATCCCGTTGGTCTGACCCTGCCACCTCACCGAATCCTTAGCCGTGACGGTTCACTTGTGACAGCACACACGTCAGGATTCTTCTCAGTGTTCGGGCGATGGCACAACGTGGCAATCGGTCGATACGGGTCAACCCGAAATGTCACTGAGACAGCAGGGTTCGGAGACAACAACTCCCGTGAGTCTCCCCCCCGTCACGTACGAGTACCGTGTCTTGCGAGAGGTCCAGCGCACCTCGTACAGCATGGTGATCGGCGACTCGCCGGGCATATCAAACTGAATGAACGCGAGATCAGTCATCAACGGCATGTCATGGACGATGCCAAGCCCCTGGGACGAGATATCCCGCGTGACTGCGATCTGCTCCGGGCCACACACTTCGACCAGGTCTTCACGGCCATCAACCTCATCGACCGATGTGAAGGCAACCGGAATCTGGAGTTGAACACGTCGGCTGCACCGACGGTCACGGTGAGGAGCCGAATCATCACCTTCGATCGACCGCGGGTCGATTTCATCGTGAGTCGCCCGCACCAGCTGAATAGCGCGAATGACAGCCTCTTTGGACAGGTCGGTTTGAAAAGTCTGATCTGGCGTCGCTGTGGCCGGATTCATGGTGCACCTCAGAGGAAGTTACTGAGTGATTCGCCTGATGACGAATCGTGTTTTTTGGTGGTGTGTCTGTGAAGAGGGTTTCAAAACCGCG
This sequence comes from Planctomycetaceae bacterium, assembly GCA_029259815.1. Classification (GTDB taxonomy): domain Bacteria; phylum Planctomycetota; class Planctomycetia; order Planctomycetales; family Planctomycetaceae; genus JAHBXU01. The sequence continues at coordinate 11,290 of JAJDEJ010000025.1, read as the reverse complement.
ATTCTTGAGGGTGGCAGGGTCAGGAGCAAAGCGAATGGCCCTGCAATCACCGATGTTTGGACATCGCTTCCTGGATGAATGATATGCCGACGGTCCAATTGAAACCGATCGACTGACCGCCTCTTCAAACGCTAGGTCACACGGGGATCGTTGTGACAAGAGTTCCCTGTGTTGCCGTCTGCTGATTGCTGCCGGATGGCAACGTGAGAACGTTGGCATCTTCACGGTTCACTTTCGCCACATCACACCCGGTGTGGACGCCTTCGATCGATGAACAATGTTCGACAGGATGCGAGGTTGTTGAATTGAAGCGTCATCGTGTGGCAATCTGTGATGCCGTAGTGGCATCAATCCCCTGCGGCGGAGGGCAGATTCAGGCCAGTTCGATCAAGACATGACGGTCGTTCAGCCGATGACGATTGACGGAGTCGTGTGGTCGGGGGGCCCCTATTTCTGCAATCTTTGTCCCTGTCGATGCGCTCGCCGGGGAGGGGACATGCAGAAACGCTGCCAAAGTTGGATGGGAACCGTCGTTGTGGTCGTTGGGCTCACCGGCTGCCAGTGCTGTCCGCTGACTGACCCCTATGCAGACGCGATCGATTGCATCGCCGATCACGAGCATCACTTCGAGGTGCTCTATTCCCCGTGTTACGATCTGACCCGAATTGGCCGACCGGACTGGTGTCAGTGCGGCGTCAATCGTCTGTTGTGCCAGTGTCGCTGTGATCGCTGCAAGCCGCTGCCGCACATCGTCGATACGACGGCAGGGGCGTACGTGGGGATGAACTGTCCCTGGGATACCAATTCGAGTGCCCAGCCAATCGAGTCCGACGACTTTGATGTTCCGCACCTTGACGATGCCGAAGAGCAACTGAACGACGCGCCGGACAGTGAGTTGAGAGACGAAGTCCGTGAGAATGCTCTCGATGGCATCCCGGCACTGACCCCTGAGATCGATAAAGGCTCCGAAGTCCCGCCCGGTGAGGACTCGCTCGATGTGCCCCCACCGCAACCGACCGAAGAGACATCGTTACGCAACGACGATCCTGCCCCCGTGTTGTGGGATCTCGATCGCTAACCAGAACCAGTTGCAGAAGCGGCAGACGTCAGGTGCGGACCGGCGTGAAGATTGCGGAGTCGATCATTCGCGCGTCGTGCAGCCCCTCCTCGTCGGCATGGATTGCCAGTTGATAGAGCTTCTGACCCGCCGCTGTGGGATAGTCGCTGTTGATGCATGCCTGACACAGCGAATCGTCCGGCAAGTCCACACAGCGAGGAATCGCATCAAGCGGCAGATAGCGGAGCGAGTCCGCGTCGAGTGCCGCTGCCATTTTTGCTTCTTCGTCAGCTGTCAGCTCGGGACCCGACATGAATTTCGGTGCAAACAGCTCCGAGACACTCGACATGTCGATGCCGTAGAAGCAGGGGCCAATGATGGGCGGACAGGCGACGCGAACGTGCACTTCCTTCGCACCGCCCCGTTCTCGCAGCTGAGTCACGAGTGCTTTCATCGTTGTCGAGCGAACGATCGTATCCTCGACCACGATCACGCGTTTGCCCCGCAGCACCTCGGGGAGCGGGGTGTACTTCATCCGCGCCTTGTCGGCCCGGTTGCTGCTCTCGATGAATGTGCGGCCGACGTAGCGGTTACGCATCAAGCCTTCCAGACAGGGAATCTTCAAGGAGTAAGCCATCGCATCCGCGGCGGCTTTGGCCGTGTCGGGAACTGGAATGACGATCGTGTCATCATCGATCTCGAGGGTCTCCTGAGCGGCCAGTTCTTCACCCAGCGCTTTTCGCGAGAGGTAGACACTCCGGTCGTCCAGTGTGCTGGCGACGTTGGCAAAGTAGATCCATTCAAAGAAACAGTGAGCCTTGTGTTGTGTTTCAGCGAAGGGGAGGACCGAGAACTTGCCATCCTGAACGATGGCCGCATGTCCCGGCTTGAGACTGATGATCTCGTCCTCTCGAAAACCGAGATTGGCCAACGCCACGCTCTCACTCGCTGCAGCGAACAGCCCATCCTCAAAGGCGTAACACAGGGGATGAATGCCCAACGGGTCACGAGCAACAAACATGTCGCCCAACGCATTGAGAAACACGATGTTGTAAGCCCCGTCCAGCTTGCGACTGAGGCGTTGCAGTAAGAGAAGGAGATCACTCCCCTGTTCCTGACGTGAGAGTTCCTGACAGATTAGATGCATCAGGATCTCGGTGTCCGTCTCCCGCGCCAGATGAAAGTCGTTCTGAGAGAGGATCTCGTCTCGCAATTCGGGGTAGTTCGCCAACTGACCGTTGAAGGCGAAGGAGAACCACTTCCGTTTTTCGATGTGATGCCGCTCGAAGGGCTGAGCGTAACTGCGGTCGTCCTTGCCGCATGTCGCATAGCGTGTGTGGCCGATGGCAGCAGGGCCTTCGTACTCGTGCATCAACTCATCGGCTGCCGTCGGGTGACTCAGCCGAAAGACCTCGGAGACTGACCCCACGTCCTTATGCGTATCGATCAGCTGATTGCGGTCGGTATGGAACGACGTCAATCCAGCCGCCAACTGGCCGCGGTTCTGAATGTCCAACAGCAGGCGGGGCATCCACCGCGAGACAGCCGTCTTCCCCTGCGGAGGACACAGCCGCCCGGAGTGGTCTCCCGGCAACTGATAAATCGCAGCAACTCCGCATTCGTGGTACAATTCGGCCATCAGCCAGTCATCCAATCATCAGCGTGGGGCGAAAGCAGGTCGCACAACTTCTCGTGCATGACCTCACAACCTCGATCATAACGCCCTGTGTTGCTCCGTCCAGCATCGATGTGGGATTCAGTACTGGGTCAGTTTGATCTGAAGCCGTTTCGGGTGGCACGCCCTGACGTCAGGAAGGACGTGGTGAGTTGTTCTGGAGGCTGCAATCCCTCACCGCGTGTCCGCCACGCCCTTCCCGTTGGTCAGGGCGTGCCACCCTGTTCGGTCAAACTGACCCACGACCAGGGATTCTCTCTCTCGTGTGGATTCCGCTGGAGGAAAAGTGGGGACGATTGATCATGACGCCGAAGACTCACCTTCACTCAACCTGCTGACACTCAGGAGGACGTTGCACATTTTCACTCCTTCGCGACGTCACGACTGATGCGGTCTGCCAGCATGATTGGCAGTGGGAGACGCCGTTTCGTCATGACCTGTTGAGTGAGCAGTCTTGCATTCTCAAGGCTGGTCATGTGTCCCGGTGAGACGAAGAACGGTCGATTGTTGATTCCGGAGGACATCGCATAACCCAGAACGTCGCCTTGATGCACGATTTCACGGGGCTCCGATGGAAGAATTCCCTTGAGGTCTGTCTGCCCGAACAGCAATTTCTTGCCCACGCCGATCGTCGGACTGCCTGTCGCCATGCCGACACAGCTCGCACTCCCAGCTCGACGAGGGTGGAGAATTCCGTTGCCATCGACGAAGGTGACGTCCGCCATGCGGTCGGCCTCCCGTACCTGTTTGAACAACTCCACAAAGATCGGCACCTCTCGGAACGAAAGATATCCCGTGATGTACGGAAACGTCACCGGGCAGACGAGAGTTGTTGACCAGATGACGTCCAGAGACGGCAACGCAAGTAACACATAAGCAGCGACCGCTTCGGTCGGTGAGACATACGACACATCGATTCCAGCGACCGACACAGGCTCCGTCGCCAACGGCTCGATCGATGGCTTGAGATCATTCTGCAGCTGCTTGAGTGCTGCGAGCGGAGCGGAGCTCTCGAAGTCATCAAAGGCACACTTTGAGATTTGCACACGACCATTGTCGATCCCCACCCCCTCCTGCACCAGCCGTGCGATCTTTTCGGTTGAATCTCTGGAGATGTAGAGGCCGACATCACCATCGACGCGGACGACCCGATGACAGTAACAGTCTTCATCGTGCGGATGGTCGACCATCGCCTCACCAACCCAGCGAGCGGCTTGCGCGTCGCCCAGCGCCGCAGCCAGCTTGCCGTAGGTCGTCACACGGCCACGCGAAATCTGTCGGAGTAACTGACGCAACTCGTCATGGAGGTCCGGAACATTCTCCCACAGCGAGAGCATCACAGCCTCAGTTTGAGCGACGGGTGCAGAAGCGGACAGCCCCGTGATCAATCCTTGCGGTTGATGCGGACGCCCAGCGTCTTGAGTTCCTCAACCTGTTGCTTGGCCGCGTCGCTGAGAGCATCAACATCGAGGTACAGATTCCAATAGGGGGCGAAACGCTGATCGCCTTCGACGTCTGCCTTGGCCATTTGCACGAGTGGCCCCAGATCAGTCAGCGGGTTGCCTTCAAGGAAAGTGAACCGCAACTCGGTCTGACTCGACAGGGGTGCGAGATCGGTGACCGCATTCTGTCGTAGACCGATCGTGGACAGCCACTTCAATTCACTCAATGGTGACAAATCACGAACCTTGTTGTCATCAAGATATAACGATCGCAATTTGCCAAGCTTCGCGAGCGGCTGCAGATCAGAAATCTTGTTGCCGCTGAGGTACAGCGACCGCAGGTTCTCCAGTGTCTCCAGACCGGCGAGGCTTTCAATGAAGTTGTTCTCCAGTTGGAGGTATTGCAGCTTCACCATCGTGCTGACTGGTGCCAAGTCCTGCACGCGATTGTCGGCAACATCGAGGAACTGCACGTTCTTGAGGTCAGCGAGTGGTTGCAGACTGTCAATCTGATTGCCTGACAACTCAACCTGCGCGAGATTCGTGCACTTCTCCAGCCCGGTGAGATCCTGAATCTCTTTCCCCTCAGCTTTAAGGAAGAAGATCGTTTTGAGGTCTTCCTCTGCGATCTCGGGTTTGTCGATCTGCTTTTGTTTGAGGATCCCCTGGATCGCTGCGCGCAGATGTTCATCGGGAAAGATCTCATCCGCGGACACAAGTGCCGGGCTGGCCATCAGAATCATCCCTGCCATGACCATGCCCCATGACAGTCGAAACATCCGCATCATGTCCTCCCACTCACTCAAAAGTCTGACGGCTAATCACCCCTCAGATGCAACGGCAACTTGGTTGCAGGGTGTTACTTCAACAGTTTAGTCGGACCAAGAGCCGGTTCTCAATGGTGCATGATGGTCAGGCAGCAGATGACCTGGCCCAACGTCGCGGAAACCTCGTTGAACGTCCTGTCGTACGTCGTCGATCCTTTGAGACAAGAGGAAATGCGGATTGGACGGATACGACGGATGGCAACGGATACGATTCACACAACGCCCCTTCATTTCCTCCGTTCCCTCTTGTCCCAAATGAAGAAAGATGACATGAGGAAACGAAGAGAACGGAGGGTTTCTACCGAGGTCGTTTCAGAACACGATCGCTGCATCTGCCCGATCCGCATCATCTCTGTTCAATGCACCCTGTCCGCTCGCAGCAACAAGGCCTGATAGCCACCGTCACAGGCCCGCCCGGGTTGATGATCGATCTCGCGTACTAGCTGTGCATCTTCTCGCTGAGCAAGAACGTCCGCGACGACATCCCGATTCTCGCGAGGATCAATGCTGCAGGTGGAATAGACGACGTGCCCGCCCGGTCGCACACGCTCCAAGGCTTGTCCGAGCAGTCGGCGTTGGAGCACTGACAACTCTTCAATGTCGCTGGGACTGATTCGCCAACGTACCTCCGGACGCTTGCCCAGCACGCCTGTGTTGGAGCACGGCACGTCCACGAGGACACGGTCGAACGGACCCGCCGGGAGGTCTTCACCATCGAGACTGATTTTCTGGCAGCGAATCGAATTGAGGCGGAGGCGAGTGGCATTGTCTGCGATGCGTGACAGCCTCGCATCATCCGTGTCGACAGCGACGATCGAACCGTCGTCATTGATCAGTTCTGCGAGATGCGTCGTCTTGCCGCCGGGTGCTGCGCACATGTCAAGGATGTGATCCTTGGGTTGGGGATCCAACAAACGTGCAGCCGACATGGCCGACTCATCCTGCACTGAGAACCAGCCTTCCGCGAAGCCGGGCAACTCACCGATTCGTGTCGAACTCATGAGTCGCAACGACTCGGGCCAATGTCCAGCCTCCGTCTCGACTCCCGCCGTTTCGAGCACTTCACTGACAATCTCTGTCGTCTGCTGCAAGGCGTTGACACGGATCGTTACGGCTGGCGGTGTGTTGAACCACTGACAAAGTCGTGTCGTCTCCTCCACGCCCAACCGTTCGACCCAGTCCCGCACGAGCCAGCGGGGATAGCTGAATGCCTTCACCAGGTACTGCACGGTTGCCGACGTCGGATCGGGGAACACACTGCGATCCAGTTGCTTCGCATGCGTCACGTCGACCGGGACTCGATCCTTGGACATCGCCATGTCGGCAGCATCACTGACTGACTTCGACAAAGTCCTTAGCACCCCATTCAGGAGTGCCGTCCACTCCGGTCGGCGCAAGCTCTTCGCCACCTCCACGGTTTCTCCCACAGCGGCGTGGGGGGGGACACCCTGCATCATTAACAGCTGATAGGCACCAATCTGCAGGAGTGCCCACACACCGTCTTCAATGTTCTTGCGAGGACGTTCGACAAATGCAGCGATCACCGTATCGAGCGTCGCCTGTCGTCGGATGACACCGTATGTGATTTCCATGGCCATCGCTCGATCGGCCCGCGACACATCATGCTCACGACTGATGTCGTCCAGCACGCGGCCGGCAAACACGCCTCGCTCCTGCCAGGCCGTCAGTGCATCGTATGCCAAACGACGAGCCGAAAGTGGCCGACGAGACTGAGGGCGAGGTTTCTTCGAACCGTAGCGACGTCCGCGAGGCGACTTCATGCGCGCCCCTCACACAAGGCTCGCAAGTCCTCAAAGAAGCGAGGATAAGTCTTGGACGTGCAATCCGGGTCCTCGATCCTCACGCCCGGTTGCTTGAGGCCGATCAACGCAAAGCTCATGGCCATGCGATGATCATCGTACGTCGCAATCGTCGCCGGCTGCATGGGACCGGGCGTGATCGTCATGCCATCGTCGAATTCTTCGACCTGCAGTCCGAGTTTCCGCAACTCAGTGACGACGGCATGGACTCGATCCGTCTCCTTGTGCCGCATGTGAGCCACGTTGCGAATCCGTGTCGGTCCCTTCGCAAACGGTGCGACGGCGGCCAGTGTCTGAGCCGTGTCACTGATCGCATTCATGTCGACATCGATCCCCCGCAACTCGCTTCCGGTGACCGTGATCGATGTGTCATCGGATTGGACATCGCAGCCCATCTGTGCAAGACAATCGACGAATCTCACATCACCCTGAAGTGCGTCGCGTGAGAGGCCCTCGACCCGTACGGTGCCGCCCGTGATGGCAGCCGCAGCGAAGAAGTAGCTCGCTGCGGAGGCATCGGGCTCGATCGCATAGGTTCCTGCCCGGTACGTCTGCGGTGAGATCTCAAAGATGTCCGGCTGTGACTCCTGCACGTCGACACCAAACGCCCGCATGACGGCCAGCGTCATGTTGACATACGGTCGTGAGACGAGTACGCCATCGACTTCGATGCACACCGGCGATTGAGCACAAGGGGCTGACATCAACAGGGCACTGAGGTACTGACTGGAGATGTTGCCTGCAACCTTGGCGGTGCCACCCGGTAAGCCCTGTGTCGAAATGCACACGGGAGGACAGTCACTGTCATCCTCGCAGGTGACGTCCGCTCCCAGTGCGTTGAGGGTGCGAACCAAATCGCCGATTGGCCGTTCTCGCATGCGTTCGTTGCCGTCCAACCGAAATCGTCCCTGTCCCAGTGTGCAAAGGGCTGTAAGAAAGCGAATACTCGTGCCACTGTTTTCGAGCCACAACTCGGCTGACTCCGCTGCTGGTCGACCCGCACAGCCATCCACCTGAATGATCGTAGCGTCATCCGACACATCGACCAGCATGCCCAGCCGCCGGAGGCTGTCGATCATCACCTGCGTATCGCGACTGTCCAACGCGCCGGTGAGCGTTGTCGTTCCGTCCGCGAGAGCTGCTGTTATCAAGGCGCGATTGGTCAGACTCTTCGACCCCGGGGGACAGACCATTCCCGACACTGGTCCGCTAACTGGCGTGATTTCAAGAGTTTCCGTCATTCGCTCATCTGTGAGTTCGATCGTTGACGACTGCCTGCCTGGCTTCAATCTGGACACGAGCCAAAGTGCGTCGCTCGCTCATCGTAGCGAGAAGGAACACTCGACGGCGAGTCAGGCTCTGTTGACGAGTTGGCGTCCCGCCGGAAAACTCAGCCCAGTTGGTCATTTCTTCGCTGCTTTCCCCACTTTGGCGAAAGCCGAATTCGTGTGGCACCCGATAAGATTCAGTGAAGGAGTGCATGCTGCCTGACGGACCAGTCTTCCGACCGAGATTGACACAATTTGAGTGTCCCCAACACGGACCGACTTCACTCATGAGGGAAACGACTTCCGCACTCACTCGCGTCGCTCTACTCGTCGTGATGACGGGCCTGTTCGCTGCCGTTTGGAGTAACGACCAGCAGACGCAGTCCGCGTTCATCATTGCACGCCTGGAAGCGGGTCGAACGGCAACGCAACTCGCACAGGCCGAACCGACGCCGCTCACCAGTCAGCCGACCCTGGCTGTGCCAGTGTCCAGTGAGGCTCCGATGGCACCTGTCGCGACTGAACACGTCGCGGTTGTCACACAAGTCACCGTCGAGATGACACTCCCTCCGGACATCACCCCCGGACGATTCCGCGTGGTGCAGCCGTCCGGTGCGATGTTCACCATCCGTGTCTCGTCGTCTGGCCCAATTGCTGCGATCTCGCGCGACGTCTACGTCGTCGAAGTGGCCGAGGGCGAACGAAGCTGTTTCATCCGCATCGATCAACCGGACGACGTGGCTCATTCAGTTCGAACGACCGCATCCCGCGAAGAGTCGACCCCGCACTGAGGTTCTGTCGGAAAAGAATAGTAGCCATCACGCTCCGCGTGATGAGCGGATCAAGGACAGACTTTCGTGCTTGGAGTCTGCTTCCATTCTCACGCTCGTCTCGCAGAGCGAGACGGCTACTTTGGCTGGTTCGCGTCGACCACTTTCCCTCAAACGCAATCGCTTCATCCCTGTGGCGATTGACGTCGTTCTGTCTGCCGACCAAGATCAACTGCCGAGAGCGTTTCGTGCTCTGGTGATGGGATCAGTTGCAGGGGAACTGTGATAATGCGTGCTTGGCGAACATGTCAGACTTCCATCTTTCTGGCAGTGCTGGCGTACTCTCTGCCCAGCACCTGTCTCGCGGATGAGTCACCGCCGAACATTCTCTTGCTCGTTTCCGACGATCAACGACCGGACACGATTCATTCTCTGGGCAACGATATCATCCGTACTCCCACGTGGGATCGCATGGTTGCGGAGGGGACGACGTTCACGCGAGCGATCACAGCAGTGCCCCTGTGTGTCGCCAGTCGTGCCGAACTGCTGACGGGTCGTGACGGGCTGTTCAACGGCAAGCAGGATCACGGCTTCTCTCCCAAACCGGACGTGCCGCATCTGGCGAAGACGTTGCACGAGGGCGGATACGACACTTGTTACGTCGGCAAGTGGCACACGGTTGGTCGTCCCAGCGACAGCGGCTACTCCCATGTGACCGGGCTGTATGCGGGCGGAGGGGGACGTTTTCCGCTGACGAATCCCGTCGACTGGAAAGGCATGCCCGTCACGGGATATCGCGGCTGGGTCTTTCAGACGGACGAACGCACGCTCTTCCCTGAAAAGGGCGTGGGCCTCACTCCTGACATCAGCGAGTCATTTGCCGATGCGGCCATTGAATACCTCCAAGTCGAACACGATCACCCCTTTCTCCTCCATGTGAACTTCACCGCTCCCCATGATCCGCTCCTCTGGCCAACGGACTTCGAGGAGTCATATGACCCGGAAGCGATGCCATTGCCGCTGAACTTCGCGGCAGAACATCCCTTCGATCACGGCAACGCGCGAGGACGGGACGAGATGCTGTTTGAATTTCCCCGCACCGCCGAACAGACACGGGCCGCACTCGCCGTGTATTACGCCGTGCTGACGCATCTGGATGAGCAAGTCGGACGAATTCTCGGTGCATTGGACGGAGCCGAACTCCGTTCGCAGACGATCGTGATCTACACCAGTGACCACGGTCTCGCCATGGGCAGTCATGGTCTGCGTGGCAAACAGAACATGTACGAACACAGCATCGGGGTGCCGCTCATCTTTCGGGGACCGATGATTGATCGCGGACGAAGCACAGAGGCCCAATGCTACCTGCGTGATCTGTACCCCACGATCTGTGACCTCGCCGAGATCGAGATTCCGGAAACCGTGCAGGGACGCAGCCTACAGCCAGTGCTGGCCGGAGAGTCCGCACAAATCTACGACGCCGTCTTCGCACACTTTGCTGACTCCCAGCGGATGATCCGCACCGACGAGTGGAAGTATGTCGTCTACCCACAGGTTGGACGCGAGCAGCTAATTCATCTCGCCGAGGATCCAGACGAGTTACACAATCTCGCGGATGATGCGGCTGTCGCCGAGACCAAAGCGGCTCTCTCACTGCGACTCGACCAATGGCGCACCGAGCGAGCCGACCCGACGCTTTCGCAATGACCAATTAAGACAGCGTGATTTCAAAGCCCTGTCGCTGAAGGTCGTTCAGAAGTTCGCTGGCCGCACGATCTCGCCATTGACGGCGGATCATCTTGGCGGGCCACAGTTCCTTCCAGACTATGAGGAAGGCTCCCTTGATGGTGGGACGGTAGTGTGTCTCGCTCGCTTTTCTGAGGTATCCGGCGGCTTCTGCCTCGGCGAATTCGCGACGCATAGATTCCTGCAGGAATTCAATCACGTCGCCGCCCCAGTCGCTGTCAAGTGGGTAGGACTTGCTGGAGATCGTGACTCCGTCTCGCTCCAGGAGCGCATGGTGGATGCGGTACAACGTCTCGATATCTCTGACGGCTGGCAACTGGGACAACGACTTGTGCTCTGGACAGGGGAATGATGAGAGCTGATCAGAATTGTTCGTGTCGTAGATGTGACCGCTGGCATCGACGGTCGCATACTCGACATACATCGTCTTCAAGCTGTCAGGAGATATCGACGTGGCATACATGGCCACGACCATCGCGTTGTCTCGTTGCTCCCGGTTAACGAGCAGAACCCCCGCCATTTTGACGTTCTCTGTGGCACTAGACCCAGAACAAGCGGCCGTTTGAGCGTGTTTTTCGGATGGAATTTGCGCAGCGTATCGCGGACGGCGATGCGACATCGTCGGTGCTTCGTCGAGAATATTTCTGTGGCATGTGGCGTCAATTCTTCGCGCTGAGGGCTGCGG
>JAJDEJ010000240.1 GCA_029259815.1 Planctomycetaceae bacterium | reverse complement strand
GTCACAGGCTTGTTTTCATCCAAATTCTGGATCACATCTCGTGATGTTCCTGACAATGTGAAGAGATCTTCCGATGTCAGGTCTGCACGCACGCCAGCTTGAGCGACCATAAAGTTCGCGCTGATGAGCACCACCGCCAGTGCGGCTGCGCGGGTGAGAAACTGCCAACCCATGCTCGTGCCTTGCGGTCCACCGGCCCAGTGCCTGCGGGCGATCATGACCGCGTTGAGATACAGAGCAAAAGCCGCCAGCGATACGAAATACACGACACTCTCCAGCGGAATCGTGCCCAGCGTGAAGTCGCGCAGACGTTCCTCGATGCTGAACTCACGAATCCAATTCCCCAAGCCTGGTACCTGACCAATAAACACGGGAATTGCACACAAGGCCGAGCCCAGCACGAAGGCGACCGTCACGCTGCCAGTTAGCACCGAGGCAAACATGCCGACGGCCAGAAGCGATCCGCCCGCGAGCCAATAGCCCACATAGGTCGTGAAGATGATGCCCATGTCCGGGTTGCCGTAGTACGCCAACACCATCACGTGCGTCAGCGAGAAGATGAGGGCGATCGTGTAGACCGCGAGCACGGCGAAATACTTGCCGAGCAGGATCTCCCAGTCTCTGGCGGGGAGCGTGAAGAGGAGTTCATCGGTTCCGGTTTTTTTCTCATCGGCCCATGCTGTCATCGTGATCGCTGGGACCACAAACAGCAGCAGGAAGGGAAACCAGTAGCTCAGTTGATCGAGATTGGCGAGGTTGTTCGCGAAGAACCGAGCGTTGAACGCTGCGAAGGCCCCAGCAACCACAAACACCACAATAAACAAATATCCCAGCATTCCGGAGAAATAGCTGGTGACATTGCGTTTGAACACTGCCCAAATAACGTGACTTCTCATCGTTTGACGGTGAATCCTGTAGACAACTGTTAAGGGGGTCGGTACTCAACGTAATTCGTGTGGGTATCCGCGAGGCGGCTTTCCCTCACTATTCAGTCAATTCTTGATTCCGCCTGTCAGTTCACGGAATCGCAGGTCCATGTCGCCGCCCGATCGCATGTCGTCGACAGTCCCGTCGAGTACGATGCGTCCGTTGTTGATCAAGATCACACGGCTGCAGACAGCTTGGACCTCAGAAAGAATGTGAGTCGATAACAGAATCGTCTTCGTCTCTCCCAAACTACGAATCAACTCGCGAACCTGATGGACCTGATTGGGGTCCAGGCCGGACGTCGGCTCATCCAGAATCAATACCTCGGGGTCGTGGAGTAATGCCTGAGCCATGCCGACCCGCTGTCGATAGCCGCGAGACAGCTTTCCGGCGACCTTGCCCCAGACGCTGCCCAAAGAGCACTTGTCGGCGACGTACTCCATGCGATCACGGATCTGTGAACTCTTCATCCCACGGGCTTCGCCCATGTACTTGAGCAGCGCCTGCGGCGACATATCGTTGTACAGCGGCCCATTCTCCGGGAGATAGCCAATGAGTTGCGCGGCCGCCAGACGGTCACGCAAGACATCATGCCCGCCGATGCGAGCCTCGCCCTCACTGGGAGAAAGGAACCCGGTCAAGAGTTTCATCGTGGTCGATTTGCCAGCTCCGTTAGGGCCGAGGAAGGCGACGACCTGCCCACGTGGGACGGAAAAGCTGACTTCACGAGTTGCGGCAAACGGACCGTAGAATTTGCTGAGGCCAATCGCCTCAATCATCGCGGCACCGTTCGGACTCGTGTCTTTTGTGGAGGAAGATTGATCGATCATGGGCAGTGTCGTGTTGACCTCGTTGAAACAGATTCTGTGTTTCGTCTTCCAAGTTATGTCGGAATCGTCTTCGGTCTCACTCTGAAGTTCGCCTGCTGTCAGAACTCGATGCTTGACTCGCCAGGGAGTCGCCGTCACATGAGCATCCTTACAGGGCAGTGAATCGACGATCGTTTCGCCGTCCGACAACGCTGTCTCTCGACCGCATGAAATCAGCCCCGCGGTTCGTCACAGAGCGGATTTCCATGACCTCTGTGGTGACATGAGTCTGAATTATCGTATTCTCACAGGGAAGTCCAGCCAACCCCCGCGATCTCGATGCTGGAAATCTGAAGCCGTCGGAGCCTCAATGATCGATATCCCACCGGATTTCTATTCAGAATACTCGGGACAACCCTTCGACACATGCGTCGATTGTGGCACCGACCTGTTGGATGGTGAGACGCCCTATCTCATCCTCAAGCATGTCGTCGCCCGGGAGACGGTGTTTGAAATGGCGATCTGTCTGCCCTGTGCGACAATCCTCCAGCAGGAGTATTCCGAGGAGTCAAAACAGGCCATCCAAGGTTGGATCTCTGAGCACTTAAATTCAAAGCCGACCGAGCCACACAAGGAGGACCATCACCCGAAGGTCATCAAGATGACCGACGGTGACGTCCTGTGGGGAGAGGCACTCGCAGAGCCGCAACTCGACCTCGAGCACTGCCAACTCTGCCGAAAGCCGCGATCTCAAGCTCATCGTTACGTGATCGAGGCCGTATGCGTGGGAAACAGCCTCATTCTCACGAAAGAACCGTCCCGAATGCTCTCACTGCCCTTGCTGGTCTGTGAAACTTGCACCGAGGACGTGTCGGACTTGATCTCGGAGAAAACACGAGATCAATGGAATCGGTTTGTCGAGGACCATTTTGACGGTCCGCCGGGCATTGAGGCTGATCCGTCGAATCGGGACTTGATGCTGGTCTAGAGCAATTCCAAAGTCGCTGTTCCGGTGTCGTGCAGGAGGGCCAGTCAGCTGGCAGAGGACGTTCCGCGAACAAGCTCCTGCACAGAAACCATGAAAATGGGCTAGCCACAACTCGCCATCGGTGAGCCCTTGGTAGCGCTCCAGGGCAAGCCCGAAACTTCGTGATCGCAGTCCCTAAGATTGCAAATCCTAGGTGGAATTGATTTAATACCCAGAATTCGGAGCCCCTTCTGAAGGTGTGATTGTGCAATCTGCTCACCACCAGACGGGCTTCCGAAGAGTAATCGGTTCCCCACTGCATCGGTTCTTGTCCGCTCGAATGGGACGAGTTCGGGACAAGCGGTCGAGAATGCTGGGGAAAACAACTCAAGTGTGACAACGGCCTGATTGCCCACTCCTTGGGAATCTCCCTGCGATTCACGCGTTGTCCTTTTGCCAAACGAAAGCGTTCAGGTATCTCTCAATCGGTTTCTGAACTTTCCATAACGAATTCACGAAGTCACCGCCCAACACGGCGGACCCACCCAGGAGGAACTACCGACAGATGTTTCGATGTCAAAAGTGTGAAACGATTGTGCCTGCTGGAACCCGGACCAGCAAAGTGGTCGTCGCGACGCGACCACGAAACTACGAACCGCGCGGGCAAGACCCCAGCGAGCGCCGCGGACGCGGTCGCTTCGTACGTGGCAAGCGCGTTCGCAAACGCAAACCCTACGACAAAGGGGGTGCAGGCACCGAGATTGTCCGCGAACTGTCCGTCTGCCCCACCTGTGCGGTCGAATTGAATGAGGAAATTGCAGCAGAAGCAGCGGCTCAAGCGGCCTTGGTGCCGGAGCCTATTCTGAACACTGAAGTCGCAGTCGAAACCGAAGTCGCTGCTCCTGTGGAGGAAGTCGCTGCCCCTGTGGCGACCGAGGAATAGTTAACCCATGCCGAAATCACATGACGAAGGCGACGATGCGTCTTCACACGACGAAAGTTTCGATTTTTTGAGGAGTGAGAGGAATGCCCCAAGGCAAGATTAAGAAGTTGACCGACAAAGGCTTTGGTTTCATCGAAACCGAAACGGGAGATCTGTTTTTTCACCTGTCATCGATTCGAGACGGCAGCTTCGAGCAGCTCTACGAGGGCCAGACGGTCGAGTTTGAGTCGGGTCAAGGACCAAAGGGTCCTCGCGCTGAATGGGTGAAAGCCGTCGAGTAATCCTCAGGCGTACCGCTGTGGTCATCTGAGCCAGCGGCAATTTCGGTTGCCGCTGGCCTCGCTCTCTGCACGCAATCAGGGACACCTCGGTCTCCCGTCTCGCTCTCACAATGCCGCGCGTCGACCCGGCTTGGTCTTCTCGATATGCTCCATGCCGCACGCTCCCGCTGTCGGCAACATCTTGTGGGGACTGCAAAGTCCATCCGGGTTGAATACGCTTCTCAAGTCAATCATCACGTCGACGTCAACTGCATCGAATAGCTGGTCCATGAAGCTGATTTTCTCGACGCCGATGCCATGCTCGCCGGTGACGCTACCTCCCAAATCGATGCACTTGCTGAGGATCTCGTCGCCTGCGGCGATCACTCGTTTGGTCTGAGCTTCATCTCGTTCGTCGAACAGCAGGATCGGATGGATGTTTCCGTCACCCGCGTGAAACACGTTGACGATACGAATGTCATGCCGCTCGCCCGCTGCGGTGATGAACTCCAGGATTTCGGGAAGTTTGGTCCGAGGCACAACGCCGTCCTGCGTGCAGTAGCTCGGTGACAGTCGACCGATTACACCAAACGCCTGCTTGCGGCACTTCCAAAGCAACGCTCGTTCCTCAGGCGAATTCGCCATGCGGACTTCACGGGCACCATTCTCCGCACACAACTCTTTGATCCGAGTTGCTTCGTCATCAACTGCAACTTCAAGACCGTCGACTTCGATCAGCAGGACCGCACCCGCATCGAGTGGGAACCCGAAGCTGAACGCCTGCTCAAGCGCCACCACGATGCCCTGATCCATCATCTCCAAAGCCGCAGGGATGATGCCGGCACCGATGATCGCACTGATGGCCTCGGTCGCTTCGCGGACCGTATCGAAAACACCCAGCATCGTCCGGTATGCGACAGGGTCACGAGTCAGTCGCACCCAGACCTTGGTCGCAAGTCCAAATGTGCCCTCACTGCCGACGAACAGTCCGGTGAGATCGTATCCGGGCGACTCTTCACAAGGGCCGCCCAGTTGCATGATGGTCCCATCGGGCAGGACGACTTCGAGACCAATGACATGATTGACGGTCACACCGTACTTAAGCGTGTGCGGGCCGCCGGAGTTGGTCGCGACGTTCCCGCCGATGGTGCAAGCTCCCTGCGATGAGGGATCAGGGGCATAGTGAAAGCCGGTCCCCTTGAGGTGCTGCGTGAGGTGCACGTTGACGACGCCCGCCTCAACGACCGCATAGCGATCACGCAGGTTCACCTCGAAGATCTGTTTCATGCGAGTGAGACAGATCATCACGCCCCCGCCGACGGCTAGCGTTCCGCCCGCCAGCGACGTCCCCGCTCCGCGCGGCAGGAAAGGCACATCAAATTCATTGCACAACTTCACGATGCCTGCGACCTGCTCGGTCGAGGATGGGAAGACAACGGCATCCGGCACCCGTTTCTCGACGACGTAACCGTCACACTCATACACGAGCAACTCGTCAGGATTAGAAATCCAGTTCCCCACGCCGACGATGCCCGAGAGCCGGTCGAAAAACTTTTGATGTGTCGCTGGTTCGAGTTCAAGCTGTGACATGTGGGGTCGTCCGTCTCGCCGTAGGATTCTTCATCAAAGTGGGATCATAACTGCGTGCCTCCAAACATCGCCACTCCGCTCTCACGGTCGTCTCTCGGGCCAGCTGTCAACAATTTGCGTCTCGATCTTGCGTCAAGCGGTGTTGTGACCGACAATAGAGTCGCCGATTGGGGAGCGCTCCCCCGTCGGTCCTGCCTCAACTTCCCTCCTCATTGGAATGATGCCGCCATCATGCGTGTCACTCCCTCGTTCGCAGCGCTGTTTGTAATCTGTTTGACATCAACGACGCCTTGCGTTTTGGCTGATGATCTGACCTATGAGCAGCACATCCGTCCTATCTTTCGTCAGCACTGCTTCGACTGTCATGGAGCCGAAGAGGAGAAGGAGGGCCAGCTCGACCTCCGACTCGTCCGGTTCATGACACAGGGGGGCGAGTCGGGTGCCGCCTTTGTCGCCGGGCAACCGGACGAGAGCCTGTTGATCCAGCGAGTTCGAGTTGGCGAGATGCCGCCGGGAGAGGCCAAGGTCACCGCAGAAGAACTCGCGACATTGGAGAAATGGATCGCTGATGGTGCGAAGACGGCAAGGCCCGAACCCGAGTCGATTGGCCCCGGACTGGGCGTCACCCCGGAAGAGCGGGCGTTCTGGTCGTTCCTGCCAATCAAGCGTCCGGACATCCCCGCGTTCGATGACGAAGCTCGCGTGCGCACACCCATTGACGCGTTACTGTTGCAGGAGATGCAGCCGCACAATCTTGCCTTCTCAGCCGACGCCACTCAACAGACACTGATGCTGCGTGCCTACTTTGACCTCACCGGATTACCCCCGACGCCGGCAGAGGCCGAGCGATTCCTGTCAGACTCCTCCCCGGAGGCATACGAGCAGCTGATCGACGAGCTTCTCCTGTCGCCGCATTACGGCGAGCGGTGGGGACGTCACTGGCTGGACATCGCCGGCTACGCTGACTCTGAGGGTGGCACCGACGCAGATGCCGAGCGCCCTTGGGCGTGGCGGTATCGTGACTACGTGGTCCACTCATTCAATGCCGACAAGCCTTTCGATCAGTTCATCATTGAACAACTTGCCGGTGACGAGTTGGCAGGACCGCAGAACGGGGACTTGACCGACGAGCAGATCGAACTCCTCACAGCGACCGGCTTCCTGCGAACGGCTGCCGATGGCACCGGGAGTGGTGCGAACAATCCGGAAGGACAGAATCAGGTCATCGCGGATACGATCAAGATCATCAGCACCTCACTCCTCGGGTTGAGTGTGGGTTGTGCTCAGTGTCATGACCATCGGTACGACCCGATCCCTCAGACTGACTACTTCGCGATCCGGGCGACACTCGAGCCGGCACTTGACTGGCAGAGTTGGAAGACTCCGCCGCAACGGCAAGTTTCCCTGTACACCGCTGCCGATCATGCCTTAGCGGCGGAGATCGAAGCGGAGGCTCAGAAGGTCGTGGCTGAGCGAACTGAGAAGCAAACCCAGTTCATGGCCGAAGCCCTGGCCAAGGAACTGGGGAAGTACGAGGAGCCGCTGCGAACCGAATTGCGAACAGCATATGAGACCCCCGCCGCAGAACGGACGGACGAACAGAAAGCCCTGCTGAAGGAGTATCCGAGCGTCAACATCTCACCAGGCGTGTTGTACCAATACAATCAGGCCGCCGCGGACGAACTGAAGAAGTTCGATGCACAGATTGCTGAGATCCAGGCGAAGAAGCCGCCGCACGAGTACCTTCGAGCACTCGTTGAGCCGGCCAATCATGCTCCGGTGACAAAACTCTTCCATCGGGGTGATTATCGATCGCCCAAGTTTGATGTGGAACCTGCATCGCTGACTGTCACGGCACCCGAAAATGAGCGACCAATCTTCTCCGCTGACGACACGGAGCTACCGAGCACGGGCCGTCGACTGGCATTTGCCAAATGGCTGACCAACGGTCGACACCCACTTGTGGCACGCACGATCGTCAACCGCGTGTGGCTGCATCATTTTGGGCGTGGCCTTGTGGGAACTCCGTCCGATTTTGGCAAACTCGGCACTCCGCCATCGCATCCTGAATTGCTCGACTGGTTGGCCGACGAGTTCATGGCAAGCGGTTGGCGACTCAGCCATCTCCACAAACTCATCATGACGTCAACCGTTTACCGGCAATCATCGGTGAAGACTCCCCCATTGGCGGAACTCGATCCAGAGAACCGCTATTACACCCGAAAACCTCTCATTCGACTTGAGGCGGAAGCGCTGCGAGATCGCATGCTGGCGACAACCGGACGCCTTGATCGCACACTGTTCGGCAAACCACTGCCAATCAAAGAGGATGACGCCGGACAGGTGATCGTCGATGAAAACCAACTCCGCCGCAGCCTGTACATCCAGCAAAGCCGCAGCCGTCCGGTCGCCTTGATGCAGGCGTTTGATGCCCCCGTGATGCAGATCAACTGTGAGCAGCGTCAGTCCTCGACGGTTGCCACACAATCGTTAATGCTGATGAACGGCAGCTTCGTGCTCGCGCAAGCCGGACATTTGGCCGAGCTGGCGGAAAGCGACCCGGACACAACACTCGACGAGCAAGTCCTTGCATCATTGCCGGACATACCGCTTCCGACATCGCCGTGGCAGTTTGGATACGGGTCATATGATCCCGATGCGAGCGAGGCGGTAACGTTCCAACTCATTCCCCACTGGACCGGATCGAGTTGGCAGGGAGGGGCGGAGATGCCTCATCCGGAGATTGGCTGGGTGATTGCCAACGCAGGAGGCGGTCATCCGGGCGGCGGTGCAGAGCGTGCCGTCATTCGCCGGTGGATTTCACCCTACTCCGGACAACTGAAGATCGCCGGCTCACTGCATCATCCCAGCGAGAACGGCGACGGTGTCCGGGGACGGGTTGTGTCCAGTCGTGCCGGTCTCGCCGGAGAATGGATCGCCCAACACAGCACCGTCGAGACACCGATCAACGCTCTCGATGTCGAGGTGGGCGACACCGTCGACTTCATCACCGACTGTCGGGAACATGAGACCTCCGACTCCTTTGGTTGGAGTGTCACGCTGACTCTCTCGCAGGATGATGGGAGCGACAGAGAATGGTCATCCGAGTCGGGTTTTCATGGCCCCAGCCCACCAGAGCCTCCGCCCTTGGCCCAACAGGCGTCCCGGGCCTGGAAGCTGGCCTATTGCCGTCCGCCCAGACAAGAGGAAATGGTTCTCGCTGGCGAGTTTCTCCGTGATCAATTGAACACAATTGATGCCCAGCAGACGTCTCTGCCTGAAGGCGTCACTCCCGCTCGGCAGGCGATGGCCAATCTGTGTCAGGCCCTGCTGACGTCCAACGAATTCCTGTACATCGACTGATTGAGAAAAGAATGCCGCTTGTCACCATCCGGTCACGAGGGTCAGTGGCAGACATCAAAGAAGAGAGCAGTAAGGAACACTAGCCGCTGCTCCGAATGATAGGCCAAGTTTCCCTAAGACCGTGTTCCTCCAAAGACTCTCATGACATGACAAACGAGACATCAAAGTTTGATTCTGCCAGTGGTGCGTTACGCTGCCTGCCGCAATCACGGCGGCAGTTCCTGGCGGAGAACGCCATGGGCATTGGCTCTGTGGCGCTGGCGACACTGTTGCATCAGGACCAATTGCTGGCGGTGCCAAAGAACATCCCGAAGAACCCGCCAACCTTCGATCTCGTCGAGAAGCCATCGCAGTTTCCGGCTCAGGCGAAGGCAATGATCTCGCTGTTCCAGCACGGCGGACCGGCACATATGGACCTGACGGACCCCAAGCCCGAACTCACCAAGTTCCACGACACGGACTACAAGGAGGATGTGCAGTTCAGCTTCGTCAATCGGGCGACGAAGAAGCTGTTAGGTTCGCCTTGGAAGTTCTCCAGGCACGGTGAGTGCGGGACCGAACTCTCCGAATTGCTCCCACATACCGCAGAGATCGTGGATGACATCTGTCTCATCCGCTCGATGCACACCGGTGCCAACGGGCACGAGGTCTCGATTCGCTACTTCCATAGCGGCATCCCCGGTGTGCTCGGTCGCCCCACGCTTGGTTCCTGGTTGGTGTATGGGTTGGGCAACGAGAGTCAGAATCTGCCTGCCTACATGGTGCTGACCGATCCGGGCGGACATCCGGTCGACAGTGTGAACAACTGGACGAACGGCTTTATGCCGCCTTTGTTTCAGGGGACCGTGCTGCGACCAAAAGAGCCACGAATTCTTAATCTCGATGCTCCACCACACTTGCGAGGCGAGTTGCAGCGGCAGAACCTCGATCTGTTGGACACGCTCAATCGCCGACATCTCGAACAACATCCCGGCGAGGCCGACTTGGAAGCTCGCATCGCCAGTTACGAATTGGCTGCCAACATGCAATCAGCCGCGAGGGAAGCCCTCGACATTTCACAGGAGACGAAGGCCACTCAGGATCTCTATGGTCTGGATGATGACGCAGCCCGAGAGTATGGCACGCGCTGCCTCATCGCCCGGCGGCTGGTCGAGCGAGGCGTGCGATTCGTGCAGTTGTTCCATAGCGGACAGCCGTGGGACAACCACAGCAGCATCGCGACGTCTCTCCCCAGCGTCTGCCAGAAGACAGACAAACCCTCTGCTGCTCTGGTGAAGGATCTCAAACAAAGGGGACTGCTCGACTCGACGGTCGTACATTGGGGCGGTGAGATCGGGCGTCTTCCCGTCACCGAGAATCACGGCGACCCCAAGAAACGCGGACGCGACCATAATGGCCAAGGCTTCAGCATGTGGGTCGCCGGAGGCGGATTCCGTGGTGGCATGACCTATGGCGAGACTGACGAGTTTGGCCATCGTGCAGTGGTCGACAAGGTGACCCCCAACGACTATCAATCAACCTTGCTGCATCTGTTTGGCCTCGACCCCAACGAACTTTTCTATGTCCACAACGGACAGGTCAAGGAAATTACCGCAGGCCGCGAGTCGCGGATCGTGAGTGAGATCCTCCACCGTCCACCCGTCGCCTAGAATCCAACACTCAATTCAAACTCGATGAGCATCCCCATGAGACGACTTGCTTTCACGACCCTCCTGCTTTCATCGCTGCCAGTTGCTGCCTTTGCCGATGATAATGTGCTCACCCAGACAGAACAACAAGACGGTTGGCAACTCTTGTTCAACGGCGAAGACCTCACCGGCTGGCAGTGCAACAATGGCCAGCCAATCCAGACGAAGATCGAGAAGGGGGCGTTGGTACCGTACGAATCGGGCGGTTATCTCATCATTCATGAGAAGCAATTCGGCGACTTCGTGCTGTCCTGCGATGTTCGCTTTGAGGACCCGCGATGCAACTCAGGCATCTTTTTTCGTATCGAGGATCCCAAGAATCCCGTGCACACCAGTTTTGAGGCGCAAGTGATGGCCGGTGAGGAGACGGGCAAACACCAAATGGGAGCCATCTACGATCTCGTCGCGACCACAAAAAATGCTGGCAAACCGACTGGCGAGTGGAACCACATTGTCATCCGTTGCGAAGGGCCGAACATTCTCGTGACCGTCAATGGCGAAGAGGTGAGTCGTCTGAATTGTGACGAGTTCGATGAGCCGGGAGTCTGTCCCGACGGCGAGAAGCACAAGTTCAAACTCAATGGCGAGCCCCGAGCGGTCAAAGACTTCGCCCGTCAAGGCTACCTCGGTTTTCAGGACCATGGCCACAAGGTCTGGTACAAGAACGTCAAGTTGCTTGAGCTGTCGTCTATCTGACGGAATTGGTGACACGGACACAGCACCCTGTCTGCATCAAGCAACCGGGCTGCTGTGCTTTGATCCACAAACGGCCCGTCATCCGCTATAAGGGGCCGAGGATTTCCACATTCAGTCGTTCCAAACTTTGGAGCGAACCCGGGGAGCGAACCGGGGTCAAGCACCATTTCGGATCCCTTACTCGTGCACGAGTTTTCGAGGGGTCACAGACGAAATGGCAGACGAAATAGTGCCTGACCCCTTTCCCGCAGCGACGAAATTGGAACGACTGACATTCGATAGCCCTTGGCGGAGCAGACGTTTGAGTGAGCCGAAGAAGTCGGGCATGGCCCGCTACGAAAATGTTGATGCTGCCTATCTGGAGCAACGGCAGCTCAAGAAGTCAGCGGGGTGGATTCTGCTGTGGGCACTCGGAGTCGGTGCCGTTATTTCGGGCGACTTCGGCGGCTGGAACTACGGCCTCCAACACGGCGGTTTCGGCGGTCTGGCGATCGGTACCTTGCTGATGGCCGTGATGTACGTCTGCATGGTCTTCACGATCGCAGAGTTGTCTGCAGCGCTGCCGCATGCGGGCGGATTCTTCTCGTTTACTCGCAGTGCCTTCGGTCCCACAGGTGGGTTCATCTGCGGTCTGACCGACACGATCGAGTACGTGCTTACGCCAGCCGTGATTGTGTACGTCATCGGCGGTTACATGGCAAAGTTGTTCCCGGCCATCCCAGCACCCGTGTGGTGGGTGACGTACTACGTCATTTTTGTGGGCATTAACATCCGCGGCGTTGAGTTGACGCTCAAGGTTGGCTTGGTCGTGACGCTGATTGCGATGGCCGTACTGGTGACGTTTTATATCAGCGTGCTGGTCACAGGGGCATTCTCCTGGGACCTGCTCTTTCGGGACTCCTCGGGTGAGACAGTCGGAGTTCTGCCTTTTGGCTGGCAGGGTGTGTTCTCGACGCTCCCCTTTGCCATCTGGTTCTATCTCGCCATCGAGCAACTGCCCCTCGCTGCTGAGGAGTCACACAACGCAGCGAGCGATATGCCGAAGGCACTCCTCCTTGGCATCGCAACGTTGTTGGTGTTGTCACTGTTCACACTGGTCCTCAACTCGGGAGTGGGGGCAGGTGCGGGCGCCATCGGTCAATCGGATGCTCCACTGGGCGACGGGTTGGAAGCCGTATTTGGGATCAGTCCGGCGAGTAAGGCTTTCACCGTCATCGCGCTCACTGGCTTGATCGCTAGTTTTCACACAATCATCTACGCATATGGACGAGTGTTGTTCGCACTCTCACGCGCTGGGTACATTCCCCGGTGGATTTCCATTACGGGTCGCCATGACACCCCGACGACAGCCCTGTTGGTCGGAGCCGTCATCGGCCTCGTGTGCACGGTCATTCTGCACATGAGTGACGGCAGCGGAAATGTCGGCGGGGCCTTGCTCAACATGGCCGTCTTTGGGGCCGTGATCTCTTATGCGATGGTGATGTTCAGTTACATCAAACTGCGAATCAGCAGACCGGACTTGCCACGTCCTTATCGCAGTCCGCTCGGTATCCCGGGAGCAGTTGTGGGTGCGGTCCTCTCGCTCACGGCACTGGGGTCGACATTCACAATTGCGGACTATCGCCCGGCGGTTGTCGGCGTGGCGTTGTTTGTGATGGCGGGGGTTGTCTACTTTGTGCTCTACAGTCGACACCGACTGGTCGCTCAAGCACCAGAGGAAGAGAACGCCCTCATCGCCGAAGCGGAGAGCGAACTGGCCCATCAATAACAGAGTTACCAGAGTAGGCCTCACGCTCTGCGTGAGAAGCCGGATAAACGGTTGGCACCGATTCTTGATGGGCGTTACACATGGTTCCGCTCGTCACGCGGAGCGTGACGGCTACTTTGAAAGGCAACATTGACGAGTGACAAACATGACGAAGCCGCGAGGAATGTTATCCCCACACGAACTCAGCACGCTGGTCACAGCGGGCGACATCGACACGGTCGTTGTGGTGTTCACCGACCTGTATGGCCGGTTCGTCGGCAAACGGTTCGATGCATCGTTCTTTGTGGAGAGTATCGCTGAGGGAGGCACGCACGCGTGTGACTATCTGTTGACGGTCGACATGGAGATGGAGCCGATCGCGGGCTATGCGTTCTCCAACTGGGAGAAGGGATACGGCGACTTCCATCTCGTGCCGGACATGGACACGCTGCGGCAGGCGAGTTGGCTCAACAAAACAGCGATGGTGCTGTGCGACGTCGACGATGAGAAAACTCACGACAGACTCTCCCTCGCGCCTCGCTCACTGCTCCAGGCGCAGATCGATACGGCGGCAGAGATGGGACTCACCGTGAAGGCGGGGTCCGAATTGGAGTACTACCTGTTCAACACGTCTTACCGTGACGCGGCGCAAGGCGGGTATACCGATCAATCACTGGAGGCGGCAGGCTGGTACATTGAGGACTATCATGCTTTGCAAGCTGCGCGGGAGGAGCCGTTCAACGCAGCCGTGAGGCGTCATCTGGCTGCGTCCGGCGTGCCAGTCGAGTGCACAAAGGGAGAGTGGGGCAAGGGCCAGCACGAACTCAACGTGCGGTTTGCAGATCTGCTGACGATGGCGGACAACCATGCCGTCTACAAACAGTGCCTCAAAGAGGTCGCTGACCAACAGCAGGTGAGCGTGACCTTCATGGCCAAGTATTCCGCTGAGCATGCCGGGTCGAGCAGTCATGTGCACATCAGCTTGTGGAACGACGACGGCAACGCCTTTGTCGGCGATGGTACCTTGGGACGAGTCCAATGCTCGGACACGTTTCGTTGGTTCCTCGCCGGTTGGATGGCCCACGTGAACGAACTCATGGTCTGCTACGCGCCCACCGTCAACTCTTACAAACGGTATCAATCCGGCTCATGGGCACCGACACGCATCGGCTGGAGCCGTGACAACCGCACGGCAGGGTTTCGAGTCGTGGGGAACGGACAGAGTCTGCGGATCGAATGCCGCATCCCGGGTGCAGACTGTAATCCTTATCTCACCTACGCAGCTGCCATGGCGTCCGGATTGGATGGCATCCGTCGAAAGCTCGAGCCGCCCGACATCTACGAAGGGGACATCTACTCGGCGGTCGACATTCCGCACGTCCCACGCACGCTCTTAGAGGCAATCGGACACTTCGAGCAGAGTGAATTTGCCCGTGAGGCGTTCGGCAGCGAGGTTGTCGAACACTACTCACACTTCTTTCGCACTGAGCAGGAGGCCTATGATCGAGCGGTCACCGACTGGGAACGACAGCGGTACTTTGAGAGAATCTGACGAGTCGTCCATGCAGCCGCCCATCATTGGCATCACGACCTATGGCGTCGACGAGGAGCGGAAGTTCACGTTGCCACGAGAGTACGTCGACAGTGTGCGGCGGGCGGGGGGCGTGCCGCTGCTGATTACGCCGGGGGAGACACGGATTGACGAGGTCTTGAGCCTGCTGGATGGTGTGATCCTCGCAGGGGGCGGAGATATCGACCCAGCCGAGTATGCCGGAAATCACCACGAATCAATCTACAGCCTTGATGCCGAGCGAGACTCCACCGAGATCGCCTTGGCACGGCGATTGATCGAGACGGATTTTCCGACGCTCGCCATCTGTCGAGGGATTCAGATCGTCAATATCGTGCAAGGTGGGACACTGATCGAGCATCTGCCTGATGTCGTCGGCGAGGAGGTGCTGCATCGTCTGCCGCCGCGCGAGCCGACACCGCACGCGATCCAGATCGACCCCAACTCACGACTCGCAGGACTGTTGGAGCAGACTGAGGTCACTGCCATGTCCTGGCATCATCAGGCGGTACGGGATGTTGCAGAAGGGTTCGAGGTTGTGGCCTCCGCACCAGACGGGACGATCGAGGCGATGGAGATGCCCAGCCATCGCTGGTTGGTCGCCGTCCAGTGGCATCCCGAGTTGACTTCTGAGAGTGATCCCACACAACAACGGTTATTCGATCGATTTGTGCAAGCAACCATTGAGCAAAGGGATGAGAGATGAGACTGGAAAGCAAGGTCGCCGTCATTACGGGCGGTTCGAGTGGCATTGGTCGCGAGTCATGCCTGCTGTTTGCACAGGAGGGGGCGAAGATCGTTGTCGCCGATGTCAACGATGACGGCGGACAGGAAACTGTCGACCTTGTGACACAAGCGGGCGGACAGGCCGTTTATGTGCGTGCCGATGTCTCCAAGGCCGCCGATTGTGAACGAATGGTCACGACCGCCGAGCAGGAGTTCGAACAGCTCGACATCCTGTTCAACAACGCGGGCATCATGCACGGTGACGATGGGGACGCTGTCTCGACGTCGGAGGAGATCTGGGAGCGAACACTCGACATCAACTTGCGAGGCGTGTTTCTCGGCTGCAAGTACGGCATCCCGGCCCTGAGGCGTGCCGGAGGCGGGGCAATCATCAATACGGCATCCTTCGTCGCAGTCATGGGGGCAGCGACTCCACAGATCGCGTACACCGCGAGCAAAGGGGGCGTGCTCGCGATGACGCGCGAGTTGGCCGTGATTCATGCGAGAGAGAACATCCGCGTCAATGCGCTGTGTCCCGGTCCGCTGCACACAGAATTGCTGATGAACTATCTCGATACGGACGAGAAGAAGCAGCGGCGACTCGTGCACATTCCCATGGGCCGGTTCGGACAGGCTCGCGAGATGGCGCAGGCGGCCCTGTTCCTCGCGTCCGACGAGTCGTCGTTCATGACGGGGAGCGAGTTCCTCGTCGACGGGGGGATCACGTCGGCTTATGTGACGCCCGAGTGAGCGATTCTTCTGAAGTTGTTCCACGACTCGCGAATGACGTGACCGACAGTCATCACGTCACTCCCGCGCAGGCGGGAGTCCAGCCATCAGATGAACGAGGAATCACTGAATTCCCGCCTGCGCGGGAATGACGGTGGCATCAGGAGACTCATGCGGCTTTGCGAATCGACGTCACGTTCTCTGTCATGCGGCTCGGTGCCTGAGGTGGCAGGAGCGAGTCGCCGTGGCGCTGTTGCTGTTCGTGCTCGTACAGCTTGGCGTACTTGAGGAACGAGTAGAACGCCATACAGACTGAGCCGATGAAGCCCGCCCAGCCGTTGCGGTAGTTCGATTTGAGGATGAACGACTTGAAAAATACCAGCGGTGGATAGATGAGGCAAGTCCACGGATTGGCCCGCTTACCGCGGCGCAGTTTGTCTACGACGAGACCCGTCGAATACCAATTCAGCCGGTGCACCTTCGAGTCGATGTCCTTCTCTCCGAAGTGATAGAACACGTGCTGGAGTCGTTCGACCTTTCCGTCGACGACCGGAGCTGCGTGAACCGGGACATCGTTCATCCCTCCCTTGCGACGATCGAACAATCGCAGGAAGTGGTTCATCCGGCAGGAGGGGTGATTCATCCGCCAGAACAATTGCTCGCTACGGGGGAGTGTGTACCCGTCGGCTGAGGGCCCTCGCTGCATCAATTGCCGGATCTCTTGCTGCAGCTCAGGTGAGACGACTTCGTCCGCATCGAGCAGCAGCACCCAGTCGTGCGATGCGAGGTCGATCGCCTTTTGCTTTTGTTTTGAGTACCCGAGAAAGCCATGCTGAAGGATGCGATCGGTGAACTCAACAGAGATATCACGAGTCGAATCCGTGCTGTAGGAATCGAGCACGACGATCTCATCGGCCCAGCGAACGGCGTCCAGGCATGATCGCAGGGTGTCTGCGTTGTTGAACGTCGTGATGACAACCGACAATTTGGTCATGCGAGCTTCCTTGAGAGCCAACCGTCGCGGGGCGCAATCTCCAACGAGGACAGTGTTTACTGTCATCTTGGCATCGGCACAACCCCATTTCAGGAGGAGCCGACAGGTGAATTTGTCCTTGGATGTTGATTGGGACGGAAAATGAACGCGGATGAATCGGATTGAAGCTGATGACTGCGGATTTCCTTGACGGTGTTCAACGAGTCCATTTCATCCGCGTTGATCCGACTGATCCGCTCTCATCCGCGTTCCCGTCCTTGTCCTGAATGTCGCATCTGCCCAGCAATGACAAGATCTCGTCTCGCGTCAACAGGCTTGACTCCTGTGACTTGCGTGAATTGATCTTGTGTCAATTGACCATGCGGGATATCAACCGCGATCGATCGCATCAGGGACGGTGCGTCGCGAATGCAAGAAGGAGGGTGGCGTGAGTAGAAAAATCGCTTTGATCACGGGGATTACGGGCCAGGATGGCAGTTATCTCGCCGAGCTATTACTCGACAAGGGGTACGAAGTCCACGGCGTCGTGCGTCGTGCGTCGAGTATCAACACGAGCCGTATCGACCATCTGTACGAAGACCCCCACAATGGCGAGGTCAGCCTTCGCTTGCACTACGGCGACCTCGGCGATGCGAACAGTCTGCGACGTATTCTTTGCGATGCTCAACCAACGGAAATCTACAATCTCGCGGCTCAGTCGCATGTGCGGGTGAGTTTTGACATGCCGTTGGAGACGGCGGACGTTGGCGGTATGGGCACGCTTCGTCTCCTGGAAGCCGTGAGAGAGTATCAGGAAACATCAGGCCAAGCCGTGCGGGTTTATCAGGCCTCCAGTAGTGAGATGTTCGGCAAGGTGCATGAGACGCCTCAGAATGAGCAGACGCCGTTTCATCCACGCAGCCCCTATGGCGTCGCCAAAGTCTTTTCTTACTGGGCGATCATCAACTATCGCGAATCGTATGATCTGCATGCGAGTAACGGCATCCTGTTTAATCACGAGTCGCCTCGTCGTGGCGAGACGTTTGTCACACGTAAGATCACACAGGCAGTCGGACGCATTCGGCATGGACTGCAAGACAAGCTGTACCTTGGCAACATCGATGCCAAGCGTGACTGGGGATTCGCCGGCGACTACGTGAAAGCCATGTGGCTGATGCTGCAGCAGGACTCACCAGACGATTTTGTGGTGTCGACCAACGAAACGCATTCGGTCCGTGAGTTTCTGGAGCTGGCGTTTGGGCATGTGGGGCTCGACTACAGCGACTATGTGGAGATCGACCCACGCTACTTCCGACCTGCGGAAGTCGATCTACTGCTCGGAGACTCCAGCAAAGCCCGCGAGGAGCTTGGCTGGGAACCGCAGGTCAGTTTTCGGGAGTTGGTGCAGATGATGGTCGAGACTGATTTGGAGCAAGCCGAACGCGAGAAGACCTTGCAAGATGCAGGGCTCGCACCAAGCATGCAGCAGCGTCGGGCAGCTTGATCATCACTCGCCCAAGGAGGGGACAGAAAATGATGGACTGGGCACACACGCGGGTCGTCGTCACGGGTGGAGCTGGATTTCTCGGACGAGTCGTCTGTGAGAAACTCGCCAAACGAGGCTGTCGGCACATCGGCGTGCCTCGCCGACATGAGTTCGACCTGACGACCGAAGTCGGCGTTCGCACGATGTACGATCGTTTTGAACCGGATGTTGTACTGCATCTGGCCGCAGAGGTTGGCGGCATTGGAGCGAATCGCGAGCACCCTGGACGGTTCTTCTACGCCAACGCGGCAATGGGACTTCATCTCATCGAAGAAGCCCGCATCAGGGGCCTCTGCAAGTTTGTCCAGGTAGGAACAGTCTGTGCCTACCCGAAATTCACGCCCGTGCCGTTTCAGGAGAAAGACCTCTGGAATGGCTACCCTGAAGAAACCAATGCACCGTACGGGATCGCCAAGAAGGCTCTGTTCGTCATGCTTGACGCCTACCGGAAGGAGTATGGCATGGCGAGTTCGGTCGTCGTCCCGGTCAACCTTTACGGACCTGGCGACAACTTCGATCCCCGATCCTCGCACGTCATTCCGGCTTTAATCCGCAAGTGCGTGGAAGCAATCGACACGCAGCAGAGGCAGATGGTCTGTTGGGGGACAGGCTCGGCATCTCGTGAATTTCTTTACGTTGATGATGCCGCCGAGGGGATTCTTCGAGCGGCTGAAGAGTTGGAAGATCCGGTTCCTGTGAATCTCGGGACCGGCCAGGAGATTACGATTCGGAACCTGATCGAGCTCATTGCCGAATTGACGGGGTTTCGCGGTGAAGTCGTCTGGGACGACACCAAACCCGACGGACAGCCGCGCCGGTGTCTCGACACAAGCCTCGCAGGTGAACTGTTGGACTGGCAAGCGAATGTTGGGTTTCGCGAAGGCCTCAAGCACACGATTGATTGGTACCACAACAGCACACGTCTTTCGAAAGCGGCATGAGTGTACGACGGCGTCCGGGAATTGGAGGCGAAGAAAGTAGTCATCACGCTCCGCGTGATGACAAGAGCGAGGGGAGAGCGTAGAACATTTCTGAAACCTTCACCATCATCCGCTCATCACGCGGAGCGTGATGGCTACCGAAGTACCGGACACTCTTGTACAGCCGCGACCACCAGAATCTCGCACTTGTGAAATGATCTGATGAGCTCACAGACCCATATCATCGTCCCCTCGTGTGATGCCTACAGCGATGCGTGGACTCCATTCTTTCAACTCCTGTTTCGCTACTGGCCTGATTGCCCGTATCCAATTCATCTGGTCAGTATCAA
The DNA here is from genome assembly GCA_029259815.1 of Planctomycetaceae bacterium. Classification (GTDB taxonomy): domain Bacteria; phylum Planctomycetota; class Planctomycetia; order Planctomycetales; family Planctomycetaceae; genus JAHBXU01. The sequence goes on along the minus strand of JAJDEJ010000240.1, from coordinate 26,000 downwards.
TGAGACGTTCGACGACCCGCGAGTGCACAACACCTCCCTCGGCAAAGACCGCGGCTGGGCGTCGAACCTCCGGCATGTGCTTGATGAACTGAACTGTCAGTCAATCATTTATCTGCAGGAGGACTACTTTCTGAAGAGCCCGATGGACACCGCACGTCTGGAGAGCGTCATCAGCTATGCTCAAGAGATTGGTGCAGGTTACGTACGACTCGCCGGTGCTCCCAATCCGGATCTGCCGCATGAAAATCCGTTTGGGCTCGGCGAAATCAGTCGTCATGCTGAGTATCGCTGCTCACTGCAAGCAGCCTGGTGGAGTGCAGAAACGCTGCTGAAACTTCTCGTCGATGGCGAAACGGGCTGGGACATGGAACTGATTGGCAGCGGGCGATCAGCAGAGTTGTCAGAGCCATTTCTTGCCACTCCCGTTGGTTCACCGCTTATTGACTACTACGCGGACACTGGCATCCTGAAAGGCAAGTGGCTCCCGGGCGCAATCCGATTCTGTCGACGAGAGGGAATCGAAGTCGACACGTCTCGCAGAGGAACACACGCAGAGTGGCCGCTGCTGCTCAAGCGACTCCGCAAGACGCCACCAGTCTCGACCGTTCGGTCATGGTTAAAAGGACGGCGACCTGCTGCCTAGTGGAGCGTCACAGCCAAGAATTCGGGTTGGGTGGCGGGGTCAGACCAACGGGATGGCCCTGGCATTCCGCGTTTTCACACCGGGACCATCCGCTTCGCTCCTGACCCCGCCACCCGAAAATCAAGCTGTGACGAACCACTCGTGTTGAGCTTCATCACGGATCGCGAAGGGCCGATCAGAGTCACTGAATCACGGTCTCCAATGCCTTCAATTCCTCGCCGTGCCGCGTAGTCCAACGCGATGATTGACATAGTGTCTCAGGACAGCATCAAGGTGCTCGCTGGTGCGGATGGTCTGATAGTCGATGACGTTTCGCGCACATCGATGGCGGACTTCGTCGAGAAACTCTCCCAGGGCTCGCTGATAGCCTTCGCGGAGAGAACGAGGGTCGCAGACGAGTTCGCCAGCGTCCTCCAAGCCTTCGAATTTCGTGGTGCCTGTAAAGTCGAAGTCAAGCTCCTGATCGTCCAGCACATGAAAGATCAGCACGTCATGTCCGCGTTTTCGCAAGAGACGCAGGCCACGAAACAGGTCTTCACGAGGCGTGAACAAATCTGAAATGAGAACAACCATCCCTCGTTCAGACTTGGCCTCTGCGACCTGCCGCAAGATGCCATAGATGTCCGTCTTGCTTTCTGGAGACTCCGCTTCGAGAGCCGCGAGTAACGCATTCAAGTGCGTTTGTTGACTGCGTGAGGGGATGCGATTTCTCAGTTGACTGTCGAACGTGGAGAGGCTGACGGCGTCTTGCTGTCGCAGGAGCAGGTAGCTCAAGCACGCTGCGATCGAACATGCATAGTCGAACTTTGTCTTTTCCCCGCTGCCAAACTGCATACTCTCGCTGGCATCGACGAGCAAAGCCGTACGGAGATTCGTCTCTTCCTCGTACTGCTTGATGTAGAACTTGTCGGTTTTTGACCAGACCTTCCAGTCGATCCGCCGCACGTCATCCCCCGGAACGTATTCACGATGCTGGACGAATTCGATCGACTGTCCAAAGTAGGGAGACCGGTGGAGTCCTGACAGGAAGCCCTCGACGACATGCCGTGCCTCCAACTCCAGCCGCGAGATGCGACTGACGGCTTCCGGGTCGAGCATGCTATGGGGGTGGTCGGACATTCCAGTCGTCAGTATTCAGTTCTTAAGTGTTTGCATGTGATGGGGTCAGGCACTTTTTTCTGATGAACACCGTTCCTCATGGAGAAACTCCGGTCAGAAAAAGGTGCCTGACCCCATCACTACCTCCTGACAACTGATCACTCTCTACGCAGCGAAGATCTTCTTGAGTCGTGGATCGGTCGTCAGTTCTCCCTCTTTGGAGGGGGTCTCCTGGATCAGTTTGTCGATGACCGTGTCGGCCGTGATGCCGTCACTTTCGGCAGAGAAGTTCGTGACGATGCGGTGCCGCAGGACGGGTGCGGCGAGAGACTTAATGTCGTCGGTCGACACATACGTGCGACCTTGCAACAGGGCACGTGCTTTGCCGCCCAGCAGAAGGTTTTGTACAGCACGCGGGCCGGCTCCCCAACTGAGCCAGTCGTTGACAAAGTCCGGAACCCCGTCTTCGCCGATCCGCGTTTGCCTCACGAGAGCAAGGGCGTAGTCAATCACATGATCGGTGACTGGGACCTGACGCACGTACTGCTGGAGTTCGAGAATCTCTTCAACATTCAGCACCTTCTTGACATCATCACCGGCGACGCCGGTCGTCTGCCGGGCGATGGTACGTTCCTCCTCGAAGGACGGGTACTCGACGAACACCTTGAACATAAACCGATCCTGCTGCGCCTCCGGCAACTGATAGGTTCCTTCCTGCTCAATCGGGTTCTGCGTTGCGAGCACAAAGAACGGATCGGGCAAGCCATGTCGATTCTGGCCGACCGTGACCTGTCGCTCCTGCATGGCTTCCAGGAGGGCGGCTTGGGTTTTCGGCGGCGTCCTGTTGATTTCGTCAGCGAGGACGACATTGTGAAACAGTGGACCGTGCAGGAAGTGGAAGGCTCGCTCGCCCGTCTCCTGATCCTGTTGCAGCACATCGGTGCCGGTGATGTCAGCGGGCATTAGGTCGGGAGTGAATTGAACGCGGGAGAACGTCATCGACAGGCACCGTGACAACGTGCTGATCATCAGCGTCTTCGCCAATCCGGGCACACCTTCCAGCATGCAATGACCGCGACTGAACAGGGCGATTAACAGCTGATCAATCACGTCGCCTTGACCGACGATGACCTGCGACATTTGCTCGCGAAGATCGGAATATGCACGGCTGAGCTTGTCAATGGATTCTTGTGTGACGTCAGTGTCGGTCATGTGTTGTCGATGGTTGAAAGTCGATAGTTGATGGAGGGGAGCGTCTCAGTCTCCCGTGTTCGGGCTGACATCGTAGCACATCAGCATGTCTTGCTCGCGGAGGTAGAGGCGTCCGTCGACGACGACCGGATGTGACCAGGACTCCCGCTCCTGGTGTTCAGGCATGAAACTTCCCTTGAGGTTGTACTGCTCCGGTGACGGAGCGACGAGTGCAATCACACCATCCTGATAGCGAAAGAGGATCCCATTCGCGACTCCAGTAACGGCGGCTGAGCCTTTGCCTTCGCCCCGGAGCTTACCGCCCCAGACGATTTTGCCCGTCTTCCACTCGATGCAAGTCGGGAATCCGTTGCCGTTGCCGTTGCCACCGTAAATGTGGTCCCCGTACCGGACCATGCCGCCGTGTTGGTTCTGGAAGGTTTTGCCCGGGAGGAAGTAGACTTCCTCTGCCGTCACTCCCGAGCTGCTTCCGGTAGCCAGATGGATTAGTGCGGCCCCGGCACCGTAGCCGGTGGATGCGAAGACGTAGTCGTCGACCACAATGGGGGTGGGGATATTGGCGGTGCCGTTCGCGATGCGACCATAGGTCCACAGGACTTTGCCGTCCTCAGCCCGGACTCCAACGAGACCCCGCCCTGTCATCTGCACGTACTGCTTGACGCCGCCGCCGTGTGAGATGACAATGGAGGAGTATCCGGCGGACGTGCCTTGTCCATCGAACGCGGATTGCAGCACGGGGGATCGCCAGATTTCTTCGCCAGTCAGCTTATCGAGCTTGACGATCAGTGCATCCGCACCGCCAGGCGTACAAAGGACGGCGTCACCATCCACGAGTGGCGACTCCGAAAAGCCCCAACCGGACATCATCTTGCCTTCCCATTCGTCATGGAAAGATCTCTGCCAGACGATCGTGCCATCGTCGCGATTGAGCGATGCGATCGTCCCGTCGGAGGTAATGACAAAGACTCGGTCGGCATCAACCGCAGGCGTACAACGCGAGCCCGGGTAACTGTGAGCCGGGAGTCTCTTACCCGTCAACGGAGTTGCCCACAACTGCTGTCCGCTTTTCGCATCGAAAGCAACAGCCCTCTGTCTCAGGTTCTTGATATCAACTGGACCGACATAGTGATTCCCCATTGTGTAGAGCACGCCGTCAACAATGGAGACACTGGAGTAACCTTCTCCCAAGCCATCCACCATCCACAACAACTCCGGAGGCATTTTTGACCATGTATCGCGGATGTGCTCATCGGCAGCGACTCCATCTCGCTGCACGCCTCTCCACTGCGGCCAATCAGCGGCTGTTCCCACGTTGGCAACAATCAATGTGAGTGCTACCAATCCTTGAATTCTCCTCATACGGAGTCGTCCTCATTTTTACATTGTCAGGCGTGCAATCGTTCGTCCCGGAATTGTAGGAATCGCTCTCCGGCGTGACTACTGCATCCGTAAATCACCACGCAAATGTGAGCAACAAGCTGACGACGTGATATAACTTGTGGCATTCGACATTGAACCAGCCCGATTGCGCATCCGCGAATGGGAAATGACCATTCGATCTCTTTGATGTGAACCATCAAGGATGCATCGGTCGAAGCGGGAAGTCCCATTGCTCAGTAGAACCGACAGAGAGAAACGGCAATGTCGGAGAAACCTGCAATCGCAACCGTTGTTTCTGATCGAAACCACCATCCGCCCGGCTCGATTCCCCTGCCTCAAAAATGAGACAGTCGTCAAGATCCAAGAAGTGACTTCTGGCAGAGGCGTCCGTAGCCAGTGTTTTGCAGGCTTACTGAGGAGGAGGCGTTTGGTATTCTCCGCCATCTGATGAAGGCTCCGAGCTGACTGACCAATGTCAACACGTCGTCCGAAACGACGATGATCTGGCAACACGTTGATCCGGAAGTAGCAATTTCACCCCTAGCTCAATTGGATAGGCATCGGTCTACGGAACCGAAGGTTGCAACGCGATTCCAGGACCTGTGGTTGCTGCTTCCGGCAGATCGTCACTTGGCGTCCGAGCCGGCATCCGGCAGGCTGAGCAGTGATTCATGAAGCAGGACCAGAATGCCGAACAGAATCACGACTCCAACCGGAATGGTTTCCAATCCTCCCATCCCGGCGATGACGCCGAGCGTTCCGGGGATGGCAGCGGCTCCAATCATCGCGGCCCCGACCTGGAACCCGATGGCGTGCGCTGATCGTTCAGCCCCCAGTCGCTGCGGAGTCCGGGACATCAGGCACGGGTAGACGGGAGCGAGTCCAAGTCCGGCGAGTGACAGTCCGAGGAACGCAGCTCCCACGGGAAGCCGAGCCGCAAACAGCAACGCCCCGCTTGTCGCAGCGACCAGGCAATAGCGAATGAGTCGATCGATCCCGAATCGGTCCGCGATCGCTCCGGAGATGACGCGTCCCACACCGATTGCTCCCCAGTAGACCCCGACAGCAATGCCAGCGGTGTCCGGACTGACGTTGCGAGATTCTGTCAGAACGGTATACGTCCACTGGCTGAATGTCACTTCGAGCCCGGTGTACAAAAAATAGATCGCCATCTGCAGCCAAACAGTCGAGTCCCGCAAGACGCCGCTGCCGCGCATCGGAACGCGAATCTGCCTCGTGGATGACGCCGCCGCTCCCCATGACTGACGTGTGATCAGGAACATGACTGTCAGCACCAACATGGCCCCTCCGACGATTGAGTATCCAACGCTGTAGTGGCGGCCACTGGCAAGCACATTCGACATCAGGACCGGACCGATCAAGGCTCCGAAGCAATAGCAGGCGTGCAACCAGATTAAATGTCGAGCCGACATCTGGTGAGCAGCATATCCATTGAGGCCGGAGTCGATCGCACCAGACCCCAGACCATGCACCATTGCGCAAAATACGAATCCGAGCCAGATCGGGGCGAACCCGAATCCAAACATCGAAGCCGCCACGAGGCCGGTGCTCACCGCGAGGACCCAGCCGATCCCGATCGCTTGAATCAACTGTCCGGATAGAAAGCTGCTGATCAAGTAGCCGACACCCGAGACGACCAGAACAAGGCCGACAGCTCCCTGACGCAGTTGAAACGTGTCTCTCACCGACGGCCATGTCACCCCCGTGATAGCGTCAGGAAGTCCGAGGCTGACGAAACCAAGGAAGGCGAGAGCGAGCAGGAAAGAACTGGTGCGAGTGGAAGTGATGCGATTCATCGCGGCGAATCCTTTCATGCCATCGCTGAAGCATCGCTTCAAACGAACCGCAATGAGCGCTCTGAGATGCTCGGCGATGTGTCGCCGGACTGTTGATTGTCGAGGCCGTACTTTGATTGCGGGGTCGAGAGAGAATCCATCCTGAGAAGCTCATCAAGACTCAGTCACCCAGCGAGCCGAGGAGATTGTGGCAGGGGTGTTGAGACACTGCAAGCTGGAACTGTCGACGCGTCTGCCGCATTCAGGATGAAATTCTCCGACGGAGCTTCCTTTCGCTCTTCACGCACAACGGGAGAATCGATCTGGAGCAGGTCGCAGAGTTTGGCTACATTTCTGCCCCTCGCGGTGTCCGAAAACCACCTTACATCCAGAGGCAAACCTTCTGTCCATTTTGACGCATCGACTGGCCATCAACCATGACAGTGAACCCTCAACAGCTCGATCTCTCGCAGTCATTCTGTATCATGTTGCACGACGTGGCTCCGATCTATGCAGAGCATGTGGCCACTTTCACGAAATCGCTGGCGCCCATGGTGGGGAACGCGATGGCAGCTGCGGTCGTTCCGTGTTGGGCGGGTGTGCCTTTGTGTGAAAAGGATCGCCCCTTCCTGGACCGCGTCCGTGCCGAATACGCGAACATTCAGTTGCACGGTTTTGAACACTTTCGACCGGGACGTGGTGGGCTCTATTCAAAGATCGCAGACGGAAAGGACGAGATGAAGGGGCTGGATCCTACAGAAACAGACCGTCGCCTTGCTGCGGGCCAAGAGATTTTAGAGCGGTGGATGGGGCAGCCCGCCAGTGGATTCATCGCACCGACTTACCGTATCGGCTTCGCAACTCCGGATCGCCTGGCAAAATTCGGCATCCATTATACCGTGGGATATCGCAACGTGGTGACGTCGTCCGGTCAGCGTCTGAGATTGTCCAGTTGGATTTGGGACGTATCGCCCATCCGTTTTCTGTGCCGCGCGGGATACAGGCTGGGGGAATTCCAATCCCGGTTTCGAAGAAATGCTCTGCCGTGTGTCGTATTGCATCCCCTCGATCTTGAACGTGGGTTTCTTCCTCAGATCGAGCAGACCGTGCAGAAACTTCTACACGCGGGGCGAAAACCGATTTTGTTAGAGTCGCTGGGATATGGCATACCGGATTCTACGCCTTGGCAGTCTCCGGAATGATCATCCGTCCGGCAACAAATGTCGCTCCGCGCCAGTGAGTTCTGACCAGTCCTGCATGAGATAACAACGCCCGTGTTGCTGCGCACATGACGAACAGCCGACCCAGTGGGGCGAATGGAATCATTGCGATTGGGGACCCCACCAGCCGAAACACGAACAAGTCCTGAACACACCTGAGACTGAACGCGATCGCGAACCCCAGTCCTGCCCCATGAGTCAGCCATTCGACGCTGCCAGTGTGAAGCGCATTCGAGACGCCCCATAGCACTGCTCCGAGTGGCAGCACGAACAAAAAGAGCATTCTTATCAGTGTGACCGTCAGTTGTGCAGGTGTGAGTACCCCCTTCAGGATACGACTCCAGCCGTTCCACGATTCGCGCCACGTGCGATAGGAACTTGTTTGGTAGAAACACTCGCCCTCTGCCACACTCAGACGCAAACCATGGCTCTTCGCGACGCGCGCCAGTTCAAGGTCTTCGCTGATTTTCATGCGTACAGAGCCCCATCCGCCGATGGACTCGAATGGTGCTCTTCTCGCCATGATGAACGCACCATTGGCGAAAGCATCAGGCCAGCGAGGATCGCTCACCCGCTCCGGTCGCAGCCATGCGAAGAGACTTTCCGCACAGCACGGAACGGCGATGCATTCTCGCAGCGAATTCATCGTGTACTTCGCAGCGATTGAAATGAAGTCAATCTCGCCGCGAATCATTTCGTTCACAGTGGTTCGCAAGGCTGACGGGGCCAGGAATTCACAATCGGCGTCGGTAAAGCACACGGTGCTCCCAGTGGCCGACTGCATTCCCACGTCAAGTGCGTGTGGCTTACCGAACCATCCCGCAGGTAACATCGAGACATGGGCGACGCGCAATCGGCCTGCGAATTCTCTAGCCAGCCGATCAAGAATCTCCCCTGTGTCATCGGTGCTCCGGTCGTTGACCGCGACGACTTCGAGATCGGGATAGTCCTGACGAAACAGCGATCTGATGCATGTTTCAATGCAATCCGACTCATTTCGCGCAGCAACGATGACACTCAGCTGAGGGAGTTCTGAGAGTCTTGAGGAATCGGTCTCCGGCCGCAATGAGGATCGATTCCGGCAGGCGCTGACGAACACAAATATGATGGCCATCCAGGAACAGGCAATTGTCCATGCGAGCACTGCCAGTCCGATTGTGTAGAGAGAGTCCATGGACCGCGATCCTGTTCATTGAAGTAACCAAGGACGAATCGGAATCCGAAGAATCGATTTCGCCGCGCTGAGTTCTTGAACGAAACTGATAACAATTTGAAGACGACGCTTGTTGGCACAGTGGATCCAGACAAGTACTCGTCGGGACTTGCAGCACGCCGATGCCTTCCCATTCTTGCAGCGATGAATCGAGGCCGCTGTCCTGTGCTGTCAAGGCGTGACGGCTAAACCTAGGTCACGCCTTGAGGCAGACAAATCGAGGGGGGACGAGAGACGTGATTCAGAAAAGAAACGGCCGACGGAACTGGTCATTCCGAATCTGCAGGCTGAGGTTTGGCGCCCGGCAAGATTATTCTGAATTGCCCCGGCCACAGGAAATACAGGATCGCCGCGAGTTACAGTTACAATCGACGACATCGTGCACTGGAGTACCAGACCCATGCCGCCTTTGCGGCCAGCGGGACTTCGCTACGCTCAGCCTTGCTGGACACAGCCCGTTACCTGAACCCCAATTCTCTCACTCCCCCTGGTACAAAGATCGGGGGGAGGTCAAGTCAGAGAAAGGGAGTTGACGGCCCTCGCCATGAGCATCCCACTGGACCTTTGCCAAGATTGACGTATGCCGACATATTTTCCGACGGCTACGGAAACCACTCTGGGCTCGCAAGAACTACTCTTTCATAGATATCAAAGGCGAGCAGTCACTTCACCCGACCCCTGCCACTGCTCTTGGCGAGCGACCCCGGCGCACATGGACTGATCCGCGCCGCTGTTGTTTGCCAGACGCTGTTACTGCTCTAGGTGCGGTGGTCGAACCGGAAAGCCAACCGGCGACCGCATTGGCAGTCTGCGGGTGGATCAAGTAACCGAGTGCATGATGCGGGTCGGACTGACCGCCGCTGATGGCCAGGTTTTCAATCTCAAGATCAGTGATTGAGTCCGTGAGCTGCATGGATACCATTTCGCGAAAGTCTGGACCCACATGAGGCCGGTAGGTCACGAAGTCGTCGCGAGCAGAGATGTTCACCCATTCCGACACATTGTGCGGATATCGACGCGGTCCGTCGACGCGGGCACCTTTGAGGTGTTTGCGAACTGTGGGGTCAGCAAGCGGTGAGCCGAGCGTGATCCAGCGGTCCACCTTCTTGTGACAGCACTCCGGGCGGTACTCCCCCAGATGCGAGAACTTCCACAGCGTGTCATAAGCAATCATCGAACCGAGGCTGTGCGAAACAATCATCACCCGATCCCCGCGAAGCATGGCACGTCTCAAGGGGGCGATGAGTGGGAACCGAACGTCGCTGCCAAATGCTGAGTCGGTGTTCCAATAATGGGCCATTTCGGGAAGAAGTGACGAAATCACCTGCTCACTCAGTCCCAGGCGAAACAGAGTCCCTGCAAACGTGTCAGCCAGTTCCCGCTTCCAGAAATCTCGCCCCGGAAGCTTACGATACGTCTTGCGAGTGAACTCAGACCTTCCATATTGCTGAAGGTCTTTCAGTGATTGCTGAAGGTCGCCACCGAGGTGGGGGGGATCCTCGTTGGTGGTGCCTGCAAGGAATGCATTTGAGACGTCGCCAAAGTACACGAACTCCTTTCGAGCCGCGTCAAACTGAGCGAGTTTCTGTGGATGGTCCCGTTTAATCCCATGCCGCAGGGCCGAAAGCCACAGGCCACGGGTCACATCTTCGGACGGATGAAAACCGCGTCCATGAATCAGCAGGATTGTCTCGTCCATGGTCAACATTCATGCAGGGGGGTGGCGAACGTCGGGGGAAAAAAGCCATATCTCCCACTGGCAAACGCAACGAACTGCATGATCTTCCCGAGCATTCAGCAGAAATTCCTCTCCAGAATGGCTGATGTTGCTCCTGAACCGTAGACACGCCCCACCACGTGATTTTGACGTTCGGCTTTTGCATGGACGTCAAACTGATCATACTGAAATACCGTTCGGTAATAGTTATTCCGTGAGGGCATCATGCTCACATTTGCTGACAAGAAGCCGTTTCATCAGTGCGACGGTGTCTCTCGCCGCACGTTTCTGCAGATCGGCGGACTAGCCATGGGCGGCCTATCGCTGCCCCAACTGCTGAAAGCGGAAGCGGCATCCGGGGGGCAGTCCTCGCACAAGGCGGTCATCATGATCTACCTGACCGGCGGACCGCCGCATCAGGATATGGTCGATCTCAAGCCGCACGCCCCGGCAGACATCCGTGGCGAATTCCATCCCATCAGCACGAGTCTCCCGGGTGTCCAGATCAGCGAACTGATGCCTCGGTTGGCGAAGCGCATGGATAAGCTCGCCACGATCCGCACGGTCGTCGGGTCTGATGGGCGGCACTCATCGTTCCAGTGTGTCACGGGACGCCATTTCTCCAACCAGCCACAGGGGGGATGGCCGGGGTTTGAGTCGATTGTCTCCAAGCTGCGCGGCTCTGCCCATCATGCTGTGCCGGCAGGTATCAACCTTTTCATGAAGATGGCACACGGGCCGTACAACCATCCGGGTTCAGGATTCCTGGGAGCAGGTCATCAGGCGTTTCAACCGGAGGGAAAAGCGCTTGCCAACATGAAGCTCAATGAGGTGACCGTCGACCGTCTCGATGAGCGCCGTGACTTACTGGCCGGATTTGATCAATTCCGTCGCACCATTGATCGTCAGCGAGAGTCGACCGTCCTCGATCCGCTGACTGATCAGGCATTGAATGTTCTGACATCGAGTCGATTGGCCGATGCATTGGACCTCGAACAGGAAGACCCAGCAATCCGCTCGAGTTACGGAGCCGACGACACGAAGGTCCTCCCTTACAGTCACCTTGGCTACCAAGCCATCATGTCGAAGTTCCTGCTCGCGAGGCGTCTCGTTCAGGCAGGTGCGCGTTGTGTAACGGCCACCTTCGCGGACTTCGACTGGCATGGCGGCAATTTCTCGAACGGTCGTCGAGCAATCCCACTGCTCGACCAAGGGCTCTCTGCATTGATCGACGATTTGTACCGTCACGGACTGGAGAATGACGTGACGGTGATTGCCTGGGGCGAGTTTGGCCGCACTCCCAAGATCAACAAGTCCGCCGGTCGTGATCATTGGAACCGCAACACTTTCGCTCTGCTCGCTGGTGGAGGCATGCCGGTGGGTCAAGTGATCGGTGCTACGAATCGATATGCCGAGGAGCCGATCGATCGGCCAGTTCACTTTCAGGAAATCTTTGCAACTCTGTACCGCAACTTGGGCATCGACATTGGATCGACCACAATCACAGACCTCAGCGGACGTCCTCGCTATCTGGTCGATGCGGGCTACCAACCGCTGCCCGAGCTTGCCTGATCCTCACTCGGCGGTCGTTACACTAACCCGGAGATTGGATCGTCGTGGTAGACATGGAACGGTCGGCCTGTGCTGTCTTGCCAAGTGGCGTGGCGATCGATGCCCAGGGTGTGATAGATCGTGGCGGCCAGATTCTCCGGGGTTTGCTTGGCTTCGATCGGATATCCTCCATGCTCATCCGAGGCACCGATCACAGTGCCGCCGTCGATCCCGCCCCCTGCGAAGAACACAGTTTGGACAGCTCCCCAGTGATCACGACCGGGGAGTTCATAATGCTGAGGCAACCGGGTGATTTTCGGTGTGCGTCCGAATTCGCCAGCCGCGACGATCAGTGTGTTCTCAAGGAGGCCCCGTTCGTCGAGATCATCAATAAGAGCAGAGAGCGCCTGATCGGTCGGGGGCAGCATCAAGTTTTTCAAGTGATCGAAGGCATTGCCGTGCGTGTCGAAGCCGCCTCGACCAAGGTTGATCTGGATCATGTCGACACCCAACTCAACCAGACGTGCTGCGAAGAGCAGTGAGTAGCCGAACAGATTGCGACCGTAGCGGTCGAGCGTCTTCGCGTCCTGACCGTTGATGTCGAAGGCGTCGCGAACTTTGCCGGATGTCAACAGCGACAAGGCCCCGCTGCGGTACCCTTTCATGCTCGCGATAGCTGCCGACCGGTCGAGTTCTTGTTGCTGCCGTTCGACGACTTGCAACAAGTCTTTGCGGGCATCGAGACGTCGCTGGTCCAATGCATCTGGGAGTTGCAAGCTGGGAGCTTGAAACACGGGCCAGCCGATGTGGCGGTGCTCCGGTCGACGTTGGTGGTCCCAACAGTTGGGGCATGCACCGGACCACTTGCAGTCCGAAGCCGCCTTGATCAGCCACGGATCATGCTGCGGTCCCATCATGCCGGCGCGGGTACCAGGCGTCTCGATCGGATAAGGCAGCACAGCCGCGCTGGGAAGATTGTTCTGCGAAGGGACCATGCGTCCCGCAACGGCCGTGATCCCGGGGAAGTCCATTGGCTTGGGCACGCTACTGAAACTCGGCGACAAGATGCTGCGACCCGTCAGCATCATGCTCGTGGCTTGAACGTGCTCGTTCCACGAATGGGACAGGGATCGACATAACGCCCACTTGTCGCTGCGGGCGGCAAGGAGCGGCAGGTGTTCAGAAATGAACAGGCCGGGTATCTTTGTGGAGATGGCGTCGAACTCACCCCGAATCTCAGCCGGTGCGTCCGGCTTGGGGTCGAAGCTCTCGTGCTGAGCGAGGCCGCCCGTCAGAACAATATAGATGACCGACTTTGAGGGCGTGTCGTTTGATTGACCTGCCGACTGATCGGCTCGAAGTTTGGCGACATCGGACAATGATAAGCCGCCGAGAGCCGCGAGTGCTCCCGCTTGCAGAAACTCGCGGCGGTGGAAATTCGGATGTCGAAGTTGTTGGGGATCGGGGATCGTCATACTGTCGGCCTCGCCCGCCTGCGTCGATGATTCGTCCTGCCGAGTCACTCGATGGTATCATGTGAACGATCCAACGGATACATCCTCAATCCGGAGAGAGCATGAGTTGCAGACGACTCGGAAGTCTTGGCGTTCTTATCAGTGTGTGTCTGGCTTCGTCGATTGCGCATTGTCAGGAGCCGGTCGTGTTGGAGGGGCATGAGAACGTCGTGTCAGCCGTGACGTTCAGCAGGGACGGAAAACGTGTGGTTTCCGCAAGCTGGGATCGGACGGCTCGTATCTGGGAGGCCGGCAGCGGGCGGTTACTCACGACGCTTGACGGACATCGTGACTGGGTGCTGGACGTGTCGACCACTCCGGAGGACAAGTCTCTCGTCTCCGCCAGCCAGCACGCTGCTCGCGTATGGTCAACGACATCGTTTGAGCAGACTGCCGAGTCTCCGGGACTTGGTGGTGCCAGCGTGAATACCGTCGGCATGTCGTCCGATGGTCAATGGCTGGCCACTGGCGGGCGCGATGGATTTGTCCGGCTCTGGAAAGTCGGCGAGCCCTCACCGTTACGTGAAATCGGCGGTTTTGATAGCTGGGTCAATCGTGTGACGATCTCACCCGATTCGCGGCGACTGGCAGCCGGCACGAGAGCTGGCAAGATTCTTGTGTTTGATTTGCCTTCCGGTGATGCGAGCGTGAGCTTCACGGCCCATCAGTCGCGGCAGGTCACGGCTCTGGGGTTCAGCCCCGATGGCAAGTCGCTGGCTTCAGGAGGTTTCGACCAGACCGCGATCCTCTGGGATTCTGCGACTGGCGACGAGTTGGCCAAGCTGACGGGACATCAAGGAGCAGTCACTGCACTAGCATGGTCGCCGGATGGAGGTCTGTTGGCTACGGGCGAGCGACATGGGTCGCTTCACCTCTGGAATCTCCGCCAGAATAATCGGCTGCTCGCGAAGATCACGGCCCACACCGACAACAAACTGGGCTTCAGCGTGACGGCCCTTGCATTTTCGCCCGATGGAAAGCGAATCGTCTCTGGTGCCTACGACAGTCTGGTTAAGATTTGGCCAGTCCCCGACGAGTGATCGTTAACAGGTGTTTGCATCGGCTGAGCCTCATGCTCAAGACGATTCTCGGCAGGCGATACGCGGCTCTTCGGTCATCGGTTGTTTATGGTGACTCAAGTCGATTCAGACTGTAGCGATCGACCCATTTCCCTTGCGCGTGCCAGATCTGGTCTGGGGTCCCCGGAACAAAGTCGAATCCCTCCAGATGCATGCGTGTCTCCTGGATGTTCCAGACGCGCGTTGGTTCGTTGATGGCTTCTGTCAGAACATCAGGAATGTCGAACTCGTACAACCCGTCCCTGTCCCCAAACGTATGAATCGTGTATAGCTTCTTCCCGATCACCCGAATCCCTTGGGAGAAGTGCATCGCTGCGGGATAGCGAAACACGCCGTCGCGAATGAGTTCGTCATTCACGAGACGATACCGGTGGATGCCGAGGTCGCTGAGGTCTCCGACCCACAGTGACGTTCCATCGAAACAGACCGGGTCGATCCAGGTGACATCGTCGGAGATGTCCCAGGTCTTCACGACCTCTAAGTCATCGGCACGGATCTTGGCAATAATCGAGCGGTCGAGTTGTTTGTCGTGCTTGCCATTCTCTGGACCGTGCAACAGGCCCGCCCAGAGAGATCCATCGTGATGGTGAATGGCTCCGACATGATTGACTCCTTCAATCCGGATCGTCTTCTCGTCGAGTAGATTCCAACTTGTATCAAAGCGGTAGATGGTGTTGCTTGTCGCCGAAAAGTAGTGATCTTTGGTCAACGCCAGTCCTTGGTTCGCAGCTCCGGCATCGAGTTTGTGTTGCTCAAGCAACGTTGACTGCTCTTGCTGGACGTCCGCATCTCGGATGTGAACTTCCAGTGCTGTGACAGTCCGGGGACTCTCAGGCTTCGCTGAGCGCTCAGCAAGTTTGAGCGTGACGGCATTCCGACCCTGAATCAGCAGTGCCTGTTGGATCGGCGCAGTCAGCACTCCCTCCTCCGCTCTGCTCAGCCCGGTGACCAGATGATCATTCAGCGTCACTTCGACCACGTCATCAGGATGGAGATGGTCGACCGTCATACGCAATTCGATCGAAGCGCGATTGGCGTTCTTGCCCAGATCTTTGCCGACGAAGAGAGAGACCTCCAACGGATTGTCTGTGGGCATTGGCGCAGGCAAGACACAGTTCAGCCAGTTGTACTGATAGGAACGCTCCGGTCGCCCACGGTCGGCAGCGAACATCAACTGCTTCTGTTTCGACTGAAGGGCCTTCGGATTCCCCAGTTGTTTGAACAATCCAGACATGTAGGGACCGGTGGCTTCGCTGTTATTGTGGGTGTGAGGGAACCAGTTAAACAGATAGATGCCATCGGCTCCCTGATGCCAGTAGTTCAGGGCCAAACCGGCGGCAAGTTCGGCGGGAATCGGTTGATATTTGCTCGGCCAACCATAGAGACAGGGGTAGACCCACACTTGCCTGGGAGCAGCCAGCTGCTTGAACTCTTCGATCTCAATGTCGATGACCCCGCTGCCCAGAATGAGGTAGTCAATCAATCCTTCATTGACCCACGTCGGCACGTCGAACCCGTCCAGTCGACATGCCTTGAGACTCTCATTGACACGAACGGCAAGTCGGATCGGACGACCGCTCTGTTCAGCACGGTCGGTCAGATGTTCGCGCACTCGCCGTAGGAGTTCGGTCAGCAAATGAGCATTCTCATCCTCAGTCCCTGGAAGAAAGTACGGCGCACTCCGCAGAAGGTCGATTTCCAATCCATCAAACTCGTACTTCTGAAACAGCTCTTCGATGACACGAAATTTCAGCTCGCGAACTTCCGGGATCGCAAAGTTCAGCGAAGTCGGGAAGCTGGTCACATCACCGTATTTTTGTTCTCCAATCTGCCACTCTGGGTGATCGATCTTGAACGTGGCGAGTTCATCCGGCATGAACGAGTCGTGAATGTCGTTGATGCGAAAGGAGTAGAAGACGTCCATCCCGCGCCGTCGGGCTTCCTGCACAACGACCTGTGGCGGATCATGCCCCTCGTTCAGAAGTTTGGTGATCCAAGGACGCAGCTTGCCAACTCGCTCCCCAGTTCGCTCCAGAACTTGGCTGTCGTAGTCCGCCGTGTTTCCTCCCGCACCGTCACACCAGAACAAGGCTTCGACATGGCTGTCTTCCAATGGACCGAACAGATTCTCAATCCACTGATCCAAGTCCCCTTCGGCGTCCTTGCAGACAGCATGTCCATCGGAATTGAAGATCACCCGATACTGCCGTGCAGCTGGCTGAATCTCCTCCGCGCCGGCGAAGGAGCAGACACACAGCATCACACATGCGAGAAGGGACGTCACTGGTTGCGGTGAATATTCTGCCATGATACGAACCTACTCTGATGGCTTGACGACGCATGGGGAATGGATATCACAAGTTGATCCCAGTCGAACGATGTCCTGCGACAAGCGATGAGCATTGGCATCGGAATCACATCCGACAACATTGTGAAACTGGATGCCCACCTTGTGAATTCGAGACGATTCGAGACATTGGTCAGTCTTCTCGGCTTCAATTGATTTTTCCGCAGCGAACGTCTTTCTCAGCAACAGGTTGCCGTCGTTGTAATCTCATCGAAACTGAGCCATTATGAGTAGATGGCGAAGGTGACAAGCTGTTGATGCAGAGTGTCGTCGTAGAGTGTGCCGCAGCCGATGGATCATGGAGACGCGAACGTTCCGACGAATCCTTGAATTCCGGGGCCGGCCAACCCCGGTGCCTCTGTGATTCGTCCCCAAGGATTGTACTAATGGGTTTCAGATGTCAACCGCACACGGTCGCTGGAGCGTAGCGGAAGTGCGGCTGTCGTGCCTCGGGAGAGAGGGGTCGATATCCCAACGAAGTGTGAGGATGGATGGTGTTGTACTCCACTCGCCAACGCTCAATGAGTACCTTCGCCTCCAGCAGCGTCTCGAAAATCTCACCGTTCAACAGTTCGTCTCTGAGCTGGCCGTTGAATGACTCGATGTAGCCGTTCTCCCGTCTGGCGTTTGTTCGCCAGTAGGGCGAAACGGCGATTCCGGTTCGATGAACAGCGTCTTTATATCGACACGATCCAGCCATTCCCTGACCTTGAGGGCTGTGAATTCAGGGCCGTTGTTGCTGCGAATGTACTTGGGAACTCCACGACGCACGAACAGATCACTCAGACGCTCCAACACCGCCTCGCTTCTCAGCCTTCGCTCCACGTCGATCGCCAGACACTCTCTGGTGAACTCATCGATCAGTGTCAGCAGGCGGAGTGGCCTCCCGAAACGCTGAGTCGACAATTTCGACTCCACCTACATCAAGGTGTCGGTGACTTCGCCACGCCGAACCGGATCAAATCCATCGGCGACTTGACAGCGCTCGCGACAGAGTGACGGTCGTCGGTCGACAACTACGTGACTCGACAATTCGAAAGTTGTTCTTCAGGTATCATGCAGGAGAGCCTCTCAGCAGGCAGAGGTCATTCCTCGAACAAGCTCCTGCACAGAAACCATAAAAATGGTCTAGCGGGTCAAGCGGGATTGTTCGGTGTACTCCCGAGAGATTTGGTCCGTACTGAGAGCAACGTCATAGATGCGAACTTCATCCAGACGCCCACGGAATCTCTGTGTCTGTGAAACGGTGTAGTGTCCCAACTGCAATGGGAATGCATCGACCGCCCCGAGGGCACCATCAATCCGTTCGTGTTCGGCGGACAGTTGACCATTGATGTAGATTGACAGCTGACCGACGTCCGGGGCAAACACGGCTGTCACCATGCTCCACTGCTGCAGTGGCAACGAATCGACAGCTGCGAGTGTGTCCCATGCCTGGTTGTCAGCCGTGCGTGTTTCGAAGCGGGGACGACCGTCGCTGGACACATAAATGTTCCAGCCATGCTTGGAGAGTAAGTAGCCATTCCCCGACCAATCGCTCGCAGAAACCCATAGTGATAATGTTAATGGCCCGGACTGTCGCAGTTGCACGCTGTTTCCGGCGAGTGCATAGTCATCGTTGCCGTCAAACTCCAGCCAAGCCTTGTCAGAATCGCGGGTGATCTTTGCACCAAAGAGTTGCAGGTGATTTCGTTTTGCCGAGTCACGAGCTTGACCGTCGGTGCCATCCACTTCGTCGAACGCATAGTGAGCAACCAAGCCTCCCGTCGACTCGGCCCTCAGCGGCGAGACCTCCGGAGGCGGACCGAATTCGATCTCCTCCGGGATCGGTCGTCGGTAGATGTCAAAGCCTCCGTCTCGCATCGAGACAAAACTGACCCAGCGACCGTCGGGAGAGAATACACCATGATCGTCCATTGCCTGGTCGTGAGTCAGAGCCTGGACATCGAATCCATCGTCATGCATCAGGAACAGGTCGTGATTTCCGTTGCGATTCGACGTAAAGAGAATCCAGCGTCCATCTGGCGACCAACGCGGTCGGCAGTCGAACCCTTTTTCGTGGGTGAGCCGGGTAAGATCCGAACCATCCCAGCGAACCTTGTAGATCTCGACGTCGCCATCCCGATCAGACGCGAACGCAATCCATTTCCCATCCGGTGACCAGGCTGGCTGATGGCAGTAGGAACCGTCCATCTGCACGACCTCTGTCTTTCGACTGCCGTCGATATTCGCCATCCAGATCCGTTCGTCAACCGAAGTGAATGCGATGTGTTTCCCATCGGGAGAGAAACAGGGTTCTTCGCCCAACTGAACGCCCTGGCCTTCAACAATCTTTCTCAGCTGAGTCGCCTGAAAGTCGGCGGCAACGTCACAGACGAAAGTGTCCTTGGAGGAGTTTCCCGTGTCGTTTCCACCGCCGGAGATCAATAACTGCGTGCCATCTGGAGACCATGCGGGGTGTTCTTGAATTTGTACGGCTGAGCTGAATTCACTCAGCATGGCCCGATCATCCTTACCGCCGGCCTTCATGATCCGGAGACCGACGAGTATCTGGTTGGTGCCTCGCAGGTTACGATGGTGCCGACAATAGGCGAGGTGAGATCCATCCGGCGAATAGGACAGAAAGAACTTGGGGAAGTGTGTCGTCGTGAGACGTTCGACCGGAGAAGCCGCATCATCTGCAACGGTCGTCACCGGGATGTATGCGATCCAGGCGGCAATCATGCAGAGATAGGCGAAGTGGTTTCTCATCCGACAAGTTCCGGAATCGGTGACCCCAGCACGGCGGCATCCCGTTCGAACAGCGGTAGTCGGTCGAGCCCCATGAGTTCCAGCACTGTGGCCAACAGATCGACTGGATGGTTCGGCCGGCTTGCCGGATAGCCACCGTCAGTAGTTGTCGCGCCAACCACTGTTCCACCAGGAGTGCCCCCACCCGCAGCAACCAGCGAATAACCGAACGGCCAGTGTTCGCGTCCGCCGATTTGGCTGATGGCCGGACTACGACCGAACTCGCCCATCGCCAGCACCAATGTTGAATCGAGTAATCCTCGCTGCTTCAGATCGTCGAGCAATGAGGTAAACGCCCGATCGAAAACTGGGCAATAACGGTCCTGCATCCGTTCAAACAGGCGGTAGTGCAGATCCCAACCCCCATCGCCTCCCTGCTGTTCGTCCTCTGCGTTCCCGCTCCAGTTGACTTGCACAAACTGCACACCCGCCTCGATCAGACGTCGCCCCAGAAGACAGTTCTGACCGAAGACCGTGCGGCCATAGCGGTCCCGAAGTTCATCCGACTCTTCGTCGATGTTGAGCGCCTGCTTGGCACCAGCCGCCGTCAACAGGCTAAATGCACGACTCCGCAGATCGTCGTAGCGATCGACCACACCGGACTGCTCAGCGGATCGCTGCCAATCATCGAGGGCGGACATCAACCGCTTGCGGTCGTCGAGACGGACACTTCCAATCTCGCCCAGCGGCTGCATTGATGCTGGGACCGGAACACCCTTGTCGAAGTCGAATCCATCCAGTCGAAACGGGTCGTGTATCGCTCCCAAAGCTTCTGCGGTTTGCCCACGGAGGTCAGCATTACTGACGCTGCATCGACGCCCGATGGCGGTAAACGCCGGCCAGTCTGTTCTGAGATCCTGACTCAGATATGACACCACTGACCCCATACTTGGCCGCACGCGTCCCGGTTCGGGCACTCCCCCAGACGCCCGTGATCCGTTCTTGCTCCCCGTCAACGACACCGTTCCCGCCTGATTATGATCCTTCATCTCATGTGCCATGCTGCGGATGATGGTCAACTGATCGGTTCGCGCCGCCGACATGGGCAACAATTCGGAAATCTGTATTCCTGGCACAGCAGTCGAGATTGGCTGATAGCAGCCGCGGATCTTGAGTGGTGCATTCGGTTTCGGGTCCCATGTCTCATGATGCGAGGGTCCGCCCCACAGCCAGAGCAGGAGCACCGACTTCACACGCGATTCCTGTCCAGTTGCCTGAGCGGCGCGTGACAGGAGATGCGGCATTGAGAGCCCCAGTGCTGAGCAACTGCCCATTTGAAGCATCTCCCGTCGCGAGAGTGCCTGACAGTTTCGTTCGTCAATCTGCCCCAAGTGCAGCATGTCCGATTTCCTGACTGAGTCGGGCAAACGTAAGAGATTGAAAGAAGAGTGTCTTGCTAAATAATTCTACCCGAATCACGTGGACATCGCACGAAGATCCAGCCTGTGACCGCAAGGAACTCACGGTTTCATCGTCAGTCCTGCGACACCGGACGGCAAGTTGCAGTACGATGGGCTGTCTGAAGCAGACGAGAAGCATATTCGGGGCAGAATAGCCACGAGGATCAATGGAATAGAAACATGCAACGACGTGACTTTCTCAAGACGGCATCTCTCGCTCCATTAGCACTCTTTGATCGTCTGAGCCTGAGATCTTCTCAGTGTCTTGCTGCCGATGCCGGTTCACGTCCGCGGGTTGCGGCAATCTTTACGGAGTTCCGCTTTCGTTCTCACGCATACGACATTCTTGAGAACTTCTTTCGTCCATATCTCTTCAACGGCGAACTGGTCGACGCCGGAGTCGATGTCGTGTCCTTCTATGCCGATCAGTTTCCGGACAAAGAGATGTCGCGTGACGTCTCACAGCGATTCGGCGTCCCCTTGTTTGATTCGATCAACGATGCTCTCTGCCTGGGCCAGGACGAGCTTGCTGTCGATGCGGTCTTGTCGATTGGAGAGCACGGAGATTATCCGAAGAGTGATCTGGGACAGACGATGTACCCTCGCAAACGATTCTTCGACGAAGCGGTTGCCGTCATGCGGCGGTCTGATCGTTTCGTGCCATTGTTCAACGACAAGCACCTCTCCTACCGATGGGATTGGGCCAAGGAAATGTACGACACTTCCCGACAATGTGGTTTTCCCTTGATGGCTGGCAGTTCGGTTCCACTGGCACAACGAAATCCAGCGTGGGAACTCCCCAAAGATGCAAAGATCAAAGAGGCCGTCGCGATTCACGGAGGAGGGATTGAATCTTACGACTTTCATGGACTGGAAGTGCTGCAGTCTTTTGTGGAGAATCGTCTGGGTGGCGAGACGGGCGTGGCACGTGTCGAGCTACTGACTGGCGACGCGTTTGCAGCAGCGAGAGCGGAGGGACGCTGGTCCTCGTCATTGGTCGATGCAGCGATAGACGCAGAGGCTGCGATCTCGCACGACCGTCAACCGTGGCCAGTCGAAGCGGGGAGAACGCCGCCCCGTCGCGATGCGAAGTCATCACAGAGCAGCAACAACCAACCTCTGCCTCGTCCGGTCCCAGAACATGCGCTTGTCGTTACCTACAAGGATGGCCTGAAAGCGACCGTGTTGAAAGTCGGCAACAGCGGCAGCCGCTGGGGGTTCGCCTGTCGAATGCAGGGAGAAGACGAGCCTCGTGCGACGGCCCTGTACAACGGGCCATGGGGCAACCGAGGTCTCTTCAAAGCGCTCTCACATGCCATTCAACATCTGTTTGTTCATCAGGAAGAACCCTATCCAGTGGAAAGAACGCTGTTGGTCACCGGCATCCTCGAAGCCGCCATGAAATCACATGCGGACGAAGGAAGACCTGTCGACACTCCGCATCTCGATATCTCCTATCACCCGACGGAGACCGGCCCATTTCGCGAAATGGGTCAGACCTGGAAACACATCACGATGGAGACACCACAACCCTTCGTATTTACTCCCGGTGATCGCGATTACTTCCGAGCGGAGTGATTCCACCTCCATCAATCACGGTATCGGCAGACGACGAGCTCTTGAAACGCTGACCGGCCCGCAAGGAGAGACACCATGAAGCGACGCGCATTTCTGTCGTCACCAACAATAGCGGCCTGCGCTGGAACGCTCACCTTGCCCGGTCTCTATGTGTTGGGCAACGAAGGCCAGACGCAGCGACAGTTTCGGTTGTGGGCCTGCGGTGACTCCCATGTGGGCACCGACCTGCGACAGAAACGCGAGAGTCTGGCTGATGCGATCCGACAGTCTGAGTTCGGAGGAGAGCAGGGAGGTCCGCCGTTCGACTGGGATATTGCACTCCATGTCGGAGACTTGTCCGGCAACCAGGGATCGCCCAATGACGAAGAGGGTCAAGAGGTGGTTCGGCAATTTGGTGCCGCCAAGAAGCATCGTCGAGAGGACTTCTACAATCTGGCAGGCAACCATGATGCGTCCGGTCCCGGTGAACCGACGCAATGGTGGTTTCGGAAATGGGTCGATCCAAACGGTGAGAACACGAAATACTCCAGAGTCGATGCGGACCGTCGTCCGTATCCGGTCACAGGCACATGGGAACGCTACAGCTTTCGTGTGGGCAACCTGCTGTTTCTGGTGATGAGCGACCGCAACGACGGAGGTCCGCCAGTCGGGCGTGCCGAGCGGGGCGGATATCCTGCCGGAGCGGTAACAGCCGAGACATTCGATTGGTGGAAGAACTCGATCAATGAGAATGCCGACTCGGTGATCCTCACCGCTCACCATCAGATGCTCAAGGAAACAACAGTCGCTTCCGGGCCTTGGGAAGGATTCCGGAAGAAGGAAGATGGCACATATGTGAGCCACTACCACGGCTACTTTCCCACTGGCGGACCTCAAGGGGCTTCATACCTCTACTGGTTGGATGACCAGCCGGATGCACAAGCGTTCGAGAAACACATGGCAAAGCATCCGAACGCAATTGATATCTGGTTCGGCGGTCATACGCATACGAACCCCGATGACCACAAGGGAGGACGCACGCACATTGAACAAAAGTGGGGCGTCAACTTTATCAACTGCGCAGCTCTCAGCCGCTACCATGCCCGCAAAACAACGTTGCCCATGAGCAGGCTCCTGACCTTCACGGAGGGCTCAGATCAGGTGCGTGTTCAGTGTTATCTGCATACATCTCAGCACGCGCCGCAAGGTTGGTATGCAAAAGCCGAGCGTACCATCAAAGTCAGCCGACCGTTCCAGATGTGATCATTCCCTTCAAGAGATAACTCATCAATGAATCCCGTTACGCTTTCTCTGACTTGTCTACTGGCACTGAGTCAAGCCGATGGCACTGAGGTTCAGACCGAAACGAACGTGGCGGTCCCCATGCGGGACGGCGTCGTTCTCCGCGCGGATGTCCACCGGCCGCCGGATGACGGTGGTCCCTATCCTGTCCTCGTCATGCGCACGCCGTATCGCAAGAAAGGAAGACGCTTTGACCGATTCGTCAAGGCGGGATACATCGTCGTCAGTCAAGATGCTCGCGGTCGGTATGAGTCCGACGGCGAATGGGAGTCCTTCGTCCGCCCGGAAACGCACGACGCTGAAGATGGATACGACACCGTGGAATGGGCGGCCCAACTCCGCGGTTCCATCGAGAAAGTCGGCACGTTTGGTGCCTCGTACAATGCGTTTCTACAATGGCGACTGGCTCCTCTGCGCCCGCCCTCGTTGGTCGCAATGGCTGCGTTTAGCATCCCTGCACGATACACCGATCTTGAGGGCCCGGGCACGATTCGACCGGGACGACGATTGAACTGGTGGATTGCTGGCATGACACCCGACATGCGCGCCAAGAACGGTCGGGACGGCACCACCACGCGTGCCGAGGGGCGCATGCATTGGCAGACGCACGCAGACCGCTGGCTGCGTTTTGCTCCCTATCTCGATTTGCCGCGTGAAGTCTTCGAGGAAGAAACCCCCTTCGTCCATCACTGGCTGAAACACCCACATCTGGATCCCTGGAAGCTGCACGAAGACGTCAAAAAGATTGAGGTACCAAACTTGAACGTTGTCGGCTGGTGGGACCATTGCAACGGACATCTCTTGCTCGATCAGACGATCCGGACCGAGGCCGCCAGTGAAACCGCACGACGTGGCTCACGGACGATCATCGGCCCCTGGGGCCATACGAAGATGGGCCAACGCAAAGTGGGCGATCTCGACTTTGGCCCAGAGGCGAACGTCGATCTGATCGCCGAGCAAATTCTTTGGTTCGACTTCTGGATCAAAGGCCAAGGCAACGGCGTCGATCGGACAGCTCCCTATCGCATCTTCGTGATGGGTGACAATCTCTGGCGCGACGAGGAAGTGTGGCCATTGGAGCGAGCAATTTCCAAGACCTACTTCCTCACGAGCGACGGAGGAGCCCAAACTCCAACCGGAGACGGGCGTTTGACCTCTGGGCGTCCTGATGTAGCTGGGAGTGACAGCTACGTCTATGATCCCGAGAATCCGGTGCCGTCTTTGCACGGCCCGGCCCTGTTTCAGATTCCTGCCGACCAGCGTCCCCTGCAGGATCGCCACGACATTCTCGTTTACCAGACCGAGCCGCTGATCGAGCGAATTGAGGTTACCGGCTATCCGGAAGTCGAACTGTTCGCCAGTTCTACAGTGCCTGACACCGACTTCTTCGTGCGGCTGATCGACGTCGCTCCCGATGGCCTTGCCCGTGACGTTTCCCTGGGCATGATCAGAGTCCGTTATCGACAAGCACTCGACCGACCGAAGCTCATTCAGCCGGGGGAAATCGTCCGATACACGATTCGCATGAACCCGACCTCAAATGCGTTTCTCCCCGGCCATCGCATCCGTCTGGACATCACGAGCAGCGACTTCCCCAACTACGACCGGAATCACAACACGGCTGCGATGCAGAACGCTGACGGCGAACTCCGAACAGCCACACAAACGGTCCATTTCGGTTCCGAGTCATCCACGCGGATCACACTTCCTGTGGTCCCTCCACCGGCGAAGAGCGCGTCAAAACCTGGTCTTTGACGGCAGTTGTCGGAATCTGGTGGTTCCGATTTCGGACGCTTGATTTCGTGTATGGGCGACCGGATGCTGGTCCATGTTCCGTTCGAGCATCGGCAGAGCCCATGACCATGATCCTCGTGGCCGGCAAAGTTCGCGATCGACAGGCACCCCGCGTCCGCCGCGCCATCACCCGGCTGTACGATCCACTGCCGCCCCCGCTCCGCCGCACGCTGACACTCGACAACGGCAAGGAGTTCGCGCAGCATGAGCAGTTGTCACAGCAGCTCCGGTCGCGGGAGTACTTCGCCGAGCCGCGCAAACCCTGGTAGCGCGGTTCCAACGAGCACACGAACGGCTTGCTGTGGCAATACTCCCTCAAGGGGACCGACTTCCGACACGTCAGCCGCCACCACTTGGCCCGCACCACCACTGAACTCAACGACCGAC
>JAJDEJ010000239.1 GCA_029259815.1 Planctomycetaceae bacterium | reverse complement strand
GATGCGATCGTGATCGGTGAGAACATCTATCGCCGTGTCGAAGAAGGCCTCCCCGCGCGCCAAGCGGCTATCGAGGGGGCGGAGGAAGTCTTCTGGCCGGTGACGATCGCGGTCACGACCACGATTGCGGCGTTCAGTCCGTTGCTGTTCATCAGCGGGCAGATCGGCGACTTCATGCGTCAGTTGCCGATTGTGGTGCTCGCGGCGCTCAGCGTCTCACTCGTCGAGGCGTTGATCATCTTGCCGTCGCACCTGGCTCATTTGCCGGCGAAGAAGGTGCGGTATCAGGACACTGAGCGACCGAAGACGCGCGTGCGTCGCTGGCTCAGGCGGGCCAGTCGTGCCCAGCATGGACTGATGACGAACCTGCTCTTGCCAACTTACGAGCGCTTCCTGCGATTTGCGCTGAGCTGGCGTTATGTCACCGTTGCCGTTGCGGTCTCGGCGTGCATGGTCGCGATCGGCCTGTTCATGGGCAAGACCGAACGCGGTTACTCGCTGGGCAACATCGTTCCCTGGGAGTTTGTGCAGGCGATGGATGCGGAGTCGATGTATGCCATCATCGAGATGCCGGTCGGCTCAACGAACGATCAAGTCCGCGAACGACTTCAGATTCTCAGTGACGTCGCGATGGAGATGCCCGAAGTGCAGACCGCTCAAATGGATGTCGGCATCGCACTGGCCGTGACAGACGTGGGCGCGACCGGTGGCAAGATACAGTCGCATTTGGGGCAACTGTGGGTCGAACTCATGGCTGCGGATGAACGCGAATCGAAGGGACTACGGTCCAGTGACGATATTCTCGCTGAGCTGCGACGCGTCAGCGAGACACTGACCGGCGTGAATTCGCTCACCTGGGAAGTCATGAACGGCGGACCGGGAGGCAAGGACATCGTGATCCGCCTCTCCGGTGACGACTTCGACAATCTCAAGGTCGCCGCCAGCGAACTGATCGCTGAACTGTCCTTCTACGCGGGTGTGGTCGATCTCGACGAAAACACGGACGACGGCAAACGGGAGGCACGGTTGACCTTGCGTGAGTCAGCACGACCGACAGGCATCACTGTCTCCGCACTGGGACGCCATGTGAGAGCCGCCACCTACGGAGCCGAGGCACGTCGCATCACGCGGAACCGAGAGGATGTGAAGATCATGGTGCGGTATCCGAAGGCGTTTCGTGAGGAGCTTGCGAACATCGAGTCGATGTGGATTCCTTCCGGATCAGCCGACATGACTGGGGCTTCCGGTGAGCGGCGTGCGTGGGTACCGCTGCATGAAGTCGCCGAACTGACCGAAGCGGTCGGATACACAACCCTGCACCGAGCCGAACAGAAGCGTGCAATCACTGTCTTCGGCGAGATCGACAACGCGGTGACGAGTTCGAGCGATGTCATCTCGAAGGTTCGCAGCGACTTCGTGCCAGGATTGATCAAGCAGCATCCGGGCATGAAGGTCGAGTTCATGGGAGCCACCGAAGAACAGGGCAAGGCATTCGGCAGTCTCAAGATTGCCTTCCCAGTCGCCATGCTGTTGGTGTACATGTTGCTCGCCGGGCTGTTCCGATCGTACTTTCAACCGCTGGTGGTGATGGCGGCGATTCCGTTCGGCATCCAAGGGGCCATCATCGGCCACTGGCTGACGGACAACCCGATGACGATCCTCAGCATGATCGGACTCGTGGCCCTCACTGGCATCCTGGTGAACGATTCTCTCGTGCTGGTGGACTTTATCAATACGCGGATTCGCTCCGGTATGCCGCATTTCGAGGCGAGCATCGAGGGAGCAAAACTCCGCCTGCGGCCGATCCTGCTCACAACGCTCACGACCGTCGCAGGCCTGACACCGTTGATGTTCGAGAGGAGTTTTCAGGCCAAGTTCCTGATCCCGATGGCCGTAACCCTCACGTTCGGTCTGCTGTTCGCGACCGCCCTCACGCTGATCATCGTGCCTTCGCTGAACATGATCTTCTTCGACATGCAGGCCGCCGTCTCACGCATGTTTGCACATCGAGACGAGGCGGAGGAAGAGACTGAGCCCGAACTAACACCGGCGGGGGTGACGACATGAAAGCCACAACGATCGCTTGCGGTTTCGCAGCGCTCTGGATCGTCCTCCTCATACCACCCCTGCATGCGGATGAGCCGACGTTCGATCCCTCCCAATGGCAAACTCGCCTGGAGAAACTGACGACTTCTCTAGAAGCGGACCCCGACGACGTCAACCTGCACTCGTCACGCGGCGACGCTCACTTTTTCCTCGGCCAGTTCGATGCGGCTGCCAGCGACTATGACCGGATGGTCCGGTTGGATGACACTCAGGACGCGTCTCACTGGCGACGGGGCATTGCCTGGTTCTATGCAGGCGAATTTGAGAAGGCGGCGGGTCAGTTTGAGCGATATCACTCGTTCGATAACGTTGATCGCGAGAACGGCATCTGGCGGTATTTGTGTCAGGTGAAGGCAAACGGTGTCGAGACGGCTGAGCAAGGTCTGCTCAAGTACGAGAAGGACGACCGCGAACCGTTCGGTGATGTCTACCGGCTGTTCTCGGGTAACATCACGCCGGAGAAGATTCTCAAGCGGATCGAGACGGCGGAGATCGGCGACGTCGAACGCGAAAAACGACTGTTCTACGCGAACCTGTACATCGGCCTCTGGCACGCGGTGCATGATCGACCGAACGAGGCTCAACCTCATCTGCTCGCGGCTGCGAGTAACGCGTGGGCACCCTCTGCGGGTTATGGACCACAATACATGTGGCATGTGGGACGGTTGCATCATGACATTATCACGAAGGAGCGAAATGACTGACGAGGCACCACCGGTTCGGGCTGTCGTGTTCGACATGGACGGGCTCATGTTCAACACCGAACTGGTCTTCAATGAAGCGGGCCGGGAGTTGCTGCGACGACGGGGGAAGGAGCCGCATCCGGAGCTGTTCGGCCGGATGATGGGCCGGCGGGCTCCTGAGGCGTTTGCGGTGATGATCGAATTGATGGAGTTGGACGAAACATTCGAGCAACTTCAGCCGGAGTCGGAATTGATCTTCGCGGAGCTGCTCGACGATATCCTGGCACCCATGCCGGGGTTGTTCACCCTGCTGGACCGGATCGAAGCGGGAGGCATTCCGAAAGGGGTCGCGACCTCGTCTGGACGGCCCTACCTGCAGAGCATGCTGGCTCGGTTCGACCTGCAACATCGGTTCCCGATGACACTCGGAGCGGAAGACGTGTCACAGGGAAAGCCACATCCGGAGATCTACCTCACTGCGGCCAACCGCCTGGAGATCGATCCGGCGGAGATGATGGTCCTGGAAGACAGCGAAGCGGGCGTCCGCGCAGCAGCGGCTGCGGGAGCACAAGTGATTGCGGTGCCGCATGAGCAATGCCATGCGCAGGATCACAGTCTGGCGACCGCCATCGCTCAGCGACTGGACGATCCGGTGATTCTGGAGCGTTTGCCAACCTGCCCTCCACGCTGAGAGGCGATCTGTTCATCAGGAAACTGTCAAAGAAAGTAGTCGTCACGCGCCAAGGCTGTCAGCTTGAAAAGTGGCCCCCTCGTGACGTAGGACGGATTTCCAAATCCGTCCTTCATTCGATTCAACCGATGAGAATGCACACCTTGATGCTGTTTCTGGACGGACTTGGAAGTCCGTCCTACGGCGCTATGTCATCGAAATGTCGCACATCACATCCTCTTCGCCTGCTGGCTACCTTGATCTCGCTACTTTGACTCCCACCAGCGGGTGGAGTCGATGCGGTCGAACTCGGCATTGATGTCCGTGCCTTCGTAGAACGAGAGCCATCCCTCAATACGTTTGGTCTCGCCCGGTGGGCAGTCTTCGAACTTCGGATCAGAGTGCAGGCAGGGACACTTGGCGTTCGCCCATGTGCGATGGTTAGGTGTCCAGGCAGAGATGATCCAGCGTGTCTGAGTTGGGTCATGCCGCGCCGCGTAGGGAGCCCGCTCGATATTGTTGTCGTTGTGCTGCCCATTGAACCCATCAGCTCCTTTGAGCATCACGCAGTTCTGCACGCGAAGATCGGTCAGTGCCTCATCGGTGCCGTTGGTGAGTGACATCCGCATGCGGACGTGGTCTGCCCGTGGGATGACAAGCGTCTCGAACACGATGCCGTTGGGCAAGCGACGCTGCATTTGCAAGCGACCATCGTCGAGTGACTGCCACTCGGTTGGCTCCAGTTCGATCCCCTGCTTGGTCCAGACCGTGTCGATGTGCGTGTGTGCGAGGTAGGTCAGGCCGAGGTTCGACCAGATGGCCTCCGGCACATCCGCGACGACATAGTCCGCTCGTGGAGAAGTCGAGTCGTACCACGGAGTGAACACGCTGATCTTGGTCTCACGTTGAGGGTCAATGGCTCCGTCGAGGAAACCGATCCGTGGATGCCGACCACCCGGATATGGTAAGACCAAGAGACGATTGTCGGGCAGCCCAGGTCCGTTGTCATGATTGATGTCGAGCCGCTGTCGCGCGGCCTTGATCTCTTCAGATGTCAGTCCGGTCGCAGCCGTGACCTCGTCATCTGAGAACCGATGGTACCAGACCATATTCTGCAGCCATGTTCGCAGTGACGCATCATCAGCGGGACGGCGAGCCTGCGAAGACTCATCTGCCGCTTTGGTCGAGATGACGCCAACGAATAGAAACAAGACGCCGACCACCATGATTGGCTGGAAATGTCTGTGCATCATCGTCGGCTTTTCATTGCTTGTCAGTTCATTGACGGTCGTTCGGTCTCTCGTCATTGCACGACAAATTGCGGCGGAGCAGGGGGAACCGGGACATCGCTGAATTCGACTGGCACCTCGATGTCCTCGACTCCCAGATTGAGAATGAACTTCAATCCCACTCCATCGGGAACGTCACGAGGAAAACGAAACACATGAATTCGATTTCCGTTGTCGGTCGTTGTCAGGTGTGTCACCCCATCGATGCGTGTTCCCTCGTCATCGACAGGAAAGAGCTTGTCGAGTCTTTCTTCATCACCCTTGAGCGTCCGATACTTGAGTTCGTCGTCATTGATCGCAACTGCAATCTCGATGCCGTATTTAGAGAGGATTCGGTCCTTGAGGCGCTTGTCGGTCCGATCGTTGAGGTTGGGGACGACTGCTTCGATCCGTTCACGAACTGTACGGATCTGCAGAGTCCCCTGAAACTCGGTGATGGTTTCAATCGGTGATTCGGGTCTGGTGAATTTGTAGATGACACGCAGACCGTTCGGGGGCTGGTCTGTCTTGGGCAACTGGTCCCACTCGACGTCAGCGAGGTCATCTGTGACGTCGAGCTGACCGAACTGACCGCCCTCGTATTCCAGTTCAAGACCTCCTTCGGCAATTGCCTTATCAACTTGCATTTCTCCAATCACCACCGTCGAATCAATTGTGGGCCCGATCAGGTCGACGACGAATTGCAATCGGCCATCCAGCGAGCCAGCGAGTTGGGCAGCTCTCGCTTCAGGGGTGCGGACAGTCTCCTCCTCACCATCGTCATCAGCGATCCTGATCCCGGAACGTCGTTCCGTCACTTCGCCGCCATTTCCTGTTCTCTTCTTGCGTTGTTCCTTCTCCTCACTCCGACTCAGGCCAGTTCCAGAACCTGTTCCAGGATCGTCCTCAGCCGCAGCACTTCTTCTGCGATCCTCCTTTTCCTCTTTCCGACTCAGTCCAAACCCTGGACCTCCTCCGCTGCCAGTCAGCGGCGGCGGCGGAGACGTGGCAGGCGGTCGGCCCTGCTTCCTTTGCTCTGCCAGCCCCAAGGAGGCCATCTGTGGCGATTGTGACACATTCCATCTCGCTTGGGCTTGGAGAGTCAGCCCTTCGGGAAACTCCGAAGTCGTATTGGCTGCGGTCCAGGAGCGAAGCGGCAGCTGCCCAGAGAAATCACTCGCCGGTTCGGGCATTGGCAGGTTCTCGAATCGAAACGGGACCGACACTTCCTGCACATCCTCCCGAACCGCAACCACAAGCCCCAATGGCTGTTTCGTCCCCTGAGGTAGCTGCCATTTCCGATGAATCTGATCACCGGCCAGGACCTGGCTCGTGCTCGAAGCTTCGACCGAATTCCCTGATGCATCGAGCACAGTGAACTGGCCGAAAGGAGCCTGTTTGTCATACGTACACTGCACCACGGCCTGAGCGTCGACTGTCTCCGTCGTCACGACAAAATTGGCTGACTGGAGTGTGGGATCATCGATGGAAACGGCGCTGCCAGAGACATTGGATAATGTGATTTCGCGTAATGAGGTGGGCACTTCCAGCACGATCACACCGGCGACGACCTCTAATGACGGAACCTCTTCACCGGGCGGATGGAACAGGAATCCCGTTGCGACTCCTTTGGGGGGATGGGGAGTAAATCCGTCTCCTTGATCGACCGCGATGAGTTCGTGAAGTGGATCGTCCGTGCGACCATTTCGCGAAACTCCCAGCCACTTGATCGGCATCTCATCAGCAATGTTCGCCTCAGTCACTTTGAGTCGACCAAACGACTTCACATGTGCAGCGGGACCGCCCGTGCACACAATCGCAAGCTCGAGCAGAGGAGGTGAGAATTCGCGTCCCGGTAAAGGGAGTGACCAGCGTGCCAAACCATGAACCTCCAACCCCTCCGGGACACCCTCACTGAGTACAGACAACTGCCCTTCATCCAGCACGTCTTGTGCACGCTCTTGCCAATCCACCATCTGTTGCATGACTTCGACATTGCCTGCCTGACTCATCATCATCATGCCCATGGCGACGGTGGGAAGCATCGTCAGGTTGGCCTGCTGCGACTCGGGCAAAGTTGTCGAGACCGATACGGTCGTACCATCGGCTGATACCGCCAATGAGTCGATCATTGACTGAGCGATCTCCTGAACGAGTCCGGGCAACGTACTGCGAAGGACTTCAAACATTTGCTTACCTTCCGCAACTGCGGTGTCGAGTTCCTTCTGAATGCGAAGTGCGGACGCAGGGATATCGCAATTGGCAGAGATGTTGATCTGCAAATCGGCGTTCAGATCAATTTGCAGGGCGATCCCTGTGACATGGGTTTTCACTAATTTTTGCCATTCACTCTCCTCAACTGGCTCAAGCGTCTCGACCTCGGGCTCCTTGACCTGAGGCGTGTCATCATCGTCATCCTTTTTCCGACGCTTCTTCCCCTTCCCCCTGTCATCCTCATCGTCCTCATCGGGTATCCCGCCCACGGCATAACCAGGCTTGGTCACAGGCGTCGCAGGCAACTCGGACACCGGTTCGGGTACCTGGACAACCGGCATGGCTGGCATGCCCTTGAAGAACGCCTCCCGATCTTGCGGGACGACAGCGACAATCACATGCGACGCCGTGGGTACAAAACTGAGATCCGCTGTCGCCTGTGACGGTGAGTCTCCCTGGTCAATGATCGCCTGAACGGCTGCTTCAGTGGCGACGATGAACGTTGTCTCATCAGCTGCATACAGATGAGGGGCATTCTCACCGGCGACTGCCAGTTGATGATAAGTCTTCGACTCGTGTGTCTTTGTGAGACCGTCTCCCTGGGGAAGATTGATCTCTTCGAGACTCAGCGGGGCAGCCGTCCGCACGACGATGATCGTGTGTTCGGCCATACCTGATGGCGCGGACATCATCGGTGGCACCATAGGATTCGTGGGCATCCCGGAGGCAGCTGACGCTCCAGGCATTGCAGCCATCCCTTCGGCGTTTTGTTCATTCATCTGTTGAAGTTGACTGACGCCAATGGTGACGGATTCAATCTGATCAATCCCAAGTCCGAACTGTTCCCGGAGGTCGTCCAGCGGACCGAACTTTCCGCCGGTCAATGCCTGAACGATTGGCGAAGACGTGATCGCCGCAGGTCGTGCGAAAACGAACAACTCGGTGGCAGGATCGAGATACGACATCTCAAACGGTGACTCTCCGGCCGGAGCAATCGCTGGTGTCGTTTGAGGCTGCGGTGTAGCGGGCGTTGCAGCGGCCGGCTGATGATCAGCGACAGATTCGACGGTCGCAGGAACTTCAGCAGCCACCGGTGGCGTCGCTGGAGCTGCAACTGGTCGCGCAGGAGGTGGAGACGAGGTGCTTGCCCCTCCGTCATCGCCACCGCAACCACTGAAGGTGACCACGCCGGCGAGTAAGACGACCAGCCCCCAAAGCGGCGTCACCACGTGATGCTTCACATCACTTGCCGACTCACCACACACACTGCGACCTCGCATCAATCGTCTCCCGAAAGAGATTTCCTTGGCCGTCATGCCCGGGCTTGTGGACGTTGCACGATGCCCTGCCAGACGGACGACTTCAATGATAGGCATGGAACTCGACCACTGCCCAACTCCTACGCTAGCGTACCGTGAAACATCTGGCGAGACTATTGATCTCTAGAATTCCTGAGGTGAGACCGATTCGTCAGACCACGCATCAATGATCGCTGTTGTTTGGCCAGTTGAGGTGACGGTGCAGGAAGGCGAACGTTCCGTCGCCATGAATGGTATGCGGGCCGTTAAAAAACTCGATCTCTGTCCGGTCTCCAATCCCCAAATGATCGTAATGCCTGCGAACTTTAGCGAATTCCCACGCAACCCACTCATCCGGGGCCACGCCGTCATCGTGCCCTCGCTCGACCATAAACGGTCGCGGCGCCATGAGTGTCGCAAGTTCCGCGTATCCCGCCACATGCCCCATATTCCACTCGTACATCTCGTACTCACGGGTGAAGACGTACGAATAACGATCCTCATGCGAGACATTTTTGCGGATCCATTCATTGAAATCAGCTGAGCAAATCGACAGGCAGTAGCCCGGATCAGAAGATTCGAGGTGACCCGGCGGTAGTAATGGGGGCACGCGCACGGCCGTCTTGCCGCCATAGGAGAGTCCGTAGAACGCAATGCGACCGGCGTCGACCCAGGGAAGTGTCGCGAGCCAGCGGAGCGTCTGCCGGTGTTGTTCAATGATGTAGCTGAACAACGACCGCCCAAGCGGGTTGCTCTTTCGCTGGATGACGCGGAAGTCGTCTTCACCACGGTAGGGGTTCTGAGGGGCATAGACGATGAACCCCCGCTGCACAAGCTGCGTGCTGACGCCCTTGTAAGCCTGCCAGGCGCGCGAGCTTTCGTCAGACGTGATGGTATCCATGGGCGTCCCCTCCAGTCCGTGCTGAAAGACGACGACCGGACGCTGCTCACCCTCCTTCAGGTCGTTGGGTAACAACAGGATGCCACCCGCGATGACGCCGGGTTGATCGTCAAAGGTTGAGGGTTGAGGGTTGAGAGTGTCCGGGTAGACGTCGAGGACGACTTCGTAACCCACATGAGTCGATGTTTGAAAAATCTTCCGAGTCCGTGGATTGAGCGGAGCCGTGGGTCGCGGAAGTTTGCCGATCATCTGCTCATGCACCATCTCGCGCAGCGTCGTTGCCAATTCGGTCCAGACTTCCACGCTGCCGCGATCGGTGGACGCCCAACGCTTGGCGCGGACCTTGTCGCTTCTGTGCATCAGCCGCTGCGTGAAACGAATGATTTCGTCCATCTGCCGCTGCTCACGAGCGACGGCGTCTGGTGTGATGGACAGCGTGACGTCCGCAATCGTATCGCTGTCCAATCCCGGCAGGTCAACCGCCGATAAGAGCACGTCGGTCGCCTCGCGGCTGAACGCAGGCCCCGTTCCCTGTTGTGAAATAACGAGTCGCAGATGATCGGGAATATCAAGTTTGTCGAAATGTTGGGCCGCATGATCGAACTCTCGACGGACCGCATCGAGCGATGCGGTAGTAATTCGCCCCGGTGCCGCAGCTTGGGGTGCGGCTTGACGATCCTGTGTGGGAATCTCAACCTCCGGGACGTGGCAGGCTTCGATAATCAGCTGTCGGGGAGCGATCAAACTGGCAATGTCAGCGTCACCAAATGTCTTGAGCAGACTCCATAGGTTGCGGTCGATCGGCTCCTGCCACAGCTTCTCTCGTTCCTGGAAATAGCCGCTGACAAGACACGTATCGATCCGCTGATCGATCGCCGCGGCATACATCGCCAGGAGTCCGCCCTCCCCTGCTCCACATACGGCGACTGGCAGAGTGGCGTACTGGTCATCCAGATAATCAACGGCGGCAAGCACTTTTTGCACTTCGTATCCAATGATGTGTCGGCCCATCTCGAACGCCATGCGATACACGAACTCGCGATGGGACAGGTTTGTCATCCGAATGTCGGGATTGCCGGAAAACTGGTGGTCGCGACTGATCAGCGACGGCACCAGCACCAGACACCGCTGTGAGGCGAGTTGCGCCGCCAGTGGATGAACTGCCTCTCCCGACTCAGCACTTTCGACCAACTGTCTCGGTTGCCACGCGCAGTCGGGCAGCATGATCGCAGCCGCACGGGGTTCACCTCTTGGCAAGACCAGCAGTCCCTCAGCCGTCACACCCTCCATCACCGTCCATGTGACGGGGACGGCCACGGGGCGAGGTGACTCATTGGCAGTGACATCCTCCTGCTGAATCGATAGACGCACGTCGACCCGCTCATCAACCGCTCCGATGATCGTCCGCAACATCTCCCGTTGTTTTGCAACACTGGCGACATATGATTCCGGGCTGGAATAATCTCGCGCCCACTGCTGAGCGCGTTCTTTCCGGGCGATCTCCAACTCACGCTCCGCAAACTGGCTGATCCCCCGCACCATGACGACATCGAGCGGGTCTTTCAGATCAAGTGCACGCGAGCGACCGAGCACAGTCCGCCATTTGGGATGATGGGCGGCATCACAGGTGGGGTAACTACATAGCAAGCACAGGAAGAGAATCGGCAGATGCCAATTCGCGTTGCGAACCATCACATCAAACCCCCAGACCATTCCTGCGCGAAAGGATTCAACAGAGTGCCAACACTGCATTCCACTTAGCCCTGAATGTTTGATCTAGAAAACACAGCCATGAGTCCAACGTCCCACGACTCGCCAAATCCCAATGAAAGCCATTCGTCTCCGACTACTCCCGCGAGTCATTGCGTTCGCCTTCCAGAACAATGTTGTCGAAACGGCCCGTATCGTCGAAAGAGCCGAGGCCGATTTCGCCCCAGGTGAACGTCTTGTCCCTCGCCGTCATCACTGGCGAGTCCATATCGTCAAAGAAAATTTCAATGGAGCCACTCTCGACGATCCGCTTGATCCGAACATGATGCCATTCGTCGTCCCAGGGAGTCCCCGGAGTCGTTTTGGTTGAGATCTTCGTGCGTGGCTCGTTGTTGACGATAAAGATTTGATTGGCATGGTCGTCCGCCCGCTGACCGAGATGCACATAGTAGAAGTGGGCCGGGTCCTGATAGCCGAAGAACAAACACATGCTGCGATGAGGATAGTCTCGTGTCGTCGATTGCAGGTCGACATCGAGTTGGAAGTCGCTGACGATCTCTCCACGCAGCAGGCATCGGTTGAATGGAGAGCGGACGGGCGTCTGTACGCGGCTCTGCTGATACTGATGCAGCACGCGGTGGCCGTCCTGCTCTTCGAGCTTCCAGGCATCGGGATCGGTGGCCGCCCAACGACTGAGTTTCGGATCATCAAACGCTTCCTCGACAAGGACTGGTGCTTCGTCAGCGCAAACCAGTGCAGCGGAGCTCACGCACAGCGAAATCATGGCAACCATACGAACGGGGTCGGTCCAACGTAGCATCTATTGACCTCTCGGGGGTTATTCTGGGTGCTGAAGGCGTAACGGCCTTCCAAGGTGAATGTCCAACGCTGGTCTATCGTACGCAATGACGGAAGGTATTTCGCGGTCACTCACTCACAGCCGGTCTGCGAGACCTGGCGGGAGTGGTGCGTCGGGGGCGGCTCTCTCTGCCGGGGCGCAGAAACTGTTCGACAGACCGCCGATTGATCCGGCCTGATGACGAGGCGTCAACGTGTCGGCGTCGCAATTCGGCCCGAAACTCGCTGGCAGAGAGACTCAGAAGCTCGTCCTGCTCAGCTCCTGGCAACTCATCAAAAACGGCCTGCAATGCTTGTGTTGTCACCTGCTGTCTCCGTAACTCACGCTGCGCAGCAACTTCCAAATTTTTGAACACAGTGATTGCCAGCTTCACTCGACTGACCTGAGGGGGAGCCGGGCGATTGTCGGCAACGTACTCGAGCATCCGTCGGTCCGAGTCATCCGACAACGCTTTGAGGACCGCGTTCATCCGTTCCTCGGTCAGCAGCGTCGTCAGCTTCTCATTCTTGCGGCCCATCAATTCGAACACTTTGAGAGTTCGCCGCAGACCCTCAAAGCCTTCCAATTCCGCCGGGGAGACTTCTCGCTCAGCGGCTTCAGAGATCAAGCTCAACACTCGCTCCAAGTCCTCTGGTTTCAGTGATGGAATCGGTCCCAGCTGCCTGAGTGGCTCACCCGATCGAAATTCCAGCGATTCGTTGTGATGGCGATTGATCATCTCACGGATGAGCCGCACCTTCGCGGCGGAGTCGTGCACTTCGCTCAGTTCGATTTGTTCGCGAGGTGAAAGCGTTTGCAGCCATTCTCGGAAGGTGTGCAACGATTGATTGGCGCGACCATGATTGTGAGCAGTGTCTGACAATAACTCGGCGTGCAGCAGCTGATACTCTTCACGCTGCGGCTCAGTCAATTGGAGGTATTGGTCAAGATTCCGCTCAAGCCGCTCCCGCTGGGCCTGGTTCATCTCGGCAATGACTTTTCGTCGTTCGGCCAGTTCCGGATCTTCTCCCCTCAACAGGTAGGGCATGGCGACAATTGCAGCAACAGCCACCGCGATGAATGTCACCAGGAGACGACGGGCGTCCATCATCGACGTCCCCCCGCATCTTCGACTTCCGACTTCATCTCATCGATGAGCTGTCCATCGTTTGCCAATCGCAGCAGGAAGTCCACACTGCCGACTTCCGAGTAGACATCCAGTTGCTCGATCACGGGAAGATCACGCACCAGAATCTCCGTGTCGGTGACGACCCAGCGATTTGCAGCGACAAAGCAGACAGCGATGATCGACACAAGTGCGACCAAGCCCGCAAGCAGCGGCAGTCCGTCTTTGAGAACCCGGTACCACTCAGCTTCCCGAAGGTCGGGCTTCAGTTCGCTGACCCGAATCGACGCCATCGTCTGTTCGGTGAATTCCGACGAGACTTCATAGCGAGGCAACACATCCAACAGTTCATAGATTTGTGCCAACCCTTCGACGTCATTTCGGGCAACGTTGCTGTGCGCGAGCACTCCTTCGATGCGCTCGACCGCCTGCTCGTCGAGTTCGCCGTCGAGATACGCGACGAAGTCGGCTCGGATTTCCGGTGTGATTCGAATAAGTTTGGACATCGTTGGATTCACAAGCTTTGGCTCCACGAATGAACCGGAGCCGGTCGTTTGTCACTTCATGTATTGCTCTAACTTGGTGCGAAGACTCTCGCGCGCCCGGGATAACAGTGATTTCACAGCCGAAGGTGTCATCTCCATCGTTTCGGCGATGTCCTCATAGCTCATCTCTTCAAACTTGTGCAGCAGGAGAGCCAACTTCTGACGTTCATTGAGCAGCTCCAGTGCCGACTGGACGTGTTCCTGCAACTCACCCCGGTCGAGCTGACGGGTCGGCATGAGGGCCGATTTCTCCTTCAACAATTGTTCATGAGGCCGCGCGCCCATCGGTCCAGACTCCGACGTCTTGAGTTGAACCTCTTTGCGACGTCCCTTCGACCGGCGGCTGTTACTCGCGAGATTCTGAGCGATGCGGAAGACCCAGGTCGAAAACTTGGCCGTCGGTTCGTAACCGTTTCTCGCCCGATAGATGCGGAGGAACGCCTCTTGCGTGAGATCCTCCGCAGCCTGCCGATCGCCGACCAGATGCACGAAGATGCTGACCAGCCTGTTCTGATACCGGCTGACCAATTCCCCAAAAGCCGCATCCTGCCCCTCACGGACACGCAGCATGAGCTGCACGTCCGGATCACGCAAGAACGGACTCTCCAGAGAAGTTGTGCTCACCACATGGCTTT
Organism: Planctomycetaceae bacterium; assembly: GCA_029259815.1. Classification (GTDB taxonomy): domain Bacteria; phylum Planctomycetota; class Planctomycetia; order Planctomycetales; family Planctomycetaceae; genus JAHBXU01. The sequence goes on along the minus strand of JAJDEJ010000239.1, from coordinate 13,866 downwards.
TTGGGTTGATGGTCTGCCCATTTCGGTTGATTGGGATACAACCCCGCTAACCGCTACAAGGTTCTGTCGAAAGGCCATCTCCGTAAGATTCCGTGGGAAGGCCGAGCCCAGAGTCTGCCTCGGATGTCTCAGATGGCTATCATAGCCAGATAACCAACCGTCGACCAACTCCCGCCTCAATCGATGTCGCTAAGCTCCCTCCCACTCAGTTACTGCACCAACGTCCATCCCGGTCGCACTCTCGATGAAGTCTGCCTCGGACTCCGTGAGTACACTGCGCCCACGCACCGTCAGTTCGGTTCGCCACTCGCCGCCGGTTTGTGGCTTGCGCATTCTGTCATACGAGAACTCAACGATCATCCCGTAAGACTGAAGCAACTGGCCGACGAACTGGCTGACCATGACCTTGTCTGCTACACACTCAATGCGTTCCCGTTCGGTGACTTCCATTCCGACCGAGTGAAAGAACAGGTTTACGTCCCCGACTGGTCGACCGACGCCCGTCTGACCTATACCCAAGACTGTGCTCGCATCCTGTCGCAACTGATGCCCGAAGGCACAGAAGGCAGCATGTCGACCCTGCCGCTCGGTTTCAAACAGCTCCCCCACGAAGACGATTTCCTCGACCGCTGCATCACGAACTTGCTGCGGCTTGCCAAGTCTCTTGACGAACTGCACGACGAAACGGGCCGTGTCGTGCGGCTGGCAATCGAACCCGAACCGCTCTGCCTCATCGAAACCACGGACGAGACAATTTCGTTCTTCGAGCAACTTCGAGAACGTGCCGAGGGTCTGCGGGATGTCGTGAATCGTCACATTGGTGTGTGCTATGACGTGTGCCATCAGTCGGTCGAATTCGAGGACGTCGCTGAGTCAATTCGTCGACTGCAACAGGCTGACATCCGCATTAACAAGGTCCACATCACCTGCGCCCTACGACTGGTCAATCCAGGCGATCACGCAGAGGCTCGTGAAACGCTGGCTCACTTTGTCGAACCGCGTTACCTGCATCAATTGTTTGCAAAGACTCAAGACGGCCGCATTCTTGCAGCCGTCGATCTCAGTCAACCACTCGCCCTCGAACCGCCAGACGATTACCTCTCTGCTCAAGAGTGGCGAGTCCATTTTCATGTGCCCGTGAACGCAGAGTCGCTCGGCCCCCTGTTGACCACACGTGACGATCTGAAGCGAGCTCTCGCCGCGATAGCCGACCTCAACTATGCACCGCACCTTGAAGTTGAGACTTACACATGGGTCGTGCTTCCAGGTGAGAACCAGATGCCACTTGTCGAGGGACTGACCGAAGAATTGAAAGCCACCCGCTCGCTCCTCGCCGATCTGCGGCTGAAGTAAACGACCATTCGCAAAGCACCCCGGCAGCTTGAAGCAGCCGGGGTGCTTCCGCGTCAAGAGGTCTTCCAGATTCACCGATTTCGAGTGGTGCGACCTGTCCGGTTATGCCGATTCTACCTGCAGGGGCAAATCAAACGTTGCCGCGTGGCCATTGGTACGCGGCAACGTTTTTTGATCCATCGAATGAGCACCGTGACCTCGGGCTCTGCGGGCTGGACTGAGAGAAACCGTCGGAGTTGATCGACTGCAGTAGTGCGGTCAGTCGACGAACGGCCCGAACGATTGCATCAGAAGCAGCGGCTCAGGGGGGGAAGCGCATGACAACGACGTCCATGTCGCCGGGCTGTTGCCGGCTGCTGCTGTACACCACGATCCTTGCCTCAGCCATTGCGCCGAAGGTAACGCTTGCTGGCGACTCCCCACTCCGATCGACAACCGATCCGGTCCTCCTGCCGGTTCCCGAATCAGAGAATTCGACTGAAGCCGTCTACCGGGCTGCGATGGAGTCCTCATCGACAGAGGAAACATTCATCCTGACCGGCGGAACGGTTGAAGGCGGCAATGGAAATCGGCAGCAGACGGTTGTGCAGCCGCGCGTGACGGAAGTCAAGAAAGGCTCATCATCTCGCAGGCTTCGCAAGGCGGCCGTCGAGTCGCTGCCCATGCCGCAATTGCATCCACAGCACCGCCAGGCGGCGAACGCGATTCTCGATGACATGAGTCTGTTCCGCCAACTTCCAGCCTTTCAGTGTGAACTCGACCCGCGGGTGCATGACTACTTTACGAAGCACCCCGACGTGGCCGTGAGCATCTGGCGAGCGATGGCCATCTCGAATCTGCATATGACACAACGGAACGGTGTGCAGTACGACCTCGACACGCGAGACGGCACAACCGGCACGGTCACCGTCCTGCACCACTCACGAGAGAGTTGTCTGGTGCTGTGTAATGGCATGTTCAAGAGTCCGTATCTGAAGAATGCCATCCATGCCAAATCACTGATGCATCTGCGAACCAATGTGGCGAATAGCCCGGATGGACGAACATACATCACCCATCAGGCCGAGTTATTCGTCTCTTTCCCGTCACAAGGCGTTGGCACCGTCGCCAGGCTCATCTCTCCCGTCAGCAACTCAATCATCGACCGCAACTTTCAGGAAATCTGCCTGTTCATTCATGTGATGTGGCAAGCCATGCAGCAACAGCCCGGCTGGGTCGAGCAGATTGCAGGTCGCCTCGATGGCGTGCAACCGGCCCGCAAGGATGAACTCATCAAGCTGACGGCTGACGTTTACGTGACTGGTCGGACCGATGCCTATCGACGATCGGGCCAACCAATCTCGCTGGAGGTCATTCGTCCACCGGGTCCGGCTCCGACACAAACCGCGACTGCTCCACAGACGAATCGTCCCCAATAGACAGAGCCATCTGGAGACATGCGTCCGCCGACTCACACATCACGCGTATCCCTTGAACGGGGCGGCCTCGGTCGGGATGAGCGGCGCGGTCGCACGAAAAACCCGATCGCTGCAACAGCAACCAGAATCGGCAGGAAGACGAGCGGTCGCCGCACGAACACCAGAGCAAACACGAGGATGGCGATCAGTGTGATCGGCGAGACATTCGCCCATGCCGCATCCCGCTCGCGAGTGGGCAAGGCAACCCACAATGCCGCCATCACAAGCCCCACTCTCACAAATGCAGCGCACCAGAGATTCGCGAAGTCATCGACGAATCCAATCGCGACACCTGTGACCAAACATGCCCCTGCGATCACGCCGACCAAAGTGCGATTGACCGAGATCTGCTGCTCTGCCATCGCCGCGATATCCCGCTCAGAACATGTATTGACTGATGTTGCCTCACGTCTCCGTCTTCCTCTATAAGCACTAACCCTCTCCATGTGAAGGGTGTCTCTCTCGTGACACTCTCTCATCAATCATTCTCCTTATGACCCAACTTGTTGAGACATCGCATTTTGTGCGATGGGCGGCTGCGTGTTTGCTCGCAGTCCTGCTCTCATCCGGCTGTGCGCATACGACGACCGTCACGGCATGGACTCCGGCAGAAATCGACGTCTCCAGCATGAGGCGGGTCAGTGTGCTCGGCCTCTCCGGAGATCCGGGGGATCTCGCAGCCAGAAAGCTGACAGCAAGTCTGGGCCGCAACAAACATTACTCCGTCGTCGACCGTTTCGACTTGCAACAGGTGCAATGGACGTCGGGAGCCACAGATCGGACCGGGCTCCTGTCTCTGGACAACCTCAATGCGGCCCGCGAATCCGACGTCGATACTCTGGTGGTGGGGGAAGTCCTCGAATCGTCGTGCCATGACCGGCGGATCGACTCGATCGGTGAAGCTGGCACAAACGTTCCGACATCTGAGGTCCCTGAGAATCTCGAGGCAAAGCAGCCGGTCGACCGTGAGGCAACAGTCGCGATCGCCTTCCGGCTGATCGACGTCGAAAGTGGCGAAGTCCTGGTGGCCAAGCAGACTTCACATTCGTATCACGAGGTCGTCAGCGGCCAGCCAGGGACTCGTACTCATAGCGAAATCCTGGATGACCTGACCCAACAATGCGTGGATGAGTTCGCAGGCCTGTTATCGCCGCGAGAGTTGCATGAGGATGTGACACTCGCAAAACCCGTACTCTTTGTGCGTGGCTACTCGTTCGTGTGGAATGGCAACGAGTTCGCGTGTCGCGGATGTTGGGACGAAGCCATTGTTGCCTGGGAACGGGCGATCACGATTAACCCCGCGAACGATGCAGCTCTCTACAACCTGTCAATCGCTCACGCTCACCGTCAGAATTTCGCCCAAGCCGAGCGGATGGCGATCCAAGCGGTCAATCTGCGACACACCCCGCTGTACGAGACGGGCCTGGAACGCATCCGCCAGCAAATGTCTGACTTTGATACGACTCTCCAACAACGTCAGGACGCGAATTGGTAGTCAGTGTGTGACTCGTACGACCAGACCGCCGGGCAAACGGTGCACTAACCGCCGCATCTCCAATACGGTGAGCGTAGACATCACACGCGAGGTCTCCAGCGATCCACCCGCGACGACTTGATCGATATGTTGCGGTTCGTTCGTCAATAAGTTGAGCACTTCTCGCTCCTGCTCACTCAGGGCCAACTCTCGTGGCGTCTGAACCACATCGTTTTCACCGATCCGCACCGGCTTGAGGAGCGGACCAAGTTCTTCCAAGACATCATCGGGATCGCGGACCAGTGTGACTCCGTCACGGAGCAGATCATGACAGCCCACGCTTGCCAAACTGTCGATTCGTCCGGGCACCGCGAAGACCTCACGTCCCTGTTCCATGGCATGCCGAGCCGTATGCAGGGCACCGCTCTTTCGCGTGGCCTCGACGATGATCACCCCCAGCGACAAGCCACTAATGATGCGGTTTCGCTGCGGGAAGATGCCTCGTGACGGACCGCGATCGAGCGGCGACTCACTCATCACCGCTCCCGACTCAACGATCTCACGTGCCAGATCCGTGTGCTCGGGTGGATAAAGCTGAGCCAGTCCCGTCGCACAGACGGCGATAGTCCGCCCACCAGCAGCCAGAGCGCCCCGATGTGCCGCCGAATCAATTCCCCTGGCCAGTCCACTGATGACCGTCATCCCAGCCCGCGCAAGGGCACCTGCCAGTCGCTCCGCCTGTTGTCGACCGTACAACGTACAGCGACGAGAGCCGACGATGCCGACTGACAACTCATCCGGAGGCAGCAAGTCCCCTCGACAGTAGATGACCGTCGGAGCATCACATGTCTCCGCAAGCAGCGGTGGGTACTCGGGAGTCCCTCGAAACAGAAGCGTCGTTGACGACCGCTCGCACCGCTCCCACTCTCGATCTACCGCATCAGAATTCCTCGCCTCCGAAATCGCGGCTGAGAGTTTGGGTCCAATTCCCTCGACCTGCAGCAGCTGATCACCGGGAGCTCGGAACACACCAGCAGCCGTCTCGAACCGTGCCAACAGCAGCGACTGGGCCCGCGGTCCAATGCCCGGCACCAGATTCAGCCTGAGAAGATCACGCTTTTCAGCGTCATTCATGGTGAACCCTCTTTCTTGTGAGCCTTGAAGCACATCATGACGCCCCTGGACAACCTCACCTGTCAAGTTTCACCAGCTCCTCAAGCCGAAACCAACATTGACCCATTTTTGCAGATGACGTAAACCACGCTCCCCCTCTCAATCAATTCCCTCTTCACTCAACTTTTATGGACGATGCCAGCTCACGGACGGGACTCGGCGACGGACGTTTTGTCTCGCAGTCGAAAAGGACAATGATGACTCGATTTCATTCCCAGCTTATGATTGTCTTGGTGATGTGTTCTCTGATCCTATCAGGATGCACCACCGCCAAGCGATCCAACACGTCACGCACGGCTGTCGAACAACTGCTGATCTCCAACGCCATCGACCAGTCGCTCGACAAGGTCAACTTCACTCCCTTCGGCGGCCACACTGTCTACGTCGAAGAGAAGTACGCCGAATCGGTCGACAAGGCGTATCTCGTTGGCTCGCTGCGGCATCGGCTGTTGGCTGCAGGAGCCCGACTGGCCGACAAGCCAGAGGACGCTGCGATCACCGTCGAACTCCGCAGTGGCGGCATCGGCACCGATACCTCCGAGTCGTTTGTGGGCACACCCGAAATCGCACTCCCCGGCATGTTGACCATCCCAGAGGTTCGGTTTCTCACGAAGACCACCCAGGGCGGCACAGCAAAAATCGGCCTGGTTGCCTACGACAACAAGACCAAACAGGTTCTCGGACAGGGTGGCATGGCGTTGTCACAGTCCAATGACAACAACTGGTTCGTCGCCGGCGTCGGCCCGTTCCAGGAAGGCACGATCAAGAGCGAAGTCAAGAGTTCCACGACAGGTCCAGCCGCATTCAAGCGAAATTCTGTGCCCAGACAAGTCGCCTTCGACAGCCCCGGAGATATTTCGCCTCTCAAGCCGGCTGAGATCCAATTCACCGGCGGCGAGCAACCGACCAAAGAGTAGCGACCGGCTACACTCGATCATTCGTGGTCTGTCCCTCGCCCCTTGGGGGCGAGGGACAGATTCCGAGCCTTGGCGAGGAATCAGGGTGAGGGGGCGGCGCTTGCATTCATCATCAATGCTCCCCCCTCACCCTGGTCTTTCGCTGAAGCGAAAAACCATCCCTCTCCCCCAAGGGGAGAGGGATGACATCAATCACATCCGCCCGGCTCGTCAAACGACGACCCGGGCGTTTTTCATGCGCGAGAATCGCTCCTGCATGTTCCATCAACGTCACAAGTTGAGAATTCTTCCGATCAGATACCAAATTTGGGGAATCTTCCAAGTGTTCAACCCGTCATAGGCACAGGCCATCCGATCGGAGCCGTGCGACTCGCACGCTTGTATCATCGACCGGACGCGGCTGCCCATCCTGTCCGACACGGAGACGTCTCATGATCCGCTGCACCATCGGTCTCACCGCCCTTCTCCTGATGCTCTCGTCCTTCTGTCTGGCGGACATTTCGCCAACAACGAAAGCCATTGCCTCCGGCGACAAGAAAGACACACCACGCATCCAAGTCGCCATCCTGCTCGACACCAGCAACAGCATGGACGGCCTCATCAACCAGGCACGTACGCAACTCTGGAAGATCGTCAACGAACTCGCAACGACCGAGCGAGACGGATGTGCTCCCCACCTTGAAGTCGCTCTCTACGAATACGGCAACGACTCCCTGTCTGCCGAGTCGCTGCACATCCGACAGGCGATCTGCTTCACCGATGATCTCGACCGTGTCTCTGAGGAGCTATTCGCCCTCACTACCAACGGCGGGCAGGAGTATTGCGGAGCCGTCATTGATAAGTCAGTCGAACAACTCGAGTGGAGCCCCTCGGGCGACGACCTCAAGCTGATCGTCATCGCCGGCAACGAGCCTTTCTCACAGGGACCGGTTGACTTCCACGGCTCATGCAGCGAATCGATCGCCAAGGGCATCACCATCACCACCATCTTCTGTGGTCAGGAACAGGTCGGCATCGACACCGGATGGAAAGAGGGAGCCGAACTCGCTGAAGGTTCCTACCTGTTCATTGACCAGAACGAACCGGTCGTCACCATCCCCACACCATACGACGAGAAGTTGTCGAAGCTCAGCATTCAGATCAACAACACGTTTCTGTTTTACGGCGATCAGAGGGCCGCGAAAGAGGCCGCCGACCGACAGGCGGCTCAGGACGACAATGCCGAGTCAGCCGCTCCCGCTGCCGCCGCAGAGCGAGCCTTGTTCAAGTCGTCTGCCCAATATCAGCGTGCGTCCCGTGACCTCATCGACGCCCTCGCCTCCGGCAGCGTCAAGCTGGAAGACCTCAAGTCAGATGAAATCCCTGCTGAACTCCGGAAGCTGAGCCGCGATGACCAGCAGAAGCTGATCAAAACTAAAGGTGAAGAGCGTAAACATATCCAAAAGGAGATCCAGACCCTCACTCGCCAACGTCAGGAGTTCTTGACCAAGGCAACCGAGCAGCCTGGAGACGGGAGTGCCAACACGCTCGACGCCGCTGTCCTCCAAGCCGTCAGACAACAGGCGGACCGCAAGCACTTCACATCGCCGAACGGCCAATGAGATCGGGTGGCACGCTCAGACCAACGGGATGGGCATGGCGAATGCGACAGAGCATGGAACCGTCCCAAATCAATCGCCACGCCCTTCCTGACGTCAAAGTGTGCCACTCACGGTTGTGAATTGAACTCACGTCACATTCACCGGCACATGATGCCAGGCATTGAACATGTACCCCTTCAGGTTCCAGGGCACCGTCTGCGGCTGCACTAACCCTTCAGAGTCGGTCGCCCGCACGATGAGTTCTGATGTCGCTGAGGTCACCGGGAGTGACGCCTGCCAGAGCACCCAACAATACGGCACATTCTGCCCGGTGATGTTCGCCGCCTGCCAGGTCTTGCCGTCGTCACCAGAGACTTCGACCTTCGAGATCGTACGACCATTCCCCGGCGGAAGGGCATACCCGCGAACGGTTGCTCGCCCCGCACGTAACTCGGCTTCGGCAGTGGGATCACAGATCGCCGAATTCATGATGTAGTTATAGATCGGTCCCGACTCGACCCATGCCAATGGTGTGTTCTCCGTGACGACACGATAGGCACCGGCCAAATAATGGTTCGGTGACGGCTGATCACTGACGACGATGCGTCCCAGCCACTTCACACTTCGTGCCCCCACATATCCCGGCACGACCATGCGGACAGGGTAACCATGATCAGGCGGCAAGGGCTGATCGTTCATCCGCAGCGTCACGAGTGCACCGGGTACTCCGTCGTGATCGGCCATTGCCTTCTCGATGGGAATCGAACCGCCGAAGCCAAACGTGTCATCGCCCTTTTTGACCTGATCGATACTCTCGAACCAGATGTGCTTCGCCCCCGGTTTGATGCCGGCCCGCTTGAGGACATCTGCCAGTCGGACTCCGCCCCACTGAGCATTGCCGATCGCCCCCTCCTTCCACTGCACTCCTGCGACTGTCCGGACGGCGCTGTGTTCCGAGCGTCGATTCCCCGCACAAGTGAGGGTCGCGATCGTGCCGGTCTGCGGCATCTCCTGCAGATCGCCAACCGACAACTCCAACGGCTGCTCGACCATCCCCTCAACAGAGACTCGGAACGTCGCCAAATCAACCTCCGGCACAGGTGCATGACTGCGGACAAAGAAGTGCTCCACCGGTGTGAGCCAATGACCAACCAGATCATTGAGCGCTGCCTCCGCGTTGTGCGGCACGGTCGTATGCACGACGAGCTGTTTCTCGACGTCAGCCACGACGGGCTGTGCCCAACTGGATCGCCCCAGCACTCCTGTCGCTGTCAATCCCGCTGCAGCTTGCAACCACTCACGGCGTGACCAACCGTCGGTCACGCGATCCCTCTGCTCCGTACGCATCACAGACCTCGAATTCATTGATCGGGAGAATACACTACCTGTCGATCTCACCCATCACGATATCGAGCGATCCGACGATCGCAGGGATATCGGCGATGAGAATCCCCTGACAGAGCGGGCCGGTCACCGAGAGGTTGCAGAAGCAACTGCTCTTCGCACGGGCACGGAGTGGTTCGGCCTGGCCGTCGCCGACGATGTAGAAGCCCATCTGGCCGCGGGGGCATTCGGTTTCGAGATAGCACTCGTCGACGGGGAGCTTGGTGTTCATCTTGTAGGGCACGCGGAACTCGCCCTCTGTCGATGGGTAGCGGTCGAGACCCTGACGCACGAGGCGGATCGCTTGAACCACTTCGAGCATACGGACGTAGAAGCGACACCAGTTGTCGCCGAGGACGACCTCGGGCGGGATGTCGGGGACTCCCTCGAAGGGAGCAACGCAAACGTCCCAGTCGTAGCCGTCGTACATGCGGGTGTAGATGGGATCGCCATCGCGACGCAGGTCGTGGTCGATGCCCGAGCCACGCAGGACGGGGCCGGTGCAGCCGTAGTCGACGGCCATCTCGCCCGACATGATGCCGATGCCTGCTGTGCGTTTAATGAAGATGGAATTCTTCGTCAGGAGGATGTGGTACTCCTTGATGCGTTCTTCCAGCCAGTCGAGGAAGACACGCACAGCGTCGGCCCACAGCAGTTTCTCATTGGGGCTGCGACCGGTCAGCGAGGCGAGGCCGGGCGGGATCGGAATCGTGCCGGGCATGTCATGCGTCGCGCCGCCAATGGTGAGGTAGCTGTACGTCAGCCGAGCACCGCAGGCTTCCTCGAACAGATCAAGGATGATCTCTCGTTCGCGGAAGGCGTAGAGGAACGGGCTGAAGCTGCCGAGATCGAGTCCGTACGCGCCCATACCAACGAGGTGCGAGGCAACACGGCCCAACTCACTGATGATGAGCCGCAGCGTCATGGCCTTCTCGGGCACCTCCATGCCGATGAGCTTCTCGAAGGCAAGGGCCATGCCGAGATTCATGTTCATCCCGGCGAGGTAGTCCATGCGATCCGTGTAAGGAATCCACTGCGGACCATTCAGGTTCTCGCCGATCTTCTCCGCACACCGATGCAAATATCCGATGTGCGGCGTGCATTCATGAATAACTTCGCCATCGGTCCGCAGCAGCAGGCGCAGCACGCCATGCGTGGAGGGGTGCTGCGGTCCCATGTTGACGAGCATCTCGTCAGTGCGGACGTCGAATTCGATGACGCGAGGGTCTTGGAGTTCTGCGATAGCCATGAGTTTCAATTGGGGTCTGGGATACCAAGTTGTCGGCAGATGGATTTTGCGGTGTATTCGGGGATGTCTCGGTGTCGTGGTACCGCTGTGCTTTGGTCGTTCTCAGGGTTCATGTAGATGGTGTGACTGCCACCTTCTCTGACGAAAACGCAGCCATGACGTCGGAGGTGCCGTTCAAGTTTGACTCGCTTCATCGCATCAGTCTTGAGCGACGACCGCGACTTTCGATGCCGCAGACAGTAACAGGTAGATGGGTTCCTCGATGTCGGACTCGTCGGAGGTCACGTTTGGATCGGGTTTGGGGAGTGGCTTGCCGTCGTCCAAATAGTACTCAGCCATGAGCGTCAGTGCGTCCTGCAGCATGAGACGCGCATCTTCCAAGTCATTTCCGCAGGTGATGACACCGGGAAAATCGAGTACCTGAGCGTGGTAACCTTCGCCGGTGTCCACGAACATGGCTTTGTACATCAACATGTCATGCTCCAGTTCCCGACTACTTTCCCCTGATGCCGTGGTACTCCAGTGGGAATTCGTAGTCTTTCCGCAGGGGGTGGCCGACCCAGTCGTCGGTGCAGAGGATGCGGACGAGGTTGGGGTGACCGATGAAGTTGATGCCCATGAGGTCATAGGCTTCGCGTTCGTGCCAGTCGGCGATGGCCCAGACGTGCGAGACCGACGGCACCTCGGGGATCTTCCCCTCGACGTCGTTCTTCCAGCGAGGCAGTTTGACCTTCACATTGAGGTAATGCTTGTGCTTGTAGCTGTAGAGGTGGTAGACGACTTCGAGGTGCGGGTCGTAGGGGAACTTCTTCGCCAGCTTCTCGTCCGGTTCGAGGTAGTCGACGCCGGAGAGATCGTTCATCGCATCCAGCGACAGGGCCTCATCGTATTTCAGATGGTAGGCCACATCGGCGATGGACTCGGGTGCAACCTCGATCCAGGGATCGAGGGCGTCCGCGTTCAAGCCGGTGATGACATCGGCCCCGAAGCGGTCGAGGAGTGCAGAGTGGATTTCGTCGAAGGTCATGTGAGTGATGGCTGTTGGTAGGTCAGGCTCCTGCCTGACGACTGCGTGATGACGTGTGTAGCGTCAGGCAGGAGCCTGACCTACGAATTCTAGACCGGTTGTGGCTCTCTCGTCTCTGAGTGCGTCTGTTCGAGGGCGGGTGGGAGAGGAGGGGCGGCGGCTTGCTTGGCCTGATTGATCATGGCTCGCACCCAGTCGAGGTCGCCTCGCTTCCAGACGTAGGCGAAGCCGACGAGCAGAACACCGAAGAACACCAGAATGTCCGCGAAGCCGGTGTACGCCAGAGTTTGTGCGGCGTCGGCGGAGATCATCGTCTCGGCTGTCGACGTGCCGGGGGCGACATCGAGCACACGATCGCTGAGCGCCATACGTGTGCCTTCCGTGAGAGTAGGGTCGGCCAGTTGGGTCGCTGCTCCGAAGACCAGTGCCCACGGAAAGAAGAACGCCACCTCAACATCAAAAATGATGAACAGCAGGGCAATGACGTAGAACCGCAGGTCAAACTGGATGTAACTCGAACCGATCGTCGGCTCACCACACTCGTAGACGGCGTCCTTCTCCGGCGTCGGCAGGTCGGGTCGCACGAAGTGACCAATGATCAGCGGGACCAGTGGAAAGATGGCCCCGACGATTACGAACAGCAGTAAGTGAATCCCCAGATCCGTCATGGCAGTGTCTTGTCTTCCGAAGTTCGTTTGGTCTTGAAGCGAGAAGTGAATCGTCTCTTGTCAGGACTCGGTCGTGTCAGGAGGAGAAAAACTGTCTGCGGGAGTTGCCCCTTGTAGGAGCGACTGTCTTCCTGCAAATCCGTCCTCGTCCGTGTGCCAGTGGGCGACCTCAGGTTCACCCAACTTCCAGCAGAAAAGTGCTTCTTGTCCCTCGATCTGTGAACGGAAATCGACCTCGCCGTTGACAGCGTCCTGCAACTCGACTCCTAAGTCGACCAATTCGCCGATGTAATCGTCCAGTCGACGTTCGTCGTCTTCGATCTCCTGTTGCATCTGACGGACTTCCTCGGAGTGAGGATCGTCTCGCCCTGTCTTGCCTCCGCAGAGTGAGTTGAGTCGGTCCTGACGATCCTCCAGATCCCCAGCCAAGGCGACGATGTCTCCCACAATCGCACTCACCAGCGGGAGCATCCGATTGGCCTCGTCGATCGTGAAGTATTGTCCACTTGAGTAAGGAGCCGTCATAGGGTTTCTCGCTTTTTGTCTCTCGCCGATGGCTCTCGATCTCATTACCGATCAGACATCCGCCGGTTACTCCTCCGCAAACTCGAATGGGCTCGGCTCCCCCTTCACCCAGACAGGTTCGTACAACACTTTGGACTCGGCGACGGATGTCGGGTTGAGCGTCGCCTGCCCCCACGCGGTCTGCAATGGCAGCTTCGCATAGTCGACAATGCAACCATCACGACTATAGCAACTCAGGTCGTGGTTCGACCCCATGAAGATGCAGTCGACGGGACACGGTTCGACGCACAAAGCGCAAAACATGCACTTGGTGTAGTCGATGGTGAAGTTATCGATTCGGAAGCCTTTGCCGACCGGGCTCTTCTCTTTTTCGATGTAGATACAGTCAACCGGGCAGGCGACGGCACACTTCTCGCAGCCGATGCACGTTGTGAGATCGAAGCGGTGGAAGCCACGATACCTTGCCTTCACCGGGACGGGTGTCTCGGGATACTCATAAATCTCAGCGAACGGCTTCCGCTTGTATGTGTTGCGAAAGACACGCAACGTGACCCAGAGGCCTTTCACGACCGTCGAGACTGCGACCCACAGATTCCGAAACCATTCGCGCATGGCGATCTCATTCTTTCATTCCTCATCCATCGATCGTCCAAATGCTGTGGGATCGTGGAGTCGTTTGAATTGTGACCGAGTGGAGACCCCGACTCGAAATCGTCGGACTCAACCTTCTGGATTATATGGTGCCCAGTTCAGGTCGCAACCCAGCACAAGCGACCGCAGGGTGAGGTCTCACTTTCGAGACGTTCACGAAGACCAACGTCGAGCATCTCAATGCAATCGTCTCAGTTTTGAGAAACCGGCTCCGCCCGGATCCTAGACCATTTTCATGGTTTCTGTGCAGGAGCTTGTTCGCGGAACGTCCTCTGCCTGCTGAATGGCCCTCCTGCCCGACACCAGAACAACGACTTTGGAATTGCTCTAGACTGTCTACTACCTGCTAGCCACTGTGAAATCTGGTGCAAGATAGTATCAACCAGCAGGTCTGGGTAGTATCAACCTC
>JAJDEJ010000238.1 GCA_029259815.1 Planctomycetaceae bacterium | reverse complement strand
CAGGGCTTACGCATCGATTTTGGTGGTGTGAAAAACTTTGAGCAGGTAGTCGGGGTCCAGAGCGCAGGCCATGCGTTTGCATTTGGCGACGCGTTTCAGGGTCGGCTCTTGTCGGAGCAGGCTGAGAGTGAGTCGTCTCACGGCTGCGAGATTGGCGGCACCGTTTCGATCCTGTTGACGGCGTGCGTCTTCGCCGAAGCTCACATCCAGCACCCAGTGCTGTGAGTTCTCGATGCTCCAGTGACGACGGATCGCGTGAGCCAGCCGCTTCGCACGCGGACCATGACTGCTGACGGACAGCCGCGATTCCCACGAGTCCTTGCCGTCCACCGTGCGGCGCGAGATGGTCACCGCCAACGTCCGCAGGTCTTTCCAGCGCTTCCGCTGCGGATGATCGCGGGGGACCTCGATGACATGACAGGTCCGCTCCTCCTCACGACCATGTCCCCGCTCGGACGTTTGATGCACATCGTGCTGCATGCCGGCGAAGCCGGTTTCCATTCCCTGATCGAACAGCCGCTGCATGTCACGAGCCAGTCCCGACTGGTTGCCTTTGAGGGCCAGCACGTAATGCCCTTTCTGCTCGCGAATCTGGGCTGCAATCTGGGTTTGCGTGCCCATGGCGTCGATCGTCACGGTGCAACCTTTGACGTTCAGCAGTTTGAGCAGTTCGGGGATGGCCGTGATCTCGTTCGACTTCTCTTCGCAGGAGACTTGTCCGAGCGTGAGACCGCTGTCGCTGGCCCAAGCCGTCACCAAGTGCCGCATGGCCTTGCCGGACTTCCTGGCGAACGACCGCCGCAGCGCCTTGCCATCGATGGCGAGCAGCTTGCCGCCGGTCGCCTCGTGGATGGCCTGCGTCCACTGAAACAGACACGCGGCAAACTGCTGTCGCTCCAGCAAGCCCAGCACGCGGCTAAAGGTGTCATGCGAGGGGATGCCGCCGGGCAATTCCAGAAAGGTCTGGAGCCAGTCGTGCCGCAGGCGACCAAACGTTTCCAGATCGGTCCAGTCGTCGGCCCCGCAACTGACACCCAGCACTGTGATCGCCAGAATGTCAATCAGTCGATGCTCACACGACGCCTGCACCCGTGGGTCTTCGAGGTCGGCAAAACACCGATTGAGCGTCTCCAGAAACTCCTGTGCTGTTTCTTCCATGACCATCTGCTCCTGCGTCACCGCAAGGCCCGACGGCGTCCACGCCCTCACACTCGACCTCACGTCAGCAAGAACATACCCCCACACCAGCACTTACGTCGACCAATCGGTGCGTAAGCCCTGCATGAGGTGCCCTGGCTGCGTGTGTACCCTACGCCCTTGAGGGGGATCCCAGTAGCGCATTCGATTCTGCATTATATCGCGCAGGTCGACCGACACCGAAATGTTGGACGTTTCGGAGAACTGGCTCGTTCACGATCGTCCACCTGTATGCCCCGCTCCCTTGATTTCTCGATATGAGCTCACTGCAGAGTGAGATCGACGTCATGCAGTTAGGGGATCAAATGGTGAGACGACCGAAAACTACGCCGTTGATTGACAATAGCCTGAACACTAAGCTCAGAGTCTCCCATCATCGCGACATGTGTCGTCAACTCCTGACGGCCCGGTGTCACATCAGCGAGTGATCGAGCAAGAACCGATCAGAGACACTTCCAAAGGATGAGACCATGCAAGCTATCAAACGTTACGCAAATCTGGGTGGAGTCGGCATCGCCTTCTTGATGACTGCGGCAGTTGTCATCGCTGCCCAGCCATCCAACAGCAAAAGCGGCTCACCCGGTGCCACTACTTCCATTGATGGCAAGCAGCTCCCCGCACCCGATCCGAAATTCGGCGGTGTAATCAAAAAGAATGCAGTGGACTCGAAAGCATGGTGGGCACCACGCATCGTGCCACCAGAAAAGGCTCCGAATGTGCTGTTGATCATGACCGATGATGTTGGGTTTGGTGCACCGAGCACATTCGGCGGAGTGATCCCGACCCCGGCGCTTGACCGGATCGGCGATGCAGGGCTGCGATACACTTGCTTTCATTCGACTTCGCTCTGTTCGCCGACACGTGCGGCGCTCATTACCGGCCGCAATCATCACTCGGCTGGTTTCGGCGTCATTTCAGAGCAGTCCACCGGGTTCCCCGGTTACAACAGCATTATCGCAAAGGATAAGGCAACCATCGGTCGAATCATGTTGGACAATGGCTTTGCCACGTCCTGGTTCGGGAAGGACCATAATACGCCGACTTTCACGGCAAGTCAGGTCGGGCCGTTTGACCAGTGGCCCACCGGAATGGGCTTTGAGTATTTCTATGGCTTCGTCGGCGGCGATACGAGCCAGTGGCAACCAAACTTGTATCGCAACACGACGGCCATCTATCCTTACGTCGGCAAGACCGACTGGAATTTGACGACAGCTCAGGCTGATGACGCCATTCACTGGTTAAACGAAATCAATCAGATTGATCCGTCGAAGCCCTTCTTTTGCTACTACGTCCCCGGCGGCACCCACGCGCCTCATCATCCGACGAAAGAGTGGATCAAAAAGATTTCCGACATGCACCTCTTCGACGAGGGTTGGAACAAGTTGAGAGAAACGATCTATGCCAACCAAAAGCGTCTGGGGGTCATTCCGGATCACGCGAAGCTGACGCCGTGGCCAGACGATCTTTTGAAGCAATGGGAAGAGTTGACGGCTGATGAGAAAAAAATGTTCATCCGTCAGGTCGAAGTCTATGCCGCCTACCTTGCCTACACTGATCATGAGATTGGCCGTGTGATTCAAACCGTCGAAGACATGGGCAAACTCGACGACACGCTGATCATCTATATCAGTGGCGACAACGGTGGCAGCGTCGAGGGGACATTGCTCGGCACTCCGAACGAAGTCGCCTCGTTCAATGGCGTGGATGTTCCGGTCAAGACTCAGCTCAAAGACTTCTACGATGTCTGGGGGAGTGATGAGACCTACAATCACATGGCCGTGCCCTGGTCCTGGGCCTTTGACACGCCATTCAGTTGGTCAAAGCAGGTGGCCTCACACTTCGGAGGCATCCGTCAAGGCATGTGTGTTTCCTGGCCGGGGCAGATCAAAGATGTCGGTGGCATTCGCGACCAGTTTCATCATGTGATCGACGTTGTGCCGACGATTCTGGAGGCTTGTGGCATCCCCGCCCCTGAAGTGGTGGACGGAATTCCGCAGAAGCCCATCGAAGGTGTCAGCTTTGCTTACACGTTCGACAAGTCGAACGAAGACGCACCATCGACTCACAAGACACAATACTTTGAGATGATGGGCGACCACGCCATTTATCACGAGGGCTGGATTGCCAGCACCAAAGTCATCCGTCCACCGTGGAATATTGTCGGTGCCGTCAATCAAAATCCATACGGCAACGTGACGTGGGAACTGTATGACTTATCAAAAGATTGGACACAATTCGATGACGTCGCTGCTGACAACCCTGACAAACTTGAAGAGATGAAGGGCCTGTTCCTGGAAGAAGCCGAGAAGTATCAAGTCTTGCCTTTGGACGCATCCGTGGCGACGCGTTTGGTCGCACCACGACCGAACATCACGGCGGGTCGCAACGAGTTTGTCTACACAGTCCCGATGACAGGTATTCCACAGGGCGACTCTCCCTTGTTGCTCAATACGTCCTACACGATCACTGCTGATGTGGTAATTCCTGACGGAGGTGCTGAAGGGATCTTGCTCACCTCAGGGGGTCGCTTTGGCGGCTATGGATTCTACCTGCTCAAAGGTAAGCCCGTCTTCCTCTGGAATCTCGTGGATCTCAAGCGACTCCGCTGGGAAGGCAAAGATGTACTGACATCTGGCAAACATACGATCGAATTCGACTTCACCTACGATGGCATCGGTGCCGGGACACTAGCCTTCAACAGCATGAGTGGAATCGGTCGCTCCGGAACGGGGATTTTGAAAGTTGACGGCAAGGAGGTCGCAAATCAAACAATGGAACGCACAATCCCACTCATCTTGCAATGGGACGAAACATTCGACATCGGATCTGATACCGGAACGCCAGTGGACGACGCCGACTACAGTGTGCCCTTCACCTTTACCGGAAAACTCAGCAAGCTGACGTTGAAGATGAATCGGCCACAATTGTCGCCTCAGGACATCAAGAAGTTGGAAGCGGCAACGCGGAACAATAAGGTCAGCGAGTAGTGACCATTCGATTGCCATGAGTGTGGGCCGGCCCGAATGCATTCGGGTCGGCCCTTCATCCATTGTACGCATTTTAATCCAGAGGATTGCTCCGAGTCTGACGCATCAGTATCCTTGAAATCGTCAAACGGATTTGCAGCGATGGTCCTGCCAATTTGTTTGCTCGCTTGTAATCTGAGCTATTGACAACTCAAGTTCCTGCACACAGAGGCATCGTTATGAACGGTTTCAACTGGATTCGCATCCGAACGATCGGTTGTGTCGTGATCTCACTGATTTCTTTTGGAGTTAGTCAGGCATCGGCACAGTATGATCGCGACGGCCTTGATCGTTATCAACATACCTACCATCCGGAACATGGTTATGTTCCGCTGGGGGGAGCCTATGGGGCTGGTCGTTATGGAGGTTACGGAGTCGGGACGGCGGGGTCGGGTGTTGGGACAGCTGAAGCCGGGGCCGGTGTGGCTGCGGCTGGAGTCGGACAAATGGCTGCCGGTGTCGGTCAAGGTCGCTTGTCGACCGCCCAGGCACAGGAGGCGCATCAGCAAGCGACGACGCAATACTTGCAGAATATTCAGCTGGCCCAAGAAACTGCCATCGAAACGTCACAAAGGAAGGCCACAGCCCAACAACAATATTCAGACGAACTCATCGCCAAATCAAAAGCTCAGGTAGCACTGTACCAGAAGACCTTAGAGCAAATGAGCGCTGCCCATCGCTTGACCGCTCAACAAATGCATGTCGATAGTGGCGTTCTGACTTGGCCGTTCTGTCTGCGTGGCCCACAATACAGCGCACTTCGTGAACAAATCGACCAGCTCTACGACGCCCGTACTCCGGAAGACAGCGGGAAGGATTCCAGCGGTTACGATGCCATCCAGACGGCATGCAGAGACCTCCAAAAGATCGTCAACGGTGAAGTGCGGAAAGGTCTTCCGGTGAATGACTTTGTCACAGCAAAGCATTTTATCTCCAGCATCGAGTATGAAGCCGGATTCAAAGTGAAACCGAAGAAGTAGATCCGCGACTGGCGAGGATGTGAAAAGCACCGAGTGACAGGCGACACAATGAGTCAGGCCATACCATCAAGTGAAGACTCACAAAGGCGGGTCGGACGACGTGGCTGGTTGCGAGTTGTGTCTCTCACGTTGGTCCTGTATTTGATGTTCGCCTATTTGCTGGTTCCATTTGCATGGAAGTCGTATGCTCGCCATCGCCCTTCGTTCGACGATCATCCTCGGATCACGGAGACTGGCGAAGCAGAAAGGGGTCAGAAGCAGAAAGGGGTCAGGCACGAATGGCACTTGAACTTCTGTAACTGATGACTGCTCAAACTGATATGGACAGAAAAGGCCTCGCTTGCCATGCATGGTGTTGTTCGAACACACCCGTTGGCAAGGAGGCCGAAGATGGAGACCGCGTTTCGTCGTGCTGTGGAGGACGTTCGTCGAGGAGGCGACTTGTCGTTTGCCGTGCTGCTCTGGGAGGATCGTATCGACGCAGCGTTTGGTCCGGCAAGAGAGGTTTGGCGGGGTTGGATTTACACGCCGGCCGTGACTCTCTGGGTGTTTCTGGCGCAGTGTCTGAGTCCCGACCATTCGTGTCGCGAGGCGGTGGCGCAGTTGATCGCCTGGCGTCTGGCCCAGGGCAAGCGAGCCTGTTCGGCCCAGACGGGTGCCTACTGCACGGCACGCAACGACATTCCCGAAGCGGCTTGTTCCCATCTGGTGCGTCAGACCGGGCGGCAAGTGGACGAAGAGGCTCCCGGCCAATGGCGTTGGTTGGGACACCGCGTGTTGGACGTCGATGGCTCGACGATCACCATGCCCGACACTCCGGAGAATCAGGCCGCGTATCCGCAAAACCCGGCACAGAAGCCGGGCTGCGGATTCCCCATCGCCCGGGTGGTGGTGGCAATGTGACGGCGTGTCGCATGCAGCAACAATGTCTCGCTGGCAGTGGGCACGGTGTTGGATGCGGCGATCGGCAGGTACCAGGGTAAGCAGACGGGGGAGAACAGCTTGTTTCGCACGCTGCACGATGTGCTGCAAGAAGGCGATGTTGTTCTCGCAGACCGCTACTACAGTGGCTGGTTCGATTTGGCCCTGCCGCAGCAGCGCGGCGTGGAGGTGTTGGTTCGCAGACATCAAAATCGACCGACTGACTTTCGCACGGGAAAGCGACTGGGCCGCGCGGATCATCTGGTGTGCTGGGAGAAACCGCAGCGACCGACGTGGATGAGTCTGGAAGTCTACGAGTCGCTGCCCGAGACGCTCACGCTGCGGGAAGTGCGTGTGCGGGTCGAGCAGAAGGGCTTCCGCACCAAGAGTCTGTTGCTGGTCACCACGTTGCTCGACCCCGAACAATCTCCGGCTCGGGAGATCGCCGAACTGTATCGACGACGTTGGCAAGCCGAACTGAACTTGAGAAGCTTGAAGATCGTGCTGCAAATGGACCATCTGCGCTGCACCGCGCCGCACCGGGTTCGCGGGCGAGTTTTTCATGCACCTGCTGGCGTACAATCTGATCCGACGCGTGCTGGCAGTGGCCGCCTTCGCCAAGGGAGTGGAACCCTGGACGGTGAGTTTCAAAGGGACGCTGCAAACACTGAGTCATCTACTCCCCCTGTTGAGCACCTCGGTCGCAACGAAGGACTGGTGCCAGGCTTTGTTGTCGACCATCGCCAGCCATCGAGTGGGCAACCGCCCCGACCGTGTTGAACCTCGCCTGAAAAAACGACGCCCCAAGAACTACAAACTGATGCAGAAACCACGAGCCGACTACAAACGACATGCGGCCTAACGACTTACACAACTTCAAGTGCCATTCGTGCCTGACCCCTTCCCTTCACATGCCACTGCTGCGGTCGGGCGGGGTGGACGCACAAGCGGTCTTTGTCACCGTCGGCACGCTCGCCACCTGGCACTCTCTTGGACATCGGATGACTTCTGGACGACCATCCAAAAACAT
>JAJDEJ010000237.1 GCA_029259815.1 Planctomycetaceae bacterium | reverse complement strand
AGTGTGCCGATCGACTCGCAAGTGATGGTCAGCGAACCGTGATCTCTCTCGGTAGTCATCACGCTCCGGGTGATGAGCAGTGCGCGGGGAGAACGTTGAGCGGATCAAAACCTTTCTCCATCGACGGGACATCACGCGGAGCGTGATGACTACTCTCTTTGCGTCGGACCCTCGGACTCCCGCTCGACACTTTGGATGTCATCGAGTGACAATGGGTCGTTCTCCCCGTCGTCGCCGATGAGCACGAGCCGCCCGCGTTCGCTCTGCCGCGCATCAGGGTAGCCGGCACGTTGGGTGCCGTCACGCAGTGTGACCAACACTCGATACGTTTCGTCGACTCCACTCAGACCGTCCGAGACCAACGTTGGGAA
Source organism: Planctomycetaceae bacterium (assembly GCA_029259815.1). GTDB lineage: Bacteria > Planctomycetota > Planctomycetia > Planctomycetales > Planctomycetaceae > JAHBXU01. The sequence goes on along the minus strand of JAJDEJ010000237.1, from coordinate 17,201 downwards.
CCGCCCCCACGCCCACAGCCACAGCGTCATTTCCGGGGCAACCTTCCCTGCGATATCGGTCCACTCCCGCTCTGCCCGCTGCAACTGTTTTAACGATGCCTCACGGCACCAAGGAATCAGCACGTCTGCGATCCATTGTTTGCGTGAGGCGACGAGTTGGTCGAAGTCGGACATGGGGACGGATTGCTAGCTCAGGATCTGGCGGTCACTTCTGACACCCGGACTTTCGGCCATTCGATATCCGGACGCAACCGTTCCCGCTCACACAAACTGACCAGCGGCAATGTTGTCCCATGTCGTTGCTGATGACCATGCTCCCCAAAGCATCGTGTCGAACTCGCCCCCGTCCGAGACGGCGACAACCCAGCTGCCGGTGCTCGCGAAACCGGCGATGTCATCCAGTCCATCGTCATTGAAGTCGCCGACAACCACTGCCAACCAGGCAACACTCGTCGACCATGCGGTCCGTCCGTCCATCAGGAACTTGGAACCGTTCGATTCTCCGACAACAACCTTTCCGTTCGCGGCTCGACCCACGATGTCTGCACGACCATCACCGTTGAAGTCACCGACGCGGACGTCGCTCCAGACAAAGTTCGTTGACCAGGCTCCCCAACTTGTGGTCGCGAAGCTCGTGCCAGTCGACGTCCCGGCGACCCAACGCCCGTTTGACGCTCGGCCAATGATGTCCGTTCGTCCGTCCCCGTTGACATCACCCACGAGCACGTTCACCCAAGTGACCGCGGACGACCACGCACCAAACGTCGACGTTGCGAAGCTGGTGCCACTCGAGACGGCGGCCACCCATGTATTCGTCGATGCCCGTGCGATCAGGTCATCGAGGCCATCGCCATTGACGTCTCCGACAAACACATTCGGCCAAGCAACAGATGTTGACCAGGCACCAAACGCCGACGTCACGAAACTCGTGCCGGTCGATGTCCCGACAACGATCGTGCCGGTCGAGGCGCGGCCGACAACATCATCTAATCCATCACCGTTGAAGTCGCCGACCAGAAGGTCCGTGAACGTCACACCGGTCGACCACGCGCCCCACAGTGCGGGCGGATCGAACGTGCTGCCGTTGGAGAGAATCACCCGCCACATCCCGTCGCTGGGGGAACGCCCGGCCCAGTCGGTCAGTCCGTCGCCGTTGAAATCGCCAGTGAGGAAGTCGTCCCAATCAACGGCTGGCGAAACGATGTCCACAAGCACGTTTGCGAAGGAGGTCCCGTCGGATTCGAGGACCACGACGGTCCCGCTGGCTGCACGACCGACGATGTCCTCGAAGTCAGAGCCGCCCCCGCCACCACCACTTCCGGGAGGTGCCTCAAAGGCCCCGATGTCGACGATGGAAACTCCATTATCGTCCCCGTCAATCACACGTGCCCCAATGCCCCGTTGATCACTCGTGAGGGGACCGCCGAACTCATTCAGAGCAGCGGAATTGGTGCCGGTGTCGATCGCCGGGCTGTCAGTGGCCAGCTTATGAGTGAGCGTCGGCCCCCCATTGTCGGACAGGGTTTCGAGAACCGTGGCGATGGGGATCGTCCCGACGCCGCTGACTCCCACGATGTTCCCCAGCACGTCGTCGACCACTCCGCCTGCAGTGTCCGCGTCACCGATCAAGTTGAACGCCGATGTGGGATCAACCACTGCAAATGCAGCACTGACGTTGATGTCGTCTGCTCTCATCGCTGGGCCGGCCGTGTTCCCGGCGACAATCGTGTTGAAGAGGGTGGGACGCTGGTCAAGGGCGCCGGCAACAACAAACGCGTTGATGCCGCCCCCCACTTGCACGCCTGGCGCATCGGGAATCACGCGGTTGTCGGTGATGGTTGAGTTGCGGATCACGAGCGGCATGATGTGATTAGCCGCATGATAATCGATGCCACCGCCGTCAGTTGATGTCTCGTTATTGGAGATCGTCGTGTTGATGATGGTCGATGATCCGGCTCCGTTTCCGATGGCGACGCCACCCCCACGGCTGCCAATGTTATTGTCAATCAATGAGTCAATAATGATCAGCGTGCCTGGCGATTCAAACGGAGAGATCAATCCTGCACCAAAATTGACGCCGCCACCCGCAGTGAGACCGACCGCTGCGGAACCGTTGCCGGTAATCCGCACTCCCCGCAGCGTCAGATCGCCGCCAAAGTTGGCGACGCCGCCCCCTCCAAAGGCATCGGCAATGCCACCAGTGATCGTCATCCCGATAATCTCAACGACAGGCGTATCCGGTGTGCTGCCGTTTGGATTGTTGATCAGAAATCCGCGACCGGAGCCGTTGGCGTCCATGGTCAACAGGTCGGCACCCGGGCCGATGATCGTGAGGTCTTCCGTAATTGTGGGATAGAGCGCCCCGCGCTCGATCGTCCCGCCCGCACCGATGCTGAACGTGATGTCGTCGGCACCGGGGAGTGCCTCTGCCTCCATGATCGCGGCCCGCAATGTGGTCAGCCCGACCGCGTCTTCAGCGATTCCGTCCCCAGGCATCGCATCTGGTGTGTCGAGGAGCGAGTCGACGACGAATGCCGCGAGCAGGGTGCGGTCTTCGAGAGCCTCGCACACAATCGCCGGCGTCGTCAGAACATGGCTTTGACCGTAGTCACGATGTCGGTAGCGTGCGTAGCGACGCGAGAATGGGAAAAGATGATTGAGGAATTGGCCCCTGGCCCGTGGGGATGTCGCCATGAAGTTGCTCCGATGTAACGGGATTTCCCATTGAGATGTTGCTGACGCCTGAGCATGCCAGAAACTTCGACTCATCGCAACATTTTATTTGACTTGCCTATCTTTTCTCGAAAAGCGAGATAGAGAATGGGCCCTCTACTTGAATCCTTGACAAACGCCGAGTAGACTCTTGGGTGATTATTCGTAGTCATTGCACCTCAACAGGTGCCTGTTCTTTCCCAACTCTGTTCGTCACGCGTCTACTCGCGCGGCATCATTCGTTCGATCCGAAGTCTTGAGGAGGATTTACGATGCAATCGTCAGCTGTCTTGGAAGCAGGCACGGAGATCGACCCGGTCGAGGAGATGCGGCTGCGAACGTGGGCACGTCAGAACTATGCTCCCCAGCCAGAACGTGATGAAGAGTGGCATCCCATCATTCTGGAAGAGATGCGTCGCCGCGATCACGAGCACGCTCGCTGATCTCAGTGAGACGGCCTGAGTCCAATCTCGTGACGCTCCGTTTTTTCAACACCCCCGGACATTTTGTCCGGGTTTTTCATGCGCTAGACTGTTCAACGCAGACAGACGCATGCATTCAGACCACCGCCACTTCCTTGTTGATTCCATGAGACATCGCCATGAGTGAACTGACCGCAGATGACGTCAAGAAAGTCGCCTCGCTCGCTCGGCTGACACTCGCTGAAGGCGACGTCGCACGTTACCAGGAACAGCTCGGCAATGTGCTGAACTACGTGGATCGACTTGATGAGGTGGACACGACCGATGTCGAACCGATGGCCCACGCGATCGAGACGGTCAATGTCTTCCGCCAGGACGAACCGCGAGATTCACTCGACCGGGAACAAGCGCTCGCCAATGCCCCGCAAACGGACGGCACGTACTTCCTGGTCCCAGCCATCCTCGACGAGGGCTGAACCGTCACGCTACTTAGAACAGAAGTTCCTGTCCGATTTCCCAACATCATCTCTTGTCTTTGCCACCCTGAAAAACTCTGTCACTGATGACGACCACCGCATTCCTCAACACGCCGGAACTTCTCGACCAACTCCAGTCGGGAGAGGTGACGTCCACGGACCTTGTGACCACCTGTCTCGATCGCATCGCGAAGGTTGACGATCACATCGGTGCGTTTCTGAATGTCGATCGGGACGCTGCCCTGCAGCAGGCGGTGAACATCGACGAGCGACGTCAAGCCGGCGAAACACTTGGCCCCCTGGCGGGAGTCCCCGTCGCCGTGAAAGACAACATTTGTGCGAACGGAACACGAACCACCTGCGCGAGCCGCATGCTGGAAGAATTCGTTCCTCCCTATGATGCTCACGTTATCCAATTGCTGCGTCAGGCCGATGCAGTCCTCATCGGTCGCACGAACCTCGACGAGTTCGCGATGGGATCATCGTGCGAGAATTCGGCCTTCCAATCAACACGCAATCCCTGGGACACCGAGCGCACGCCGGGCGGATCGAGTGGAGGTTCGGCTGCCGCAGTCGCTGCGGGGATGACGCCGCTCAGCATTGGCTCTGACACAGGCGGGTCGATCCGTCAGCCAGCAGCGTTCTGCGGTGTCGTGGGCATGAAGCCGACCTACGGACGTGTGTCCCGCTACGGATTGGTGGCCTTCGCCAGCTCACTCGATCAGATTGGCCCCTTCGCCAACGACGTCACCGGAGCCGCATTTTTGTTGGAAGCACTCTCCGGGCACGACCAGCGCGACTCGACGTCCATTGACTGCCCGGTCCCCGCTTACTCGCAGACGCTAGATCAACCGCTCGGCGGCCTGCGAATTGGCATCGCGAAGGAGCACTTCATTGAGGGGCTCGATGCCGAAGTCGAGCAGGCGGTGCATGCCGCCGTGGACGTGTATCGCTCACTCGGAGCGGAGGTCAAACAGGTCACATTGCCTCATTCGCAGTACTGCGTGGCCGTCTACTACATCGTGGCTCCCTCGGAAGCATCGAGCAATCTCGCCCGCTACGACGGCGTACACTACGGCCACCGAGCCACGGACTTCGAGAACATGGTCGATATGTATTCCGCCTCACGAGGCGAAGCGTTCGGCGACGAGGTCAAACGCCGGATCATGCTCGGCACCTACGCGCTCTCCGCCGGCTACTACGATGCTTACTACCTCAAAGCTCTGAAGGTCCGACGACTGATCCGACAGGACTTCGACCGCGCCTTCGAGGATGTCGACGTCATCGCATCGCCCGTCACTCCGACGCCCGCCTTCAAAATCGGCGAACTGATCGACGACCCGTTGGCGATGTACCTCACCGACATGTACACCATCAGCGCGAACCTCGCCGGCACACCGGGCATCTCGCTTCCCTGCGGCTTCAGCAGCGACGGCCTGCCGATCGGTCTGCAGCTTCAGGCCGCTCCCTTCGAGGAAGAACGTCTCCTGCGGGCCGCTCGGATGTACGAACGAGAGGCGGAATGGCACACTCAGCGTCCGTCCGTTCCTTCACACAGTACAAGTTAGTTTTGGGATAGAAACTGTTCGATGAAAGTTACGACGATTGTCGGTCTCGAAGTTCACGTCCAGTTGCTCACACGGACGAAGATCTTTTGCGGGTGTGTCAATCGGTTCAACCCCAATGCGCCCAATACGCAGACGTGTCCGGTCTGTCTGGGGCTGCCGGGGTCGCTGCCCGTGATGAACGAAGAGGCGTTTCGGCTCTCGCTTATCACGGCCATGTCACTGAACTGCGAATTGGCCAGCTTCACCAAATGGGATCGGAAACAGTACTACTATCCCGATCTCCCGAAAGCGTATCAGATCAGTCAGTACGATCTCCCCTTTAGCCACGACGGCTGGCTCGATGTGTCGACGGACGAGGGCGAGCCGCGAAGGATTCGCATCAACCGGGCTCACCTTGAAGAGGACGCCGGCAAGAACACGCATGACGAATCCGGACGCGGAGGCGACAGTCACGTCGACCTCAACCGCTGTGGCACACCCCTCTTGGAGATCGTCAGCGAACCGGATATTCGCTCGGCAGCAGAAGCCAAAGCGTACCTCGAAGATCTGCACCTCTTGCTGACGTATCTCGGCGTCTCCGACTGCAACATGCAGGAGGGAAGCTTGCGCTGCGATGCCAACGTCAACCTGCACATCGAACAGGACGACGGCGAGACGATCGCCACGCCCATTGTCGAGGTCAAAAACCTCAACAGCTTCCGTGGCGTCGAAGCCTCGATCGCCTATGAAGCCGAACGGCAGCAGAACGAGTTCGCCGAAACAGGACTCAAGATTGGAGACCCAGGTGCTCCTGCGAAAACCACCCGCGGTTGGAACGCTGAACGCGGCGTCACAATTGCACAACGCATCAAAGAGGAAGCATCGGACTACCGCTATTTCCCCGATCCGGACCTGATGCCGGTCACGGTGAGTGAGGAGCAACTTGCCGACGTCCGCAGCGGGCTGTGCGAGTTCCCCGCAGTCCGACGTGCACGAATCGAGGAAGATTACGGACTGTCCAAATACGATGCGTCGGTTGTCATTAATCAGGGACAGGACTTCGCCGACTACTTTGAGGCGGTCGCTCAAGTCTGCGGTGACGGCAAGCAGGCCGCCAACTGGGTCACTCAGAACGTGCTGCGCGAATTGAATGAACGACGTGTCGCCCTCGACGAGTTTCCCATCTCCGCAGGCATTCTGGCTGCTCTGTTGCAGCAGATCGTGGGTGGGCAGCTGACGGTCAAAAGCGGTCGTGAGGTGTTTGACGAGCTCCTCAGTGGCCACGATGAGGGTACGCCGCCGAGTGAGGACCGCATCACCGAGATCGTCGAGGACAAGGGACTCGCCATGCCGTCCGACACGGGCGAACTGGACGCCCTCATCGACGCCACGATCGCCGCACACGAAAAAGCGGTCGACGACATTCGTAACGGTAAGCTCCAGGCGGCAGGTCCGCTGATCGGTAAGGTCATGCGACAGCTCAAAGGATCCGATCCCCAAGCGGTGCGTCAGCGGATTATCGAGCGGATTCAGCAAACTTGATAGTCGGGCCGCAGCGATTCATTGGTCAGAATCCTCGTCGTCAACCATCGGCTCATGCCGATTGATCATTGTATACCGTAGGAGCGATCGTCTACGATAAGAAAGGCTGGGCCGAGAGTCTTCCGTTGCAGTCGCAGCGGTCTTCGTGGCCTTATTGTGCAGCAACACATCCTGTGAAAAAACCGTACCTTGCACGTCGATTGGACGGGTGGGCCAGTGGAGTCGTTGTGCTCACTTGCCTGGCCTGCATCGCGACCGTCCGACCGGTCCTCTCAGAGGATGAACCATCAGGCTCACCGCAGCCGGGCGTTGACGAGATGCAACCGGTATCGCTGCTCTCCGCACCAACTCTGACGAAGAACGTCTGGACGTTCGCTTCCAGTGAGAAGGACGCGAAACTCGCAGACACATGGGAGGTTCAGCAGTCAGATGGTGAGACGATTCTGGTCTGCCGTGGCGAGCCTTACGGATATCTGAAAACGACCCAGGTGTTCACAGACTTCAAATTCGGTCTCGAATGGCGGTACCCGGTCGATGTGAACGGCAACAGTGGCGTCCTGCTATACACCAACAGTCACGACAAGGACACTGTTTGGCCGACCGCGATGCAGGTGCAACTGCACCAACCGGTTTGTGGCAGCATCTTTCCCAGTGGTGCCGCGAAGTCGGACAACGAGATTCGCGATGTGCGAGAGTTTTGCAAACCGTTGAATCAGTGGAATTCCTGTGAAATCACCAGCACGGGCGGCCAACTATCCGTAGAGATGAATGGACGCAAGGTTGGCGTCGTCACCGGCTGCCAACCAGATCGCGGAGGAATCGCACTTCAGAGTGAAGGTTCTGAGATTCACTTCCGCCGCATCTGGGTGAAGGAGTTGGACGGTGGTGAACCAACGGACGCGGCCGTCAGTCTCGTGCCGCAGTGGCAACAGATGCCGCTGCTGACCTGTCCATCTTGGCGGACGCCGTTCAGACGTCACGAACCGTTTGGATTCGATCAGTACGTCATCTTTACGCCGCACACACTCCCCGACGGGATGACACATCATGTGGTTCACCGAGAGTGCCTGGCCCCCGATGGTCATTCTGTCCGTGCTCGCGGTCGTGTGCGCCTGGATATGGTCGCAACAACGCCGGACGTCTCTCTTGATCGCCGGTATCTTGTGCGGAGCCGGCACCGTCGGCAGTTATCTCGCTGACGAACTCATCGTCACTGATCGCGAGCAAGTCACTGTCTCGGTCCACGCCCTTGCCGATGACGTCAAGCGCCTCGACCTCAACAACACGCTGAGGCACATCTCGCCTCGACAGGTCGAACTCAAGTCGATGGTCAAAGGAGGCTTTGATGTTATCACGGAGATTGAGTACCTCACCATCAGTGATCTGCACGTGAGTGTCTTCGGTGAAGGGAATCGGGCTCGTTCGCACTTTCGAGCCAACGGCGGAATTCACGTCAAGGGGTATGGTGATGTCGGGCACAAACCGACCCGCTGGGAACTCACCTGGCAGAAGGAAGGCACTGAATGGAAGATCATCGAGATTCAACGCTTGAACCCGATCACGGGTGAAGTAATCGGCACACTGACGCAGCACCAATAACTGGTGCAGGCAAGTACTCCGCCTGCTGGAAGAGGCTGAGGTGCTGGCAGCTTACACCGGAACCAGACGAAAGGCGTCGGCATCATCCAGCACACTGGCTGATCCTTCAGCATCGACGCCATGATCCAGATCATCATGATTCACCTCATGTTCAATCGACTCGCACATCCCATATCATGAATGAGAAGTCTCCCTCCGAGAGACTGAGACGTGTCAGTTTGGTGAGCTGCCGCAGGTGAATGAGCCCGTCTTCTGTGACCTGCGTGGGGTCGAGATGTAACTCTCTCAATTCACTCAATCTCGCGATATGTGAGAGCCCCTCGTCCGTGATGCCTGTTCCAATCAGGCTGAGGATCGTGAGTCGCGGGCATTGAGCCAATAGAACGAGATCATTGTCACTGACTGACGTCAGCGAAAGACTCACAAACTGAAGCTGTGGAAAGTCAGCAAGTGATTCGATGGTCGGTTGGCTGATCACTGGTCCCGTGAAGATGATCCCTCTAACATGAGGAAGCATCCTCATCAAGGGTAATGCGGCTTTCCAGTCTGCTTCGGTGAATTCGGGATTTGGATCGTAAAACTTCATGCATGTCAGCCACGTTCTTGAGAACCATGCGTTGGCAACTCTCGTCGGCACGATCGATTCGAACCATCGAGGTCCACGATCGTCGAATCGACAGTAGACCTCGTGATTGGCCAAAGCCTCTTGTGCTCTCTCAACCTCCCACGCAGGATGGCCAAGGATTGCAGTTGCGATGGCGAGAAGGAAGGCCAGCACACCTCCTCGTCCCCAGAACATCGTGCGGCTGCGAGAGGTCATCACGCCTCCGAGAGTCGTGTGCCAGCGAGTTCCTTCCGCAGCTCTGTTTCGGCGGCGAAGATCGGTTCGAGCATTGTGGCGATCTCCGACTCCTCGTCTGAGGTCAACCGTCGTTGAGGCAGGCGTGGGGGGCCGAAGTCGTGGCCCAGGAGTTTGAGGCCGTGTTTGAGCATGCTGATGTTGTAGCTGTCACCCGCTCGGCCTCGGTAGTCCTCGATTGGGAGAATCAACTGCTGGAGTCGCATGCCCTCGGTCATTTCGCCAGCAGTGAAGGCGGCGTGCATCGCGAGAGAAAGGTGAGGACAGAGGTTGCCCGCTCCGGTCGTATAGCCGGGGGCACCGGCGAGCATGTAGTAGGGGGCAAAGCGTTCGGCGGAGCCACACAGCCATTCGACGCGACCGCCGTCCGCCAGCACGGTCGTGCGAAATTGATGCATGTTGTTGACGGCATATTTGATGCCGATCACCAGCGGATGGTCGGCTAGCTCCAACAGCATCTTGTCCGAGGGGATATCGCCCTTCTTGTAGATCAGCGCAGGAGCGGAGATGGCATCGAGGACCGTGTGGTAGTAGTCGCGGGCTCCTTCGTCGCACAGGTAGGGGTGTGCGAAAGGCATGAACATCACGCCGTCGGCTCCCAACTCCATACTGCGTTCTCCAATGTCGATCGCGTTGTGTGGCTGCATGCCGACGGGAGCAAACACCAAAGCATTGTCGCCACTGGCTTCGACTGTGACACGGACGAGTTCGACAATCTCATCGGCTGAAAGGCTGTGAAACTCACTCGTCCCGGCCCCCGGGAGGAAAACTCGCATGCCAGCCGCAGCCATTCGCGAGGTATGCTCGCCCTGGGCATCGAGGTTGAGGCTGCCGTCTTCGTTGTAAGCGGTCAGGGGAACGAGATGCACGGTTCGCAGAGAACGTTGTTCGAAGGGTTGGCTCACAGGTCAGTTTCCTGTCACGAGAGTATGCCGCATACTGAGCAGCTGGATATTCTGCTCCCTTGTAAACCTGCAATTGGCGCGGGTCAAGGAATGTTGCGAGTTCCGATCGATGGTGGTCGACTGACACCTTGATGAAATGAGAGGCGAATGGCACCTTGATGAATACCGATGTCGACCGGCAATCGCACGTTCGTAACTCGATTCGTGCCGCCTGCGTGCTGGAAGCAACCGCGCGCAAGCCGGGGAACGTGCATCCAGAGGCGTCGTTCGAAGATGTGCGGTTCGAGGACTTTGTCCGATCGGCTGATGTCACAGCTCCCGTTCTGGCAGAGACACGAGAACTCGGGGTCGGTCGAGCCATCCGGGAGGCCGTCTCCGTCACTCGACAAGCAGTCGGGCGAAATACGAATTTGGGGATCATTCTGCTCATTGCGCCATTAGCCGCAGTCCCTGAAGATGTTTCGCTCGATGTGGGAATTGAGACAGTGCTCGCGGGATTGACAGTCGAGGACGCACGATACTGCTTTGAGGCTATCTGCATGGCGAATCCGGGGGGATTGGGCGATGCCAACGAGCAGGATGTCGGTGCCGCGCCCACTGTCACGCTGCGAGAGGCGATGCGATTGGCCGCCGACCGTGACCGCGTGGCGGAGCAATATGCGAACGGGTTTCAGCAAGTGCTCGACTTCGGTTTGACGACGCTGTTGGCACAGCCTTGGGAGAGTCACTGGGAGAAATCCGTCATCATGCTCCATTTACGGCTCATGGCTGAGTTTCCCGACACACTGATCTTTCGCAAGTGTGGGGCGAACATCGCGGAAGAGTCTGCTCGTCGAGCGCAGCGCGTGTTGGATGCCGGATGGCCACTGGGCAATGCAGGTGCGGATGAGATGAGGCGACTTGACCGCTGGCTCCGAGAGGACGGACATCATCGGAATCCTGGAACGACCGCCGATCTCGTGGCCGCGACGCTCTTTGCAGCGCTCCGTGATCGGCGGGTGCTTCCCGAGAAGCTGTCGTGATCCAAAACTGACAGAAAGGCCCATGCCCGGCGGAAGAAGGTGGCTTCCTTGCCGACGGCCATCCTTGGATACCGAGTATGCGAGCTCGGTGGAAGGGGTACTGAGTGAGTCGTCCCTTCTTCTCTGAAGGACCGGGCATGGGCCTCAAGTTTCGTCAGTGTTTCCGATCGGTCCCCTTCCAGCAGGGTTGCTAAGTCGTGGTCGCTATTCGCTGAGTTCCTTGAACAGCGGACCAAATTCCGGCATGTCGTCTCTGAGTTGTGCGAGCCACGCGTCCTGATTCCAAACCTCAACGCAAATCACGGCTCCCACCACCATCACGTCCTGTCCGCCTGCGACCCCCAGAAACTCCCGAAATCCCTCGGGCACTGTGAGCCGTGAGCGGTTGGCAAGTTGCACTGTCCGGTATCGAGTGGACAGCAGTCTTCCGAGTCGTTGAACCTCACTCCATCGTTGTTCCATGCGACCGCGAGCGATCTTTTCTCGAAGGATAGATACTCCATCGTCGATCCGTTTCTGCCAATCGGCTGCCTTCCAAAGACTGAGACACCCGTAGCGTTCCTTCGCGACAATGGTGTCTCCCGATTCATCAGTGACCGCCTGTGCGAACTCCTGTGGCAACGTCAGTCGGTGTCGCTCATCGAGCGTGCGTTTGACCTCTCCGGTGATAAAAGTCTCGGTTTGGTCTGGCATCGTGTCGGCAAAAGACGTGACTGGCGAGTCGTGTTCGACAGGAGATTCCCTTCGTCAGATTGATTGGGTTGAATACCCACTTTGAATTTCTGTTGTGGCTTGAATTGGGTTTGTTTCCCACAACGGGCGTCACAATAGTCGGCCTGTTGCCGGTCGTCAAATGCTTTCAGGCAACTTCTCGTGAGTTTTTCAAGAATGAACATAACTGGTAATAGTAAAGCAGTTTGCGACGACACGTTCAAGGTGCGTTCTGCATCACAACGACTGTGTGATCAAAACAGATTGGGCAGGATCCCCACACGGCTTCTCGCGCGGCGATCCGCACTTCTTCACGTCGAAAAGCAGGTGGTCGGCAGCGGTCGAATACCCTCAGATGCTGTCGTGGGCGAGTCGTTTGAGCACCTCGACACCTCGCTGCAACGTGTGCTCTTCCGCCGCGTATGAGATGCGGAAGTGGGTGTCCTGCTCGCTGAAGACGTTGCCGGGGATGATCAGCAAGTTGTTCGTGATGGCGCGAGTCACAAACTCGGTCCCAGTGCCATGAGGAGCTTTGAGAAAGAGATAAAAGGCACCACCTGCGCCGTGAATCTCGAAGTCGTCCTGCAGCGATTCAATCATGCAGTCCCGCTTTTGTTTGTACTCAGCAACAAACGATGAGACGTCGTAGTTCCATGCTGCCAAAGCGGCCCACTGCACGGGATGCGGCGAACACACGAAGGTGAACTGCTGCAGTTTGATCATCTGCTGAATGACATGAGCCGGACCGTGACACCAGCCGCATCGCCAGCCGGTCATTGAATGGCTCTTGCTGAACCCGTCGATCACGATCGTCTGCTCGTTCCACTGTGTGGGAGAGACGAACGGTTCGTCGTAACAGAATGACCGATAGATTTCGTCGCTGATGAGTGCCACGTCTCGCTCAGCCGCCAACTCAGCGAGGGCTTGCACCTCCTCTGAGGACGCGACATGTCCTGTCGGATTGCTGGGACTGTTGAAGAGGATGACCTTCGTGCGGTCGGTGATGGCGGCCCGCACTTTGTCGATGTCGATGCGGAAATCGGGATACGTGTCGACCAGCACGGGTGTGCCTCCCGCCAGTCGTGTGAGGTGCTTGTACATCACGAAGTAGGGATCGAAGATGATCACTTCATCGCCCTCTCCGACCAGCGTGCACAGAGCGAGCATCAGGCCTCCGCTTGTGCCGCTGGTGACGAATACCTGTCGGTCGTCGTGGCGATAGGTTTCGTCGATGTTCGACTGCAGAGTTTCGAGCAGAGGCTTGATCCCCTGCGTCTGACTGTAGGCATTGTGTCCGTCATTGACTGCCTGAAAGAGAGCTGCCTTAATCGGCTCCGGCGTATCAAAATGTGGCTGCCCGATACTGAGGTTGATCGGGTCGGTCATATTGGCTGCGAGATCGAACACCTTGCGGATGCCCGAGGCGTCGATCTGGTGCATGCGGTTGGCAATCCACTTCTCGCTCATGGGAGACTCTCAACTCAATCGGGAAAACGAGGCACAAGTTTCCTGCATTGTTGCGATCAAGCGGGCAGTTGAACAGGAGCGTCTTCAGGTGAATTGCCTGCAACCGGACGTGTTGTTAAAGGGTACCTACGGAAGAGGCGAATTGCAGTGGGGGTCAGTTCCCCCCATCGACGCATGATATGGGAGGCTGCCAGTGCAAGGTTTGACTGTTAAGGAATCGACACGACGTTTTCGGCAGTGGTTGCTCTATGTGACGACCTTGGGTCTGCCGCTGGTCATGTCCTCAGACGTGGCTCGACTCAGCGCGGATGATGCACGTATTCGCGAAGCTTCCGAACCATTTGCGGTGATCGCGGTTGCCAGCCTCAATCGGATGCTGGAGGACGCGGACGCTCTGGCGGAAGCTGTCGGTCAACCGAACTACGCGAAGTTCCTCCGCGGCTTTCTCAGTGGGATGAACGACCTCAGAGGGTTCGACCGCGATCGACCATTGGGTTCGTTGATGTACTTTCAGCCGGACGACCCCGATGAGGTCATGCCTACGTTTTTTTTTCCGACCACGGATATCGAGGAGTTGCTCAAGACCGTGAGATTCGGAGACTCTCTCCGTCTCAAGCGTGACATGACAACCGGCGAGCTGACTCTGCAGACTGAGGATGACAAACTGCCGGTCTTGATCGAACACGGCTATGCATTTCTCAGTAAGGAGCGGAGCGTTTTGGACTCCGAGCAAACAACGCTCGATCCCACAGCCTTGCTGGGCGACTCCCTTGATTCATACGACTTGTTCGTGATGTTGCGTCGAGCTGGCATCTCTCAGAGCTTATTCGACCAAGCTCAACGCGACATCCAAGCGGACGCCGATGAGGACCTCTTGCGGAAGCCTGACGAATCCGATGTCGACTTCGAATTGCGGTGTGATATCTCGAGACACGTATTCGGACTTGTCTCTTCAGCTGTTGACGAGTGGCAGGCCACCTCTGCCGGTCTTAATTTTGCGGCTGACACGGGTCACCTGAACCTGGATGTTGAAGTGGAGGTCGAGCAGGCCGGAGAGTGGAATCAGCTGTTGTCTGAACTCGAGGGGCAAGGCACGCGTTTTCAGCGGATCATCGATGAACCGGCACCGCTGACCGTGGCGACATCGTTTGCTCTCCCGAGCGGGGCTCAGGAAGTGATCCAACGACTCCTGACGTCCATTCGCGAATCTGTTGAAGGAGAGTTGCATCAGGTTGACGATCCTGTTCGAGAGGCTGTCTTCGGCTTGATTGATGCCGTTGAACAGACGGTTGGTAATGGGAGTGTTGATGTCTACGGGCAACTTGTCGCTCAAGCAGACAACCAGTTTGTTCTCACGGGTGGAATCGCGATCGACTCTGCCGACGCGGTCGCTGATGGACTGCAACAAGTGCTGCCATTCGTTGTCGAGGCAAAGGAGATTCGTGAGGTCGAACTCAATGTTGCGACTGCTCACGGAATCGCCATCCATCAGTTGCGGCCGACGAAAGTACGGCATCGTGATCGCCGATTATACGGTGAGGATGCTGCCATCTATCTGGCTGCTGGACGCGGTGTCTTCTGGATTGCAGTGGGAGATGAGCAGGCGATCCCAGCACTTGAATCCGCGATTGAACGTGTTAGTGAATCGACAGAGGAAGCTGTCATCGAACAGCAGTCCTCAGAGTTCACCTCGACGGACGGAAGCACTCAACCTTTGCTCAGCGTGGTAATCAATCTGTCCCAGTGGACCGGATTTGTTGAGTCTCAAGAGGGAAGGAAGACCGCAAAACTGGCCTCGCTGGCGAGAGAGGCGTTTTCTGACTCAACCGGTGACACCGCACGTCTCGTTGTCCACACGACGCCGACCGGTCTGAAGGTTAGGGTCGACTTTGCTGAAGGCTACACTCGCCTGCTCGGGCTCTTTATCTCCCGCCGAATCCAGTCTGCTGATCATTAAGCGAAGCTGTCAGAGTTGCTCTGTCGCCTCAGGATTTGGTTGGCAGAGTGAGTCTGCTTCGAAGGCTTTCACTGCAGTGTCTTGCGGTGAAGTGATTCCCAGACGACGCATTTGTGGGAAGATCCCCTGGTTCTTGGTATACTCTATCGCTTCTAGGAATTCTGATGGGCGGATCGCTTTCTTCGAGAGATGATTGAATCAACTTCTCATAGTGCGAGGGTCACAATGAAACAGGATTCTCGACGTCTCCAAGTCTACGAAGCTGGCAAGACCACCGTGGTTGGTTTCGGCGGAGAAGAGATTCTGGACAACATCAATATTGCCGAATGTCGCGATGACTTGCTTGCCTTGGTCAAGGAGCACAACGCGGAGGTCGTCGCCTTCGATCTCACCGGCGTCCGCCTGATTCCCAGCGGTCTGCTGGGTCTGATGGCCTCGTTCCGGAAGCTCGATCTCAAGATCCAGGTCTTCAATCCGTCAACAGAAGTCCGCGAAGTCTTTGCAATGACCATGTTCGATCAGCTGAT
Organism: Planctomycetaceae bacterium; assembly: GCA_029259815.1. Lineage (GTDB taxonomy): Bacteria > Planctomycetota > Planctomycetia > Planctomycetales > Planctomycetaceae > JAHBXU01. The sequence goes on along the minus strand of JAJDEJ010000237.1, from coordinate 1,455 downwards.
CGAAGTTCGAGAGTTGGACGACACGTCCGCCTGACATTCCCACGGGGCATTGGGGGATGATCCGCCTCAGCACGCTTCGACTTCCGTGACAGTCTACGCTACAGAAATCCGCCACATTGCTTGAATGACCAAGTGCCAAATCGTGCCCGACTCACTCACTCCACGGACGATCACTGAGTTGGGACTCGATCCCGCTCGCTGGAGCCATGTGCTCGACCTCTGCCGGACGATGGTAGACAATGCGACCGTTCCCGCGTTGGCGATCGACTTTGTGAGACGAGACTGTGGTCTTGAAGAGCCGCTGCTCTTCGGTCGGCAACGATTGGAAGACGTACCGGGAACGATTCGAGATGACGCGATATTCCTTGTCGCCTCCTTGACCAAGCCGTTCGTGGCCATGGCGGTAATGATGCTGGTCGAGCAGGGGCAAATCGCGCTGAATGAGCGTGTGCGAGATCTGATCCCCGAGATGGACGCGACTCCAAATCGCCCCATGACCGTGCGGCATCTCCTCACTCATACGTCCGGACTGCCGGATATGTTGCCCAATAACCGTCAGCTTCGTGAACAGCAGGGACCGTTCGAGAAGTTTTTAGAGGGGACGCTCGCCGTCACGCTCGACTTCCCGCCGGGACATGGGGTGCAGTATCAGAGTATGGGCTTCGTGCTGCTGAGTGAGATTGTGTTCCGTGTCAGCGGCTTGAGGTGCAGCGAATTCTTACGGCGGAATGTTTTTGAACCGCTCGGAATGCGTGACACGTCTCTCGGTGCTCCCGATGAGTGGTTTGAAGGCGAGTCGCCCGTCGTGGACCGCATCGTCGAAGTCGTCGTCCCGGCTGAACAGCAAGATCAGACAGACTGGAACTGGAACAGCCGTTACTGGCGACAGTTCGGCGCTCCCTGGGGCGGCCTGCTGACGACGCCACGAGACTTGGCCACGTTCGCTCAAATGATGCTCAACAACGGCAATGCCGGTGATCTCGATCTGTTTTCGTCGGCAACGATCTCAGCGGCAACATCAAATCAACTTCGCGAGTTTCGAGACGTCCCCGAGGCCGATCGTCGTGCCCGCGGCTGGGGTTTCGGCTGGCGGCTGAACTGGCCCGCTCACGTCGCATCGCATGGCGATCTGGTGAGTCGGTCGGCGTATGGGCATTGGGGAGCGACCGGTACGATGATCTGGATCGACCCCGACCGAAACTCCGCTGCGGTCATCCTGTCGACGCAACCCTTCGAACGATCGGGCAGCCGCCTCGCGAGACTTTCCAACGCCATCGCCGCTGCGATCGTCTGAGAAGTTCCGGAGCTCTCGAGGCATCGAGAATGAAAGTAGTCGTCACGCTCCGAGGGTGTCAGTTTTTTAACCCCGGGCGCGGTGTTGGTTGAACGAGTTGCTGTGGTCAGGCGAACACGGGTTGAAGGCAGAGTGTTGATGGCAGAAGGGGCAAAAGGGGG
>JAJDEJ010000236.1 GCA_029259815.1 Planctomycetaceae bacterium | reverse complement strand
TTAGCCGCGACCAACGGGAGCGCTGGGGTCTGTCTTCAAGCGGACTTCTCTTGCTGAATCGCGTTGTAGATCTCCTCGCGGTGTACGGGCACTTCTGCGGGGGCTTGGATGCCGAGGCGGATCTTGTCGCCTCGAATCTCGACGACCGTGACGACAATATCGTCACCGATCATGATGCTTTCATCGCGTTGTCGTGAGAGCACGAGCATGGGTCAACTCCTTTTGTGAAGATCACACGAACGCGGGGAGTCGCGTGATGTCAATCCATTGAGGGGGTGATAAGGACCGGGCTCCGTCGTCATGACGGAGTGGCCGGATCATCGCGACAATCAACTCAAAGCGTTGTCGGCGTCATGCCGCGCGGCCACCACCGGTGGCCTGCTTCCAAGTTGCCTGTCGTCATCGGGCGGCTGTCTTGTCCGCCGTCAAACTTTCTATCGTCTCCCCAGTTTGTTGCTCGTGACTCCGTTGCATTGTGAATCGGTCACGTTGGGAAAACTGCGAGTGAGTTGTACGTCTGTGACGATTGTGTCAATGACTGACGGACTCCCTTACGATATTTGTGCAGCATCCGGCGAGCGTTCCTGCCGTCGTGCGACGACTGTCACGGTTGCTCCTTGTCGAATGACAGCGGTGATCACACTCAACACAACTGCCACCGGCATCCCCAGGATGAAAGCCACGCGAAAGAGCCAACGCAGTGGTCGGGAGAAAGGCTTCTCAACAGAACTTGATCGATGCAGCAGCACGTACAGTCCATTTCGAGGGAGCGAGAAAACGCAGTTGAGCACGCTTTGCACCCAGCCGAACGGGTTCTGTCGCAGTGAGAAGTGATGCTCGGATGTGCACTTCAATCCGTTGTTCTCAAACAGCCGACGCAGTGCTGAAACTGGAAAGTGATACAAGTGGCGTGGCGGGTCCAGGTGGAACCAGCCGGCTCCCGTCACACGCGACTGCAGGCTGGAGAAGTTGGGGACGGCAATCACGCACTTGCCGCCCGGCTTGAGCAGGCGTCGGATTTCAAGGATGGTCTCTCGCGGATCAGGCAAATGCTCGAAGACATGCCAGAGGACGATCTGGTCAAACGTCCCCTCCGGCAGATCTGCATCTGCCAGACGGGAGGTGATGTGCAGGATGGCTCTGGGGTCGACTCCCTGCGTGGCGGCAGCACTGACTTCGGTGCCGTGCACTTCAAAGCCACGATCAGCGAACGCACGCAGCATGACGCCTCGCCCGCAGCCGACGTCGAGGACTCGTGCACCATCCGGCAGACCACGGGTCAGGAATCTCGCTTGTCTGGCCGCTACGACCCGCACGAGTGACTCGACGAGTCCCTCAAACTTACGACCTGTGCTGCCGTAATAAGAGTCGGGATAGAAATCTCGAATCTGGTCGGCTGATGGCGCTGGGACGAAGCGACCAAGACCACACTCCTCGCAAACAACGATGCGGGCCTCGATTCCTTCAATCGCGTAACGAGGCACAGCCGTCGTGCGTGCGCAGACCGGACAGGCGGCCACGGTCACGGGTGATGTTCCCTCAACAAGTGTGACCCGCACACTGTACAGCGAAGTTGGCTTGGACATGCGGGCAATGTAGCCGGGTCGGTGAGTGAACGGAATGACACACCCACTGGTTGGATGCTGAAAGAGTGACTGGCGTGTCCTACTTCTCACTCGCCACAAAGGCGATCACGTCCGCAATATCTTGAGGGGTCAGATCTTTCTCGAGTCCTTCAGGCATGAATGACTTACCCGTGCTCTTCATCTCTTCGATGTCAATCCGTAGCAGGACATGCTCTTTGCCGCTGGGTTCAATGAGGGTGATGCTGCTCGCCGTCTCGGATTTGAGCAGACCGTTGACGACACGACCGTCGCTCGTCGCGACGACAAAGCCGCGAAACTTGTGTTCGACCGCCTGATTGGGATCCAGGATCGCCGTCAGCAGAGCATCGCCCGATTTGTTCTTGAGATTCCCCAGTTGGGGGCCAAGGTCATTCCCGATGCCTCGATGCTTGTGACAGTTGCTGCACACCTTCTTGAAGAGAACGGCTCCCTGCTCCGCTTGTCCTTCGAGTGACAGCACCGATTGAAATGTCGCGACGACCTCTCCCCGGTGTGCAGACTCAGTCGAAGCGAACAACTCTTGAGCCGAATTGCGTCGGTGCTTGTGGAGGAAGGTCTGTAGTTGATTCTGTGTTGCCGCATCGAGATCTCTCACGGGGACCTCACCAGCTTCGAGTGCATCGACGAACTCCCCCGTCCATTCTTTGCGAGACAAGAACGTGCTGATGACTTCTGTGCGGACAGTTGGAGTGTGAGCGGTCCAGTCTGCAAGCAACGTGCTCACAAGGCCATCCGCTTCGCACGCTGCCAGGGCACTGACAGCCGCCACTTGCAACTCCACGGCCACACGCGGCGAGATGAGACGTGCCAGGAAGGCGATGTCACCGTCTCGGAATTCGGTCTCCTGACCAAGCAGTCGCACGGCCATGACTCGTTGAGCAGTCTTTGCATCATCATCGGCTGTGATCTGACGAGCCGTGGCGAACAAGGGCTTTGCAATCTGCCCAGAAGTTCGACCGTCATCCCCCACGATGGCTGCCACTTCCGTCCACTGTTCACCTCGACGGCGCACGGCTTCGACACACGTGCTGAGAGCCGACAGTTGCCAGTCCTGCACGTTCTGCGGAGCCTGTTCATTCGTGAGCAATTGTACGACTCGATGCAGACCGCCTGAGACATCTTCGCCTAGTGATGTCGCAATCAAATCCTTGAGCAGTCCAGTGTGACGTTCAAGGTTGTCTTGTTGTGCGAGGAGCTTCTGCAGGAGAGGCTCGGCATGCGGAACGGCTGAAGACAACGTAGCGGCGCGCATCCACGGGTCGTCTGGATCACGCAGGGCCAATTCAAGCAGTCCCTCAGCGGCCATCGGTTCCTGACTCTCGCCGAGACTCAATGCCAACTGATATCTGACTTGTAAATCATCATGAGTCGTGAGTCCACGCAACTCCTGCAGAACATCCGCATCCTCGATATGCGATTCGCTCACACGAATGGCCAACCGCACGACGCGCGGGTCGTCGTCGGAAAGCATGTCGACGAGCAGGTCAGGGGTGAGTTGCTTGAGACACGACAGCGTGGCCATGGTCTGTCCCCGCACGGCTGGTCGCGAATGGTCACGAGCCACTTGGGCAAGTGCGGCGACGATGGAATCATCGGCTCGTTCAACGAACAAGCGCTGGGCCGTATCGCGTCGCCAGCCATTCTTGCTTTGGAGTTCTGTGACCAATTCGGCGCTCGTCATGTCTGCCAGGTCGGGGGCCGCGGACGCTTGCTGATCGGTTGGACGCAGGCGGTACAAACGCCCTTTATCATGCCCGGCGTAGAGGTCGAGCTTGACTTGCCAGGATTCGGGAATCCAACGCGGATGCTCGATCGTTTCACGGTACATGTCGCACACCCAGAGTGACGCATCCGGGCCGTTGCGGACGAAGACCGGACGGAACCAGTTGTCCTGCGAGGACAAGAACTCGGACTGTTGCTCGCTATCCAGTCGATGACCGCGAAACGTCACGCCATCGGTTCCCAGGATCACGCGGCTGACAAGATTATGCACCGGCTCACAAATCAGAACTGCATCGACAAAGTCCGCGCCCAATGTCGTATCTCTCACGACGAGGGGAGCACAGGCGGAGGTGAAGCGGTTGAGTGCATGCAGGTCGTTGAAGCGGTCGACCGTTCGACTCGTCGGATACACGGGCGGAATGACTGCCGGCTCGGTGACGAACACACGCGGCTGAGGGGACGGGACGTAAGGGTTCCGCTGGAGATAAGGGTCTTCGATGGCGTAATGAAACAGGGGTTCGGAATTTGTGTTGCCGAACCAGTTGCCCCAGTCATCACGACAGCGACCGTATTGGCTTTGACCACTCAGCGGTTCGATGAGTCCCTTGTCCGGATGAATGCGCACGTCACGACCTGTGACGTTGGTCACCTCACCTGTGACATGTGATGTAATCTTGCCGTTGTACGCTCCTCCCGATAGATACAGCCAACCGTCGAGTCCGTATGCGACTCCACTGATGCGGTGCTGGGGATTCCCTTCGTGGAAACCGGTGAACAGTTGGCGTCGTTCGTCTGCAACGCCATCACCGTCGGTGTCACGAGCAAAGAGAATCTCCGGTGCTGCGACAATGACGACACCGTCTCGCCAGGGGAAGATCCCCGCTGGAAACTTCAGTTCTGTGAGAAACGTCGTCGCTTCGTCATAGCGTCCATCCGCGTTGGAGTCGGTCAGCAGTTTGACGCGACCGCCTGGCGGCGAGTTCTCAGGATGCGCGTCATTGTCAGGTTTCGTCCCGTCGACACCCGGCTCGCCGCGAGGGTAATCGCCCATTTCGACCACCCACAGTTTTCCGTCTGCCCCCAGAGCAAAGTTGACGGGGTCACGGATCAATGGTTCGGCTGCGATGAGTTCAACAGAGAATCCTTCCGGAACCGTGATCAGCCCCAAGCTCTTTTCGGGAGAGACCGGACCGATTGAGCCCCGATGGTCATAGAGTTCGTGCAATCGCTGGAGGATGAGGTCCTCGGTCCCGCTCAACCAGCGACCTGGTTGGTTGTAATAGATCATCGAATCATCGACCTCGTACCCGCCCTCACTCTGCATGCGTTCGGGGGCGACATAGCCAAAGACGTCGTTTGCGTAGGCGGTGACCCACACGGGCGGCTGATTGTCCTGGCCAAATTCCTTTTTAATGCGGAAGGCGTAGTCGACACAGACCTCGCCGCCGAGAAAGACCATGACAAACTGATCGCCGAAGCGGAACGTCTGGAGGGGCATCGGGTAAGTCTCGGGCAGACGTCCCATGCGTTTCAAAATGTCCAGCATGTGCTGTGCGTGACGACGAACTTGGGGAGAGTTGTCGTTGAGACCGGCTTTAAGATTATCGCGAGACGGACGGTCACTCGGTAGCCCTGCGAAGCCGAACGAGGCCTGCGGACTCGCCGTGATCTCGGTCATGTCACCAGCGGTGACTCGTTGCACTTCGTCCGCGATCTGTTGCCCCTGAGCTTCGGCGATCTGCATGTCCCGATCGCGATCTCGCTCAGGATTAGCATCAGCACCGCAGCCGATGGTGCACAGGGCCGTCGCTTGAGGAAACGTTTCCTCGATGAACCTGGCAGCATATCCGGCCCAGTCGCCGTTGATGCGGTTGTAGTTGCTGTCGAACGTGGTGCAATGACAGGCGTAGTTGAAAAGGACTCCTCGAATCTTTTCGCCGGTCGCATCGGTGATCTTGAGAATTGGCAGCGAGTGATCGACGGCTCCACCGTAGGTGATGCCGAAGCCAACCCAGACGCCGTTTTGTATCACACGTCGGTTGTCGGCGAACGTCGCCTCTCCCTCACCGACATACAGTCGACTCGGTTGCAGGTCTTTGATCGCCGCGTCGACGGCTGCGACCGTCTGATCCGACAACCGCTGTGCGTACTTCTCCAGATCGAGTCGCTCGTTATCCGAGAGTGGTTTCGCGAACAGGTTGGTCAACGCTCCCACGATCTGTGGAGCGGTGTGTGAATGTGTACAACAGAGTACGAACTGCGATCGAGGGAGATCATGATCCTGGGCGATTCGCTGATGGATCTCCTTCGTCAACGCACCGGAAACACCGATCGTGTCGACCGAGACAATCACGTGCAGCGGGCTGTCTTCGCCGGTCCTCAGTGCCATGGCTCGGACAGACAGCGGCTCGTCTACACCCTCCGATGGCTCCGTCCGATTGCCGTACCCCGAGAGCCGCAGCGGTTGCGTGGGCGTGATGTCTGCTTTGCCGAACCCGATGGAATACGGCGTCTCCGCCGAGATAGATTCTGTCCCTGTCAGAGACAGCAAAACGGTCAGGACAAGACAGACTCGGACACTCATCGGGCACTCCACAAGGGTGGTTCACAACATCGGATCAGGCTCCATTGTGGAGCAAGAGGTCAGGGATTCATAGCTTCCGAGATAGAGGGTGGGCATCTATGGAAGGAATGAGACATTTTGGTGGCCACCGCCGCGAGACGGTCAAGCAAACAGTCCGTCTCACGATCGAAATCCGTGCGAGACCTCTCTGTGGAATCCGTGAAATCTGTGGTCTGTTTCTTAACCATGGATTTCACGGATGACACGGATCACCGTCGAGTGAATCACGAGTTTCCACCGATCTGTGGCCGGTCTGAAATTGAGGGCCAAATCGAGACGCAAGTCGGTCATGGCGAGACACTCGATCGAGAGATGACTGTCATGGATTTTGGGGGGCGACGGTGAGCGACTCCCGGATGCGACCGGGATAACCATAGTTTCGTTTCACCCCTTGACGACGACAGACCGATGGCAGACCCTGAGGCACCATCAAATGTATCGCTGAAGTTTCATTGGAGACCGCCAGGCATGTCGTGGTATCAACGTCAAATCACTCTGCCAGCCTGCCCGAGAGGGTTTCATCTGATCACCCGTCACGTTGCCGAAGGGCTGCCAGAGATTGAGCAGGTGGACGTTGGTCTGTTGCACGTGTTCATCCTGCATACGTCCGCGTCGTTGACGATCAATGAGAATGCCGATCCTGATGTGCCCGTCGACATGGAGATGGCGTTCAACCACATCGCGCCGGAGTCGCTGCCCTATGTGCACACGATGGAGGGGCCGGACGACATGCCCGCACACGTCAAGGCAACGCTTGCGGGCAGTTCGGTGACGATCCCTGTGAGTGGCGGACGACTCGTACTGGGCACTTGGCAGGGCATTTACCTGTGCGAGCATCGCAACCGCGCCAGTGGACGCAAGCTCATGCTCACGTTGCAGGGGCAGATATCCGAAGAGGTTACAGCTTGAGATAGAGTTTGTTCTTCTCGAGGAAGCGGCAGAAGAAGTAAGTGATTGTAAAGAAGATCACAAAGCCAACCGTGACCCACCATGCAGGAGAGTCGTCCGGCACGAGTTGCTGGATCGAATGTTCGACCGGCCCGTGAAGCACATAGGCGGCGAGGGCATTCTGACCAAAGGTCCGGAACAGACCGATGCTCCACCCGGCGGTGTCACAGGCCAGCACGAACAGTGCATACACGGCGATGCTGAAGCCAGTGGCGAACAGAATGAACGACTGGGTCACCATCCGTTTGTCCATCGACCAGTAGTTTTTTTTACGAAGCGCATCAGGTCTGGGGACAAAGAACGGTGGCTCAGCGAGCAGGGATGTGAATGACCGACCGGATGCGTTTTCGAAGGGTGGGATCACCGGTGACTCGGCAAAGACCTTGTCGATGACTCGTGGCTTGTCGGCTTCCGCCCTCTCTTTGGCTCTTCTTGCGATCAATTGCTCCAACTCGGAAGCATACTTTTTGTAGTTGTCTTTCTCTGCGGCGGCACTGCGCGCCTCCGCAGCCTTTGCGAGTTGTTCTTCTGTCAGCGGCTCTGGATCGGATTCCCAGAACGCTCTCTTCTCGGCCTCTGCAACTCGTTTCGCCTCTGCGTTGACGACTCCCGCCTCGTAAGCCGCGATCGCTTCCGCGTCCGTCACGTCATAGAGTGTTGTCAAACAGTACATAGCGTAACCCACAAACATCAGCCCGCCGCCCCACACGAAGAGTGGTCGGACGGTCTTCGCGGCTGAACGTGAGACCATCAAGTCATAGACGAGTGTGCCGGCAAGCATGGCAATGGCCCAGGAGATCAGGCCGAAGAAGCCGCCATCCCATGCGCGGCGACCTTCCAGGCCCCAGACGCCTTCCATCCAGTTGGGCTGTCCGTAGACAAACCAATAGTTGAACGATGCCGAGATAAGGATATGCCCGACGGAACACCCAACGGTCGCTATCAGACGAAACACCGGACCGGTCTCAATGATGGGCAGCAGCAACAGTTGCAGCACACCAATAATGGCCAGCACTTCCCAGAGATCGGCTTTGAGTAACTCCGTGAAGTACTTCCAGGAGCTTTCGCTGTTCACTCCTCCCCAGTTGTCGAACCCGCCGCCCAGCCCGTAGATCATCAAGGAAAGTAGCACCAGGGCTAAGCTCCGTTTGACGACTCCCAAATAGGTTTTCCCTCGACCAAAACGTTGAATTCTCTTCAGGACTGACAACCGAAACGAGAAACCAGCCGCAAAAATGAATCCGGGCATGATTGAATCAGCCCAGCTGAAATGCGTGCCGTTATGTTTCAGGAACTGGTGAGTAACGTCGAACGCTCCCAGAAAGTTGACGACAAACATGCCGGCAACGCAGTAGCCCCGGTACTGGTCCATCGACACCACACGCGGTGTCGCAGCCAGGGAGGCGACTCCCTTCAACGGCGACGGGCTGCCGGCAGTTTCATTTCCGTTGCTGTCAGTAGTCGAAGTGCCCGACTCGCGAAGTGTGTTTGATGATGAGGACATGAGCCAGCCTTGTCAGGAATTCAATCTAATGGAGTTCAACCGCCATCGATGATGATCACAGCTTGAGGAAAATCTTCTGTTTTTCAAGGTGTCGGATGATCACGTAGTTCACCACGAAAAACAGGATGACGCTGGCCGTCATATACCATCCGGGGACATCCTTGGGGACGAATGGCTTGATCGCACCGCCAACCATCGAGTGCAGGATGTAGGCAGCGAGCGCATTGACGCCGAATGAGCGGAAGACGCCCAGCGACCAGCCGTAGATGTCACAGGCCACGTAGAACAGGACGTACACCAGTAGCGAAAAACCCCCGGAGAACGTGAGATACGACAAAGTGCCACCGCGTTGGCTCATCATCCAGTAATTCCATTTGCGGTACCATGAGGCATGGTTCTCTGGCCGGTAGTTGGGATCAAGCAACCAACCCATGAAGCCGCCCCGACCGGGAGTCTGCCCCTCCTTGAGTTCTGGTGGGTCCCAACTGTGTGGCGGAGGTACGAACGGAGGTTCGGCCAACAGCTGCGACACGTCATCCTGCTCGAAGTGGGCCTTGATCTGTGCCATGGGTGGGAAGACAGGATCGGTCGCCAGCTTCTGGCCTTTGAGTTCTTCGACCATGTCGGGAGGCACATCGTACATCCGTGTGCCGCAGGAGATGCCCCAGCCGAGGCCCATGATCAGAAACGACCAGGCGACCATCTTCCATAATCGTGGTCGGCCTTCTGCTCCGGCGACGGCGTCACAAGCGAGTGTGCCGAGGATCGCGGGAATGGTCCATGTCAGGAATCCGAGTGGTCCGCCGTCGATCCCATTGCCCGTGCCCTCGTAAGGGCCACTCCCATTGCTCCATTCAAAGTTAAACCAGTAGGACAAGGCAACATGCAGGGCTGCAGAGAACACCATCCAACTGATACGCACGCCAACCCCGGCACGAATGACAGGCAGAATCCATAATGACGTGACCGCGATATGCATTAACGTCTGGAACCACTCCCTCTTGAGGAGGTTTGGCAGAATACCGCCGATGCCTTTCTCGCTCAGCCCGGCCCACGTCTCTGCTGGTGGACTCGAATGGTAGATCACCATCGAGATCAGCACGAGTCCTAACATTCGCCGCACCATATGCCAGTTCGCGACGGCCAACCCCTGAGTTTGTGCGCGGCGACCAAATGTCAGCCGAAACGCGAACCCGACCGCAAACAGGAAGTGGGGCATGATCGTATCGGCATAGCTGATGTAGTCATGCGTGTGCAGCAGTATCTTCGGACAAGCCGCAAAGCTCCCCAGGTAGTTCACCAGGAACATCCCCAGCACGGTGTACCCCCGAAACTGATCAAGCGAGACGATGCGGGTGGAAGCATTCTTGGGCGTGGCCAAAATGCCTTGTGCGTCCGGGTTGCTCATCAGTCGTTCCGAGGAAGGTGCGTGAAGGTTGCATCAAGCTTGGAAGGCGGTCATTTCTACCGACGGTATCACGATGATCGGCCCGAACCAAGCACAGAAAGTCTTAACGCCACACATGGGTCGCATAGCCCTTGTCCTGTTGTTTGGGACCCATCTTCACTTGGTTGATCGCATGGGACTTCGGCAAATCTTCGTCCGTTCGGCCTCCACTTGCCAGTGACTCATCAGTTTTTTCTGACCGCCGACACATTCCTGATCAGAAATCGTGCGATGATTTTCGAATCCAGTGTGTAAGAAATCGCATGGATTGATTTCACGAAGCGTCGTCATTCGCGGAAAGAGTGCCACGACATCCAGTACCTGTCACACAGTACGATATTGATCCGAAGTACTTCAAAATGGTCGGTGAATGCAAGATTCAATTGCAGCGCAGGTATTTTGCGAAGACTTCGTTGGGGGTTTTGTAGCCGAGGCGTTTTCGGGGACGTTCGTTGAGTCAGTGTTCCACACGGGCCACCGCTTGATGACTGATCTGTGTGAAATCGGTGCCTTTGGGGAAGAAGTCTCAAATGAGACCGTTGGTGTTTTCATTGGTTCCGCGTTGCCAGGATTTGTCAAGCAACGCGAAGTAGGTCTCCCGGTGGAGAGTTTGGCTCAGTCGCTCAGGTTCAGCAAACTCCTTGCCGTTGTCGAATGTGACGCCGCGCCGCAGCGAAGACGGCAGGGTCTGCAGGCGTCGCACAATGGCCAGGCGTGTCGTGCGGGCCTTGAGATCGTCCGCGCGGCCGGTGTGTGAGCTGTCTCAGCGGGGGCCGTTTCATTGGTGGTTTCTTGCGGTCCAGGCTTGGCTGTGGTGTCCTTGGTGTCCTCAGGCGTTCTATGAGAAACTGACTTGGTCGCCTTCTTCGTTCGAGCCGTATTCATTGACGCATCTCCTTCTGAATGAGTGGGGCACAAAAGGTGCTATGTTTAACAAATAGCACTTGTAACATCTAGCACTTGTAACATCGAATCCAAGCGCTGAGGTGCTTCAGTTTGCGCGGACAGGTCAGTTGCTTATTTCGGTACGGTCGGTGTGATTGATTCGGCGGTTGAATCGCCTGTAAATCAAGGGCTTTCATGAGCCTGGCGACACGAGCGACACCGCAGGCGATGTCACGCCGTTGCAACTCCTCAGCAATTCGACGGGCGCCGTAACGGCGTTTGTGATGCCAGAAGATCTCGCCGATGAGCGGCGTCAGTTCCCGGTCTCGCACCTCTCGCCGAGAGATCTGCTCTGATCGCCAAGTGTGAAAACCCGACCGGCTCACTTCGAGAATCTGACAGACCAGCGTCACCGAAAATTCCTCCCTCATGACCAGTTGATCGATGGCTGAGTAAATGTCTCTCACCCGTCGCGGCCGAAAATGCACAACGCTTTTTTTAACACGTCACGCTCCCGCTCGACGCGTTTCAATTCTCGCTCCAGCTCGCGAACTCGTGACTCCAACGTGGCGGCTGTTTTTCCCGCCTGGCCGATCAACTCACGCTTCCAACCGTAGAGCAACTGTGGCCCAGAGAGTCCCAGCCGCTCCGACACCGACGTAGTCGAGTGACCATCGAGGAGCATCTGCACCGCCTCTTCTTTGAACTCTTTGGTGAACCGACGACGGCTCCTCTTCCCATCGCCCGTACCCGTCTGATTCCCATTCTTCGACATCGGACAGCTCCTCGTTGACCGTCCAAAATAAGACACTCACCTGTCCGAAAAAACCGAAGCATGTCACGCAGCCATTCACGAGCCGATGGCATTCCTAAGCTTGCGATGACTGGCAATAAGCGGACGGTTGAGAGCCACTGGAGTCGTGCCGAATGTTGCAAAACGCACAGGCTTCTTCAGACATCCATCTTGAAGTTTGCGTCGTTAACCATCGCTCTCCGCCTCTTGGCCGACTGTGGCCGGGAGGGCCTTGGTAGGGTTAATACCCGGCCCGTTAGATGAAGCCGCGACACCGGCGGCGTGTGGCGGTCTGTCGGCCGATGTGTCCGAGGCAGATTCAGAAGATCTGTGAAGTGCCGTCGGTGTTTCACTCCGACACGTCGTAGAGCACTGCCGTTCAAGACCCAGGACGAAATGTCCTGTGCGCGCAAGCCTAAACTGGAGCTGCTCCCGGTCGGTTCGACATTGGGCCGTTAGCGAGAATCTGAATCCGGTCAAAAGGTTCAAGCGTCCTGCGCACTCGTCTTGATGACACGGAAGTACCACTTTGGTTAGACACATCTCGGTCGATCGACCCCGATCTGCACATCGATTGGTAGAAATTCTCGTCTGGAAAGGGTGGCTGTCATACGGAACTAACTCGCGCAAACAGAATGATCGCCTGTTGGGGGTATGCTTGGCCCGATTGTGCAATGGATTCGTACGGGCGTGACTACGGTCACGACTTGACGAGTTCAAGTCGATCGAATGAGTCGCCGAGAACATCCTCCGATGGAATGTTCAGCCATTGATCAAGGAGAGTTGCGTAGATCTGGCGAAAGTCGATCGATGTCTTCAGGTCGCCGGCATCCAGGTCAGTGAGTGAGGGGTGATCACCGATGATTCCACCGTGGATGCCCCTCCCTGCCAGGAACACCGGTCCGGCGGCTCCGTGGTCGGTGCCGGCGGAACCGTTCTCTTGGACGCGGCGGCCAAACTCGCTGAAGGCCATCACGACGACCCGCTCCTCCAGTCGAGAGTCTCGCAGGTCCTCCAGGAATGCACTCAGCGCGCCTGAGAATTCGCCAAGTAACTGCCGATGACGATTGGCTTGTGTGGAGTGCGTGTCGTAGCCCGACTGTGAGACGTAATAGACCTTTGTCCCTCCGTCGAGCTTGATGAGCCGTGCCGCGAGCCGCAGCTTGCGGGCCAGCGACGAGTTTGGATAACTGGTTTCCCCGTCAGTCACGGCTTCCGACTCGCCGAATCGTCGAGCCGCGTCGTAGGATCGATCGAGTGTACGTGTGACGAAGGATGTCAAATCACTTGGTCCCACATCGATATTGCGCGGACCGAAAGGACTTGTCAGCTGCAGATCGGTCTCACTGGCAAGCGAGACAGCATTGGCGCGGCGGCCTCGCAACGCGACGGGAATGCTGTCATCGCCAACGTAGATCGAATCCGGTGCGGAGGAGTCCGTTGAACGGACAGTATCTGCGGCCCGTCCGAGCCAACCGATACTGTCGTGTTGATTCTCCTCCAGTCGGGCGTGCTGCCAGATGGCCATGCTGCGGAAGTGGGAGCGATTGGGGTTCGGATATCCAACTCCCTGGACGATTGCCAGTCGCCCCTCCTGGAACAACTCGGCTGCTGGCTTCATCGCAGGATGCAGACCGAGTGTGTCGTTCAACTTCAAAACATCATTCTCTGGAATACGGAGTTCACTGCGGAACTTTGCATAATTCTCGTCAGCGAAAGGAATCACCGTGTTGAGACCATCGTTCCCGCCGTCGAGCTGGATGACAACCAGAATCCGATCGTCCTGCTTGACTTCAGCCGCATGTAGCGAGCGGGGAAGAATTACAGGAATCCAGGGAGAAAGCGTAACCAGTGCAGACCGCTGTAGAATCTGTCGACGAGTGAGCATCTTGACCCTCCGGTTGTTAGTGAAGTTGTGCTTCAGTCCGAGAAAGCAACAAGGCCATTGCCTTGCACAATGCCGAATTGATGTCTGCCGATCCCACAATCGTTGCCTCAATACTGAGAATCGCTTCCTCGGTTGATTCGCCGAGCAGTACCTCACTGAGAGCTCGAATCTGTTCGCGAGGATCACCCGATCCCGCGTGCGGCTGAAGGACTTCCGTCAGGTCCGGTGGCTGGGTCGGATTCGTCAGCCGCCCCTCCGCAAGTGCAGATGCGTAGTTCGCGCGGGCGACAACTGTCCGCGTGGAGAGCCAGCTTTTCCCAGCGGCCCAGCCGCCAACATTGGGTGGGGAGAACAGATCCTGTCCCAGCCGTTCAATCCACTCGGCCAAAACCAGTGTGCTTGGAGGGTTTCTCCAGCACTCGATAGCGCGTAGCGGGGCGACCAGAAATGTCACCGGATCACACACACGGCTGTTGATGTTTGCCTCACTGAAGAATAACTGTGATCGCAGAATCCTCTCGACGCCCCAGCGGATGTCGAGGTTGTGCTCCCGCAGGCCGTCTGCCAACTCATCCAGTGCAACGTCATCAACGACGCCTTCGCCGAAGAACTCATCCGTCAGCCTCCATGCGAGTCGTCTTGCGACAGCCGGTTCTTCGAGCAGGAGTTCAACGAGATCGTCGCCGTCGAACTTGCCGGTGTGACTGAGGATCGTTTTCTCACCGTCGTCATGCAGCGATTCGAGGTTGTGAAACTCGTCTTGCCGGACGGTCCAGCCTGTCAGAGTTCGCGCCGCTTCCTTGACGTCCAGTTCGCTGTAGTTCCCGATGCCCAGCGTGAACAATTCCATCAACTCGCGTGCGAGGTTCTCATTCGGTTGCCCGGCCCGATTGGAAGGTGCATCCAGCCATTCCAGCAGGGCCGGATCATGCACGATGTCTCTAAGCATCACGCCGAACGGCGACATCGCATGCTTTCGCAGCGTGTTGTTCTGCTGCTTCATCAACCGCAGGTCGTTGACCTTGAGGTTGCTCGTGGCAAAGTGATTGTGCCACATCAGCGTCAACCGTTCTTCGAGCGGATGCGGCGAAAACAAACACCGATACAACCACCACGCCTTCAGTCGTTCAGCACTGCCCGAATCGACCGCAGCGTCCCCGATCACCCCCGCCAACTGCTCGAACCCCTCCGGCACACCGGCATCGCGCACCGTCCCCTCCAACACTCGCGAAACGGCCGCCTCCGGACCATCAGCAAGATCGCGGTTGATCTCACTCCAACACCCACCAAACACCACCCGCCGATGCAGATGCACGACTCGCCTGATGTCCCAAGGGACGTCAGCGGACGGCGTGTAAAAGTCCCAGGCACTCATGACATCTTGCACTTCCGCAGGTTCGTCCACTAGCCGCGCCCGTCAGGAAGCGGATCGGGGTTCGATGAAATTCCGCTCCCTGACGGTCGCGGCTAGTTTGGCAACTCACAAGAACAGAATTGAAAGACCACTCGATGTGATTTCAAAAAATATCATATGAGGGTGGCAGGCTTACTCCATTTGATCACTGGTATCCGACTGACCCTCAGGTCTGTCGCTGTTCGGTCCCGTGACGTCGCCCAGCTCTATGACGTCGCCGGGTTTGGCGGTCGTGAGATCGATCTGGAATTCGTTGCGTCCATTGACGAAGTGCTGCGGGTTGGCAGCGTCCATGTCGTAGATGATGCCGGGGACGAGTCCTCGGATTTCGAAGCGACCCTCGTCGTCGGTGCGGCAGCCGTCGATACGAAACTTTGTGCCAAGAGATGTGTCGTTGAACAGTGAGCTCTTGTCGCAGTGAAGCCCATAACGAGCGGCGGGAAGCTCGGTTTCGTTCTCGATCAGGCGTCCAGTGACGCGGACCGACGGCTGGAGAGTGACAACGATCTCTTCGGGAGCGTCGCCTTCCAGACGGAAATGACCGACGAGCGTCTCGTCCTTGTTCTTGAAGAAGAGTTGACGCGGACCTTCGCCGTCGTAGCCTTCGACTGTAAACGTGTTCGTGGCGTGCAGCTTCCAGTAGGCAATATTGGCAACCTCGCCGAGGACGTTGAGGTCGGCGATGGATTCCCCGTCCGGCCCGACGACGCGACCGGGGATCGATAGACCCGCATCCAACGCGACATCGCAGGTAAATGACGTTGCGTCAGGCTCGGGATCAATCTGTTTGATGAAGTTCCAATTGGACAGTGGCAGGCTTATGGGATTCGTATTCAGCCAACCGCCGCTGTCGTTTGCCTCATACCCATCAACAGTTTCGGCTCCAACGGTGCGAGGATAGCCGCCCTTTGCCTGGACCAGCACGACGCCGGGGCCGGGGAGTCCGAGTGTGCGGTAGCGACCGTCACTGTTGATTCGGTAGCGATGAAACTGCCAGGCCTGCCTGAGTCCCCGTTTGTCCAGCGTGTGCGGGTTCTTCTCCAGAGCGAGATAGTCGACCGTTCCCGAAAGTGGTTGGCCGCTTTGTTCGTCAGTGACCTGTCCTTCAATCCAGATGCCCTTCTTGACCGGAATTTCAATCGCTTTTGCGGGGCCGTCGTCAAGACTCAGTGTGACATCTTGCGATGCCAGGAGATACGGCTCGGACTTGGGCGGGATCGCTTCGAGAACATGGCCGATTCCCGGTGGCATTCCCGTCATCCGAAATCGACCGTCTGCATCGGTCATCGTACGCATATGCCGGGTATCGAGGCGAAGCTGTCCTTCGATTGCACCCCCCCGTTCGCTGAACAGCCGTTCGACCTTGACCAATGTCCGTGCAACTGGCTCCCCGGTGTCATAGTCCTTGACGACTCCTTCCACCGTTACCGAGGGGCCGAGAACATAGGTGAAGTCGCGACCGGCATACACTTCTTTCGCACCATTCGGATAAGACGAGATGTGCGGTATCCGTACGGTCTCCATCGAGCGACCCAGCACATGCACGACCTGTGCTTGCACGCCTTCGCCAGCAAAAGAGAGCGAAACGAGTTGATCGTCGCCTATCCCGGCGAGTTCAAACGCTCCATTCTCATCCGTCGTGACCGGCAGAATGAGCCTTTGCAATTCATCGCGTGTTGGTTGTTGGATGCCCGTTGCGTTGATTGCCGTGTAGAATCCATCCTTGGAGGATTCTTTGAACGCCTTCAGCAACAGCGGGATATCAGGTTGTTGTAGTCCCTCGACGAGCACCGTCACGTTCGGCAGCGGATGTCCATCCAGGTCGAGCAGCCGCCCGCGGATAGGCCGCGCTGCGGGCCGGAGCTTAAGCGTGCGACTTGCAAACCGCATGGTTCCCAGCTTCTGATCGATGTGTGCCTGGAGTGTGTCTCGCTCGTCACTCGGCGTCGGATTGTCGTCAAACACATCGAGCGGTATCCAATCAAGTCCGCGTCCCTCCGCCGTCGCCACCAATGTCGTCTGCCAGAGGCTAAGTCGCTTGCGGACCGCCTGAGTCGCCGCCGCATCCAAAGTGACATGAAATTGACCCTGCTCATCAGCCGTCCCCAACTCACGCAACAATCCCTTCGTGTCCTCCTCGTACGAAGCCATCGCCAGCCAAATCTTCGCTCCGGGAATCGGATCACCATCAGGTGTCTCAACTCTTCCGGAATACGAAATAGACGCGATCGCATCATCCCGCTTCGTCGTTGGCTCGATTGCGTCGGTCGATTCCGTCATCTCCACCTCGCCGACACCCTCAGAATCATCCGATGGAGGAGACAAACGCTCCGTGCGATTCGTCTGTTCGCCTTGATCACCGGTGACATCGCCGAGTTCGATCACGTCGCCCGGTTTGGCAGCAGTCAGGTCAATCGTGAAGCGGTTAGGGTCAGGGTCGTTACTGCCGCTATCGTTCCTCGCGATCATCTTGTAGACGAGGCCGGCCATGAGGCCCTTGATCTCGAAGCGGCCCTCGTCATCGGTGAAGCACCAGTGTGTGCTGAACTTCACCGTCGGATACTTTTCGTCGAATAGAGAACATTTCTCGCAATTCAGGAAGTAACGCGCCGCGGGAAGTTCGGTTTCGTTGGCGATCACGCGTCCCGTGACTCGGACGGACGGTTGGAGCGTGACCACGATCTCCTCCGGGGCGACTCCTTCCAGGCGGTGCTGGCCGACGAGCGTTTCGTCCTGATTCTTGAAGAACAATTGTCTCGGGCCGTTTCCGTCGTACCCGTTGACGGTGAACCGATCGGTCATGCGAACTTTGTCATCATGTCGCGGCCTCCACCACGGGAAGCTCTCGGTCTGACCAAGGACATGAAGGTCAGTGATTGGTTTCCCGTCCGGTCCGAGGACTCGACCGGGAATTGAGAGGCCGGCATCCAACACGAGATCACTGGTCAACGAGATCGCGTCGGCGGCTGAATCGATCTGTTTGAGCAGATGCCAGTCCTTGACCCGCAGGGGGTAGGGCGTCGTGGGGATGACGCGAATCGACGCATCGTAACCTTCAATTGTCTCGGCACCGGCTGCCAGCGGATAGCCTGGAACCTGAGACTTTACCAACAACACGCCGGGACCGGGCAGACCGAGCGTGCGATAGTGGCCGTCACTGTCCGTCACGTATCGCTGCTGATAGTCGTTCCAGGCCCTATTGAGCCCCAGTTTGTCCAGTGCGTGGGGATTCTTTTTCAGAGCGAAATAGTCCACCGTCGCAGAGAGCGGTTCGCCACTCTGTTTGTCGGTGACGCGGCCTTCGATCCAGATTCCCCGCTTCACCTGAAACTCGATGCGCTTCGCGTCGCCATCCTCAAGACTGAGCGAAACGTCCTGCGATATCATCAGGTACGGCTCGGACTTCGGCGGAATGACTTCGAGCACGTGTCCCTCCCCCGGCGGCATGCCGGTGATGCGGAAACGGCCTTGCCCGTCGGTCACTGCCCGCATGTGGTGCGTATCCAGCCGCAACTGCTCGTAATTGACGCTCCCTTCCTTGAACAGACGCTCGACATACACCAGCACGCCCGCCACCGGTTCGCCCGTGTCATAGTCGGTGACGATCCCTTCCACCGTAACTGAGGGGCCGACGGCATAGGTAAAGTCCCGTCCCATAAACACGACTTTCGCTCCGGCGGGATTGGAATCATCGTTCGGCAGGCTCACCGTCTCCATCTCGCGACCGAGGACATACACGGGGCGGGCTTCCACACGATCGGCCTTGAAGACGAGCTTGAACAGTTGATCATCGCCGAGGCCGCGGATTGCGAATTCGCCGTTTTCGTCAGTCGTCACCGGTGGGATAAGCCTTTGCAGTTCGCTCCGCGCGAGTAGCCCGCTACCGAAGCTCGTGGCGCTGAATGCCTCATTCATCTCCCGCCTCCATGACATCTCAAAGGCCTTCAGCAACCGGGTGATGTCCGGCTGTCTGAGGCTCTCGACCGACACAGTCACCTTCGGCAGCGGATGGCCTTCCAGATCGACCAGCCGCCCCAGCACGGGCTGCGATTCCGGCCGCAACTTGAGTGCCCGGCTGGCGAACGTTCCGTCCCCCAGTGACTGGTCGATTCGGGATTGCAGCGTGTCCCTCTTCTCGCTTGGAGCCGGATTGTCCTCAAACACATCCAGAGGCATCCAATCCAGACCGCGCCCCTCAGCCGTTGCCACCAAATGCGCCTGCGAGAACTGAAATCGCTTGCGGATCTCCTGCGTCGTCACCGCATCCAGCACGACCTCAAACCGCCCCTGCTCATTCGTCGTCCCCAGCTCGCGCAGTAGCCCCTCCCGATTGTTCCTATTCGCCTCGCCAGTGTACATATGCGACGCCACGGCCAGCCAAATCTTCGCCCCGGCAATCGGTTCACCTTCAGGTGTCTCGATTCGTCCGGAATACGATCGTGTCGTCGGAGAGGATGGGAGGTCTCTTGCCGCATTTTCTGACGGCGTTGCCTCTTGCTGAGCCGGGGTGATGACCGGCTCTCGTTTGGGCTCAGCCGGTGTCCATTCTTTGGCATCGCGATCAATGACAAGGTCACCCAAGTTGATCGCCAGTCCGGGCTCCGCTTCAAGGTCTTCTGTGAGCGGCGCGGAGCGTTCCTCGCGGGCGAGCAAGTTGTAGCTCTCACCCGGCAGCAATTCGACGGTGAACTCGCCGTTCTTATCCGTCGTCACACTGGAAAGGCTATTGCTCCAACCACCAGCGTTTGTCCAACGAGGGGTGATTGATGCCCCAGAGAGTGGCTCCCCTTGCGAATCAATCAGCCGGCCGCGGACAGTTGTGGGTGGATGCAAAACGATCGTCTGAGTTCCCGCATTGCCTTCTGGCACAATGTCAACAAGAGCACCGAGATTCCTCTCAATATGCCGTGCCTGTACTGTGATTGCTGTCCCTGCGGTCAAACCAACTACAGTCACAAGATCGGACGGCGGGTCGCTCGACCTCGGCAAAATCTTCACCCCTCCCACCAGGACGTCAGTCAGCGGCTGACCATCGGGATCTGTAAAGATGAAATCCTGCGTCAAGCCGCGATCGACTAGCAGGTCGACAGCAAACTCCTCAGCATCGGCGGGGGGATCGATTTCTCGCAGTGCATGAAAGATTGACGGCACCGCATGGTCAAAAGTCGGCATTTCACCGGCGTTAGCGTTCGTGAGGAACGGAACCAGTTCTTCAATCTTCTCGGCACCATAACCAGTGCGATACAGGTCGCTGAACGCCTTCGCACAAAGCAAGCCGCGACCGGGCGTGACGGGAATACGGAAGCGACCCTCTGCATCTGTCTGATAGTCCTGGCCATTCCCGATCAACGTGGTGACTTGATCTGCATATTGCGGATACCGCTCAGCCAATGTGTTGCCGTGGAATGGCGTGAAGTGAACGGTCCCCTGGACAGGTTCGCCCGTCGATTCGTCGAGCAGATGTCCGGTCGCCCACACGGCTCGCGGTAACTCGATGTCATACTCGATCGGTTGTAATTCGTGAGACTCAGGCAGTGTGATGCTATCGGTGATCAGATAGGGTTGACCGTCGGCGACCACTTTCAGTCGGTTTTTCTCACCAATCGGGAGTCCCTCGATCGTATAGTGCCCTTCATCGTCAGTCGTCGTAACGATGTACCCGTCGTGAGACCATGTCGTCCCGGCCAACGAATACACCATGACGTTTGCACCGACGATGGGCTGTCGCGAGTCCAAATCACGCACCACACCCTCGACGGGAATGCTGGGTGCGACAACAAACGTGAAGTCGGCCCCATAAAACGCCTTTGTGTTGCCGAGATGCCACATTGTCATTGCCCGCACGGGCTTTTCGAGAGGTCGTGTGAGGACTTCGATCATTGACTGTGTGAAGCCCGGAGCCGTGACCAGAAGAACGGCGACACGGTCACACCCCAGACCGCTTAATTCAAATCGACCATCATCGTCCGTCACCACTCGCGAGAAGTGATCGGGGGAGATTTGCCGTCTTGTGTAACCGGGAAACCGTGGCCCCGTGACGGCTGGCACCCATTCCCCGATAATATCTTGATCGTCAAAAGAGAGATTCTCCGGGATCGCCGCCAACCACTCGTCGACCTTTTCCGACGACTCGCTGAACCCGACAGTGAACACGCTGACCGATGCACCCGCGATCGGCTGACCTTCGAGATCGACCAGACGTCCGTGAATGAGTTGAGGCGGTGCTAACTGAATCTTGATTGGCTCATCACTCTGGGATTGAGAAATGGCTGCGAACCCGAAGCCATATCCAGGAGCGGTCGCGATCACACTCATCCATTCGGGGATTTCGGATTGTCCATTCGTCGAAATTTCTAAATCGTCGAGCGGAACGACAGATTCAAACCTTCCGTTTTCCGGAGTGGTGAGCGTGGCCAGCACTGACGCTGTCGTCGGAGCAGCATACCATCGCGGTCGATGAGCGTGGACAATCTGTACGGTGGCACTAGAGACCGGAGCGCCGTCCGGATCAAGTACGATTCCGTCGACCGAAAGTGTCTTCGGGTCGTCTGCGGCTGATTCATCGGCAGCTGGTGCTGGCGGCTGTGGCTCAGCCTCCGGTCCGTCCTCAGTCGTTGCGTCTGCCACGAGACCAAGAGGCGCTTCCTCTTCGGCACCAGTAGGTTTGACATCCTGCGGCGATTGTTCAATGTCAACATCAGCAGTCGCTTCATCCAACGATGATTGCGGTTTCGTATCCGTCGATGGACGCACGGCGGCTGCAAGCGTGATGAGGGGGATGAGAGCACCGAGCAAGAGCAGGGTCTTTGTCCAGGTAAGTTGCTTGGAGAGGGGGCGGGTGAAATCGAGGATGGTGTTGATGCGGGTTTCGACGTTGGAGGGGCGGGCCATGGAGATGCCGACGGTGATCAGACGGCTGCGATGACCAGAGACGGCTGAAGCGACTTCCAGAAGGTGCCGCGCGTAGGTGGCTCGGTCACCGGTCCAGTCGATAGCCGCGTCATCGCAGGCCGTCTCAGCGAGTTGGCCAAGATGGCTTCGCAGCCACCAGGCGAGCGGATGGAACCAGTACAGGCAGCGGTTCACTTCCGCCAGTAAGACGACCGCCCCATCCGCTCGTTGGACATGAGTCCGTTCGTGAGCGATCACCGCCGTCAGTTTTTCTGTCGACCATGTGGCCCAATCGGATGGGAGCAGAATTCGCGGACGGAAGACTCCCAAAGCCATCGGCACCCGGATCAGTGGAGACTCACAAATCAATGTTCTGCGTTCATCATTCGCCAGACATCGAGAGTCGACGCCCAACTCCACCAAATCCTTCATCGCAATGACTGTGGAGGACCATGCGAGACGAAGCGAGTAAGCCACCCCGGCCAGTAGTCGCAGTGTCATCACAACGGCACCCGCGAGCCAGAGTGCAAGCATGACAACCAGCCAACTCGGCGGTCGCGGCTCTTCGACTGACGATGCGGGAGTGATTGAAGCAACTTCGACTTCCGTATCGTGAGTTTCAGTGGCAGTGGAGTGAATACTGTCGATCACCTCAACGTTCAATTCGGCGGCTCCCATTTCCGATTCGGGTCCGACATCAGACAGTGTGAACAATTCAGCACCACTCCACTCCGTTCGAGGCCCTCCAAAAACACCTAACGGTTGGTTTGCGGCGATTGTTGACGGCGATTCTTGGGAAACATCGATCACGAGTCGTTCAGCCGCGATAGCGGCGTCAGGGGCATTCGCTGTCGGTAGTGAGACATCGTCCCATTGGCCGATTCTCCAATGCTCCGGAACTGCGAAGGGAAGCTGCAGGCCGGGCACCGTCTGTGAGAGAGCGGGCAGCACCAGCATGCCAATCAACACGCCAGTCCACATCCGGTGACGCAGGTTGCTGTCACGAAGCCTCAGTAGTCGAAGTGTCAACGAGGCAATCGCTGCAAGTACCACGGCCTTGACAGATACATCCACCGCCACGATTAACCATTGAACTACAAGATCAAACATCGCTGGGCTCCTCTCGCCGTGTCACAGTTGAGTTTGCTGCGTCATCATTTGTCGCGGCATGCATGTGTCGAACCTACTTCTTGCGTTTCCGACGGGCTTTTCGCGGAGTCGACTTCTGTTGTTCTTCCGCCTTGGAGATCCTGTCGGCCAATTCACGAAGCTTCTCGGGCGTAATCAACTCTTCGTCCACCATGCCCACCAGCAGATTCTCCACCGATCCTCTGCACAGCTTGTCGACGATCCCCAACACCTGACGCGAGGCGACTCTCTCCGGCTTCACCCGAGGCCGATAGACGTACGTCCGCCCCACAACGTCATGCTGAAGATACTCCTTCTCCTCCAGACGCCTGAGGATCGTGCGGATCGTCGACTCTTTGAACTCTTGATCTTGCGGCAGAGCCTTTCGCACATCATCGGCGGTGGCTTGCTGGCGATCCCACAGGACTTGCATGACCGCATGCTCCAACGGTCCTAATGGCTTCTTTCCGGCCTGACTCATTCCCTGCTCCATGAAGCGACAGTATGTAGTGTTACACAGAGTAGCAATTTGATTGAGAATGTCAATCGTAAAATTCATTCGGTGTGTTGGCCCACGATCACGAGGCCGTACGATGCGGTTCATGCAGTTTCCTGAAGTCCAACCTCGACGTCAGCAAGCGGAGTCGATCGAATCGTTGGAGACAATGGATACAGTCAGCGGATGCGCCGTCGCAGTGATCACACACTCGACCTGACCTGTCCACCTCGAAGTGAACAAGGCGGGCGCCGCATTGGTCGTTCCGGCCGAAACCTTGCGCGCACAGGTCGAACACTCCTGGGGCATCAACGAGAGTTGCTTTCGCACTCCGGACCGACACACCGGATGAAGTCTTTCTAAATAATCGAGTTTGATTCTGCGACAGGTGGATCATGCTGCGGTGTGTGCGGTGGAGAGGTTTCGGTTGTGGTGCTTGAGGTGGTGCCGGACGTTTTTCATCAGGGACGGCCTGTCGCCGCAGGTGTGGTTGCGGGTGACTTGAGCGT
>JAJDEJ010000235.1 GCA_029259815.1 Planctomycetaceae bacterium | reverse complement strand
GAGCGTAGTGAAGTCGCGAGTAAAGGCCCGGCTGAAGAAAGAGCTGGCAGCCTCCTGAAGCGCGCACGAAACCTCTTTGGCGCGCACGAAATCCGGATTTCTTCTTGATTTCCAAATCTCTTCTCGCCCTGCTGGCGGTCATCCTGCACTGTCTTTTCAGGGTTTCGTGCGCGCACGAAACCCATCCGTACAGTGGCAGATCGCATCTCGATTCTTCCATCATCTCCCAAGCACACACCCGGTGACCGCGGCGCACGACAACGCCCGGTCGACCATTGAGACGGCTCAACCGGGCGTGTCAGAATCATCACCGATTCACGGAGAGACTGAATGCTACGGGAGAGCGCTGCTGCGGGCAAGAATTCCACTAATCAGATTCCGAATTGGTGGGATCGTTTTCACCTGATCCTCGCCTCTCAACTCTCCGGCAAACACAAGCTGGCGATGCTTGTGATCGCGGGCTTTGCAGGTGACTCGAACGAGTGCTATGCGTCTCGCAGCACGCTCGCAAAATCGCTGTCCGTTGAACCGGCAACCGTCAACCGAACCACTCGCGAACTCGCAGACGCCGGCTTCCTTGATCGCGTCCGTCGACAAAATCAGCCGAGCATATTGGTCGTGTGTTGGGATCGGTTCGGCTGGACCCCGCAACTTGCAAAATCGGCAACTGTCGAAAATGAGAGTTCTCATTTTACGCAGCCTGAACTCGCAATTCTGCAAGTTGACACCTCTTACTTGAACACAAAGAAAACACCCCCTCCCCCTTCCCCCTCTCCAGTGACGGACCCTCCGCACAATCGGTGGGGGGAGGTGGGGGAGGCTCTTCGCAAGGCAGGAGTTCAAACGTGGCGGGACACCCTGACCACCCTTCGCGACCAACCCGGCATGACTCCCGACCGAGCCCTCGCCTTCTGTCGACACTTTGCAGCCAACCATGAGAGATTGAGTATCGGTCCCGGCAAGCTCGTCCACAGATTGCAGAACGACTCACCCGAGTGGGAGGTCAATGAGCACTGGGGGCAGTCGATCGCAACCGCCCCACAGGTCGACTCAGCGGCGATCGGTGCCGCGAAGCAAAGTCTGATGGAGATGCCGGCGGAGGAACTGCAATCACTTATTGCCACAGCGCTCAGTCCCGCGTTGATTCAGGTGAGCGAAGGGTATCGATCGCCACTCGAATCCGTCGACGTTCTCAACGCACTGGTCCGCGACCTCGTAAAGCGGGAGGCGAGCCAATGAGTGCCACCGCTCCACACACCAGACGTTCCGATCCGAAGACATCGCAGACAGCGGCCCGTGAGTTGGCCACGTCCGGACTCGCCAAGACGCAGCGGGATCTTTGTTTGCTCGCCGTGCGAAAGTCACCCGGATCGACGGCGACCGAGATTGCAGAAGCGATCGACTTGGAACGTCACGCCCCCTCCCGTCGCCTCCCCGAGCTGCGAGACGCCGGCCTGATCATCAACGGGCCTGAAAGACGCTGCCGGGTTCTCGGACGTGCCTCAATCACGTGGCTCCCGGCCGAGACCCCACAGCCGGCCACTCCATCGCCAGCCGCCGCCGCCCCGCCCAGCTTTGACCCCGCAAACATTTGTCCCTGTGTGAGTCATCGCCAGTTCTGGCGATCGATACACGGTCCGCATCTCATCTGCGGCGAATGTCATCCGCCGATCCGCGAATCGATCGTCGTGGAATGGGTCGACGTCGGGGAACGTGAGGTGCCGCCCGTCGTCAAACACGCAATGGCCCGAGCGAACCGCAAAGCGAACAGCAGAAGGCTACCGCCCAAAGGCTGACCACCTGGCAACAACGATTGGTTTCCACCCTTCCGAGAAACGTGCGAGCGATCCCATGAATGAGTCGACCAACTGCCCGATCCCCAAATTTGCATTGAACCCACGCGAAGCGGCTGAATCACTTTCACTGAGCGAACGCAAGCTCTGGGAATTGACTCAGTCCGGGGAGATTCCGTGCTTCAGAATTGGTCGGTCTGTCCGGTATTCCACCGAACAACTGCGGGTTTGGGTCGAGTCTCAGCGGGCGGACACTGGATTGGCCGACGAAACGGCGGTAGTGTGATCTGAACCTTTGCCGGCTGCGCGGCGTGCGGGACTCGCACCCCGCCCCGCGTGGTCGGTCTGTGCGAGAGAGGAACATCATGGCAAGCATCACGCGCGAGAAGAACGGGCGGAAGACGGTCCAGTTTGTTGGCACCGACCGCAAGCGACGCAGCATCAGGCTGGGCAAGGTCACCGATCGACGTGCCGAGAATCATCGACACCACATCGAGCAACTGATTGCCACCTCCGCTGTCGGACGTCATCCCGAGCCGGAGACAGCGTCCTGGCTCGATGGTTTGAACGACGACTTACGGGATCGGCTCGCTCGCGCCGGTCTCATCGCTGAACGGTCGTCAGTCGAACTAGGGGCGTACTGCGAGGCGTACATCGCAGGCCGAACGGACGTGAAGGACCGCACTCATCAAAAGTATCGCACCACCCAGAGTTTCCTGATTTCGTTTTTCGGAGCTGATCGAAAGCTACCTACGGTTTCGAGTGGTGACGCCGACGACTTTGAACGCTGGTTGCGACGACCACCGAAGAACAAAAGTGGCACTGCATGCGATCTCCGCGCGGAGAACACGGTCCGCAAACACATTGCCGTCTGCAAACTGTTTTTCGGAGCGGCTGTTCGGAAACGACTCATTCCATCAAGTCCGTTTGAGGACTTGAATGCGACGATCCAAGAGAATCGTGAGCGGATGTATTTTGTGTCGACGGCAGAGATTGAAACCGTTCTTGCTGCCTGTCCCGACACACAATGGGAGTTGATCGTCGCCCTGAGCCGCTATGGGGGCCTGCGATGTCCCTCTGAGCATCTGGCGCTCACCTGGGCCGACGTTGACTGGGAACGCGATCGTATCACGGTCAGCAGTCCCAAGACGGAGCATCACCACGGCAAAGCGTATCGCACGATCCCCCTGTTCGCTGAACTCAAACCGATCCTTGAAACGGCGTTTGAGCAAGCGGCACCGGGGACGAAACACATCATCACGCGATACCGAGACACGAACTCAAATCTGCGAACTCAGTTTCTGCGGATCATCCGCAGGGCCGGCCTTCAACCCTGGCCGAAGTTGTTTCAGAATCTTCGAAGCAGCCGGCAGACCGAACTGGCTGAGTCATTCCCTTCTCACGTCGTGTGCGAGTGGATCGGCAACTCAGAAGAGGTGGCGCGGAAGCACTACCTTCAGGTGACCGATGATCACTTCGCCCGTGCGATTATCAACCCGGTGCATAATCCGGTGCAGTCAGGACACGCATTGTCTCGCACGACGGAATCAGCCAACCCGCAAACCCCTAGAAAACAGGAGTATTCGACACCACGCGAGACGGTGCGAAATGAAAAGATAGCCGAGGCGGGACTCGAACCCGCACGCTCCTTTCGGAACTTCGGATTTTAAGTCCGATGCGTCTGCCAATTCCGCCACTCGGCCAAAGTCGTTTATGGTAACAGTTTTGGTGTCTCTTGATTCTTGATGGCTGCCGTCGTCACGCCAACTTCCCACATCAGTTTGTCTCCCTGATTGTGGCCTCTGTGGAGACGATGCCAAGAGGGTTTCTTTAGTCATCAGGGATGAACTGCTTCACTTCAGACTCTTGCACATGCTTCGCGATGTTGATGGATTGCCCTGCGGTGACGTGAGGCTGATGCCGCATCATGGCTTGAAGTTCGCTTGCAAACAAGGTCTCTGCATTCACTCTGGCGAATCCGTCGTGGACGTGATGGCAAATCAGACACGTGGCAAACGTCGCGTGTTCGTGATCTTCCCGGTATTCAAGATGGATGCCAACACCCTGCAAAGTCGCATGCGACTGTGACCACAAGAGTCACTGGCGGTCTGCTGTCAACAACTTTTACGACCCATTCGATAGCCATGATTCGGCCTCACGGATGCTTTCAGTCATGTGTTGAGCGACAAGTTCGAGCAAGTCTTGTTCGCGGCCGCGCTCACACAGCGGATTAAGTTCGATCGTGGGAATTCGTTCGCCGAAGACGATGCGGACAGGTCGGGGGCGAATGAAGGCGGCTCCTCTCGGCATGGCCTTGTCTGCGCCTGCGATGCCAACCGGAATGACCGGGACACTTGCTCGGCGGAAGATCGAGACGAAACCGGGCTTAAGCGTGTCGAGCGGGTCCGGGCCGGAGTGACGGGTGCCTTCGGGGAAGAGGCCGACAATGAATCCATGGTCGAGGCGGCGAACAATCTCACGAAGACTGGTGGTGCCAGCGGAGTCACGGTTGATGGGAATCACATAAGTGCCACGGAGGATTGAACCAATCAGTGGCACGGAAAAGAGTGTGTGTCGAGCCACGAAGCTGATCGGTCGTCGGAGTGGAACGCCGACAAGCATCGGGTCGAGGAAGCTGCGATGATTGATCAGCAGCAGCGCGCCGCCGTCAGGAGGGAGGTGCTCAAGCCCACGAACTCGATAGCCCATCCAACACGAGACAAACACCTGATAGAGAACCTGCAATGACCACCACAACCTGTTCCGCCGCTGGGGGCACGGCAAAGGGGGGAGGTCAGCGGTTTGGGTCATTGAGCAGCCGTGTCGCCGATGATCGAGATCTCAAGAGGCCTTCCGGGCCTTTCGTACACAGATACCATGAGGTATCGCTCTTGGGCACGCAAGCCGGAGAGGGTCCCGCTGTTTCCGGTGGACTGGGGGAGTCGAGAGAACTGTAGATACTTCGTGCCGTCGGGGCGGGCATCGACAAGATTGAGGTCATGCGATGAGAGCGGATCAGTGCCGGGCAGATGTCGTTCCAGCCGCTGGTTCACTGTCGTCAGCGTCTGCTCGACTTGCTCATAGCCTCCTGCGCGGACAACTTTCACGATATTCTGCAGGCACTCCTGACATGCGTGCAGGTGCTGCACGCAATGTAGATCGGGTAGTTGAGTGGCAGTGAGTCCAAGGGCGTGGCAACGAATCTCGCGATCGACATTGGCTCCATGAACAGTGATGACGGTGACAGCGGCGTCTTGTCCAGGAGCGGGACGACGCCGTTGCCGACGAAGCTGGAAGATCTGCTCCTCCATCACTGAGGTCTCAAAGTCGAGGAGTCGATTCTCGACGAACAACTCCTGTTGAACATGGCGCCATTCGTCTTGCGGCATTTGACTGGTCGTTGTTCGCGAACTGCGAGCATCGGTCGTGACAGTGACACGACCATCTGCATAGATTGACAATTCGGGAACGACTTGACGTACCGCTGCCCGCCCCGGCGATTTGAACGTCATCGTGATCATCGGCTGAGACGCATCACGTGAAGGCTGGAGTGTTAAAGGTACCGCGGGCTCAACGGCCTGTGCCACCGGGGACACCGCTACACAGATGATGGCCATCGTCATAGCTCTGAAAAGTGTCGTTCGCATGAATTCCGTCTCTTGTCGAAGATTCGAGCGGCGGCAGGGTAGCTCCCGACCCGCGTCAAGGCAACGTTGATCGACAGGATCCTCTCCCGTTTTATCGACACCCCCGAGATTAACACTTGAGTCAGTCGCCTCGTGTGGAACGCATCTTGCGGGATAGGCAGGGTTGACGTACAACCCCGCTCCCTCCCCCAAGGTCTGGCCCATAGTTTTGACCCTGCCTGACAGCCTTTCTGTCTCCTTCTTCCATACTGGCGCGCACGGATGCTGCAGCGATTTCGGCAATGGATGTGCCCCGATCTGGGCATCGACCTCGGTACTGCAAACACGCTCGTCGCCATACAGGGCGAGGGGATCGTGATCGATGAGCCGTCGGTTGTCGCTCTTCAGAAGGGGACACGGCAGGTGTTGGGGCGAGGAAGTGCAGTCGGCAAACTCGCCAAACAGATGCTGGGTCGTACACCTGACTCGATCACTGCCGTCCGACCTCTCAAGGATGGAGTCATCACCGACTTCGAGCTATGCGAGGCAATGTTGCAATACTTCATTCGCAAGGCGACAAAGCAGAGTCGCGGGATGCGCCCTCGAGTCGTCATCGCCGTGCCGGGCGGAATCACGCCGGTCGAGAAGCGTGCCGTCTTCAACAGTGCCGAACGGGCAGGAGCCGGGCGGGTCTATCTCATCGAGGAGTCCAAAGCGGCGAGCATCGGTGCCGGACTGCCCATCTCCGAGCCGATGGCGAGTATGGTCTGTGACATCGGTGGCGGCACGTCAGAGGTCGCCGTGCTGAGTTTGGGGGAGATCGTCGCTGCTCAGTCGTGCCGTGTTGCTGGCGACGAACTGGATGAGGCGATCATGGAGTACATGAAACAACACTTCTCCCTGCGGATCGGCGATCAGACTGCCGAGCAGGTGAAGATGGAGATCGGCAGTGCCTACCCCCTCGAGCGCGAACTGACGACCGAAGTCCGCGGCCTCGACACCATCAGCGGCGTCCCCCGCAAAGCGATCGTCACCAGCGAGGAGATCCGTGACGCCCTCCAAGAGCCAGTCGAAGCAATCCTCGCCTGCGTGAAAGGCGTCATCGAACGCTGCAACCCCGAGTTGGTCGCCGACCTGTCGGACAACGGCCTCGTCCTCACCGGTGGCGGCGCATTGCTGTCCGGTCTCGACAAACTCATGAACGAACAACTGGGCATCCCCGTTCGCATCGCCGACGAACCACTCACAACGGTCGCTCGCGGCACATCAATCTGTCTGGAACATCTCAACCACTGGCGGAGCAGTCTCGACAGCGATGTTGAGCTGTGACCGTCCCATGTAGCTGGATTCGCAAGAATTCAGCCCCGTTTGACGTTGCATCGTTTCTGAACTCTTGCGAGTTCAGCTACAGCAGAGTCCAAGTCTCATCGTTGGATCGATCGAAACACATTTCTAGATCATTCAAACACGCATGTCACAACAAGTGACCGGAATAAGTTGGCTGGCGGTGATGGTCGCGTCCCTCACGGGGTTCGGGCTGTTGCTCGCGCCGGCGGAGCAGACGGACCGCATTCGTGCGACGGTGCGTGACGGGGCATTGCCCGGTCTACGCATTGTTGATGCGGCTCATCAGCGTGTGCTCACTCTGCCAGTGCATCTCGAAGGTGAAGAAACGGCAGACGATCTGTCTCCCGAACTGATTGCAGAGCGTGATCAGTGGGAGCAGAAGTATCGACAGTTGCAGTCGGTCAACGCGCAGCTCATCGGTGCTCTCGAACGGGCGCGAGGCGAACAGGCTTCGCCCTTTCTGGCGGAGCCTGGCACGCCGTTGTTCATTCCGGAACTCATCGAAGCCTCCGTGATTGGTGCCGAAGAGGTTCAGCAGTCGACACAGCGGGCGTCGTTTCGCCGCATCGTCGACGTCGGCACTCACGATGACATCATCCCGGCAGACTTCGTTGTTAACGAGATCCCAAGCAGTCAACGCCGATCATCTCGTCTGATCGATCAGGGGACCGACAGCGGACTTGCGTTGGATCAACCGGTCTTCGCGGGGCGTTGTGTCGTCGGCAAGGTGGGACAAGTCGGCCGTTGGACGAGCACCATCATCCCGGTCACCGATCCTGAATACTCAGGTCGGGCACAACTCGTGCGATCGACCGAACAGGGAGCAGTGCTGGGAGCTGAGGGAGTCATTACTGGAGATGGGGAGGGGAGATGTCTGCTGAAATACGTTCCGGGCACGGAACCAGTCGCAGTCGGCGACGTCGTCTACACGCCAGTGGGGCATTCGAACCTGCCGGTGCCGATGCACTACGGCACAGTGATCAAGGCGACACTAACGAATCAGGCACAGGACTGGACAATCGTGATCGCACCGGCGGAGACAGTCGACGGGACTCGCAAAGTGCAGGTGCTGCGATCGGTCCTCAACACGGCTCGCACATCGACCGAGATCAGTGTCGTTCTTCCGACTCAGCAGGAGCTTTGAGTATGCGACTACTGTTCCTCATCGGACTGACGTACATCGCCTTTGTGCTGGAGACCGCGGGCGGCACATGGTCGCTGCCGGGTTCGACGGTGCCGCAGTTCATGTTTCTCGCAGCCGCACTCGGAGTGCTTTGGTGTCCCGGCTCGACGGCGATCATCTGGGCAGCCCTGTCAGGACTGTTGGCCGACATCGTTAGTGGCGGGCCGATCGGACTGAACGTCGTGCTCCTCGCGAACCTCGCCTTCATCGCCCAGATGGCAGGCGGACGACAGGCGTCCGAGTCGATCTTCACGGCTTCTGCGTTTGTGTTCCTGTTCGCGACCTTCGCCGGCTTTGCGAGTCAGTCATTGCAACACGTCCTCGCCGGCGCGTCGCCGGGGATCAAGTTGATCGGCCTCACATCAGCCAGTCGCGCAGGCGGGACCACGGCTCTGTTCCTGGTGACGGCCATCGGTTGGACCCTGCTCACCCGCGGAGTGCGAGTCGTTATGCCCTCGCGACCGGTTGCGTCAGGTCGGCCCAAATGGGCTCGCTGATCATACCATCGATGAATGAGACAACTCCGTAGGACGGACTTCCAAGTCCGTCCCCTGATCGAACGTACTAGGAGAGACGGATTTGGAAATCCGTCCTACAAAACGTATCGGCTCAAGAATCTCACACGTCGTCCGTCATGCGAAACACTCCCCATATCCGTTTTGACCGACAGTCGCTGGGAGACGGTCCGCGTGGAGAAACGGGTTCCGATGGTTCTCCCGCGCTGCGCATCGCGATCGTGATGCTCGTAGTCATGGCTCCCGTTGGGGCCATCTCTGCACGTCTTGTCCGACTTCAAGGGCAACTCGGCGACAACTTCACCTCCAGTTGGGAGGTGACGACCCTCAACGAGGAGCCGATTCCCTGTCGTGACGGTCGCATTCTCTCGATCGACGGACAAGTGCTCGCTCACGATCGTCTGCGCTACGATCTGCTCGTTCACTACCGCTGGATCGAAAACCCGCCCGATGACCGTTGGTTAACGCAACAAGCACTCGCCAAGTTGAACCGGCGCGCTCGACGGGATGAGGAACAGGTCGATCGTGCGAAGCAGCAGGTTCTTCAGCAGCGAGCACACATGTGGGCCGCGCTCGCCGCCACACTGAACGAGTCACAAGTCAAACTGGATTCAACGCGCGCGGACATCCAACGCAGGGTCGAGCACATCGTCGAGAGTGTCACAAGACGACGGGACGAACGCATCGCCGCCGCAACGCCGCCCGCTGTACCGCAGCTCAATCTGAGTGGGCACGACACATCGCCTCTCGAATTGGAATGGTGGTCACAACTCTGGAACTCTGCTGCCGGACAATTGACATCGCCGCCGCGACGCGGACGGCTGGATCCTGTCATCGTGCGTGAAGAGTTGGATCATCACTCCGTCGCGATCGACGTCAGCCTCGCCGCCGTGACCAACATCGAGACAGCTGCGTCACACTTCCCCGGCGTCCTCATTCGCCCCACAAGTGAACGGGTCTATCCGCAGTCGAAGACAGCCGGGCATCTCGTCGGCGTGAGAACCGCAGTGAGGCCGGACGAATTGTCGACTGATGAAAACACTGCGGGGAAATCCGAGCATGACGCACTCACGACTGGCGACCGCATCGGACGTGACGGGATCGAACGTTCGTTCGATGCGATCCTGCGCGGGAAGACCGGCACACGTCGCATCGTCCGCAACCGAGGTGGCGAAGTGATCTCCCAGGCGACAACGACCGATCCGGTCCCCGGTGACGATGTGACGCTCACTCTCGATCTGGGTCTGCAACGCATCGCAGAGCGCCTTCTTGATGAAGTCATCGTACCGCCACCGTCAGATGACGGCGCAAAGACCGCCGGTCCGCAGGGCGGGTGTATGGTTGTGCTTGATGTGCGCACTGGTGACATCCTCACTGCCGCCGCGGCTCCCCGACATGATCTGACATTGTTCACACGACCCGATCCGGACGAGTGGCAAGCAGCCATCTCCGACTCTCGCCGTCCCTTCTTCCCTCGCGTGACACAGATGACAGTCCCGCCGGGCTCCGTCTTCAAACTTCTGACGGCAGTTGCACTGCTGGAGTCCGGACAAATCGACCCCGACGAGCCGGTCTTCTGTCAGGGATACCTTGATCACCCAAATCGCAATCGGTGTTACGTCTTCCGACACTACGGCGTCGGTCATGGCGACATGCGACTCTCCGATGCAATCTGCCAATCATGTAATGTCTACTTCTTCCAGGCGGCACGTGCTCTTGGACCAGCGGTCATCTCCGACTGGGCAACACGCTTCGGACTCGGCGTCCCCACGGGGATTGAAGTGCCGGGCGAAAAGGGCGGACATCTGCCGCGAGCGGATCGCACGGGCAAGATCGTCGACGAACAGTGGTACAAGGGATCAACACTCCAACTCGGCATTGGACAAGCCTCGCTGACGGTGACTCCTCTGCAAGTCGCCCGGATGGTCGCCGCGATCGCGAACGGCGGATACCTCGTCACTCCGTCAGTCGTCAGCACCAATCACACTCCGCGACGCCCGCCCGCCGACTCTTCGGCAAGTTCAATTCAGTTGGTGAGTCATCAGATGGACTTCGATACGAATCGCCGTCCCGAAAGGATTCACGGAGTGGCGATGGAGACGCTGGACCGCATTCGTGAAGGGATGGAACTTGTCGTCAGCACGAAAAAGGGCACCGGCAGGAGAGCCGCAATCGAGGGCATTCCCATCGCTGGTAAGACGGGCACAGCAGAAGTCGGTGGCGGGAAGGGCGATCACGCCTGGTTCGTGGGCTTCGTTCCTGCTGACGCGCCGCGATACGCCTTTGCCGTCGTCCTGGAGCACGGCGGTTCAGGTGGTCGCGATGCAGCACCACTCGCCAAGTCGTTCATCGAAGCCATGGCTGACACGGGCCTGTTACAACGTCGCCGGACGGCAGAAGACGTCACCGACTGACTCGCTCACTGTCGGTCGGTGTCCTATCATCTGGTTTCGAGGAGATGGACCCGGAGGCTGGCAGGTCGTGGTGCACGGCTCTGAGACAACTAAATGAACGAGCTCGAACCTGGGACACTCACTCCGACCCACTCGAATGACGAAACACCCAATGACGAAGGAATTCCGAAATCAGAAGGTCGAAAGGCTTTCAGGGACAGCCGCATGTTGGTTCGAGAATTCGCGGTCGTTTCGTATCGATGGTATTTGCCCCATCGGGCTTCGACATTCGTCATTCCTTCGTCATTGGGTGTTTCGGATTTCGACATTGATTCCAGACATCGTCCCAAGATCAGGCTCGGTCATTTAGGTCGTGTTGACATTCAAAAGGGCAACTTCATGGCAGGAGCCTCGCCCTCCCACAAATGTCAACACGATCTAGAATTTGCCTCCGCTCTCGTTTTGGACTATCTCGTTGATTGGATCACGCTACTCGGAGAAGGCGATCCGCATGAATCTGTGTATTGAGAATCAACAGGACACGCTTAATGATGCTTGAAGGCAAGAACATTCTGGTGACTGGTGCCTCAAGAGGCATCGGCCGAGGTTGTGCGGTTCAGTTGGCGAAGGCGGGTGCCAATGTGGGCATCAACTATCGGTCACATCCGGATGAAGCGGAGGAAGTCGCAGAGAAAGTTCGCAAAGCGGGGGGGACGGCGGTGCTGCTCCAGTCTGACGTCGCCGATCAGACGGCTGTCGAACAAATGTTTGCTGACTATGTCGAACAAGCCGGGCGAATTGACGGGTTCGTCTCCAACGCAGCCTACAGTGATCGCGAAAATATGGTCGATGCAGACATGGAGGGGTTCAAACGAACCATCGATGTCTCGATGTGGGGCGCCGTCTTCGGCGTGCGTACAGCTGCACAACACATGATCAAACAAAAGATGGGAGGATCGATCGTCGTGGTTGGTTCACCCCATGCTGTCCTCGCGATCCCGACGGCGATGGCCTACAACATGGCGAAGGCGTCGATCGAACATATGGCACGCACAGCCGCGATTGAAATGGCCCAGCATCGCATCCGTGTGAACGTCGTATCCCCAGGCTGGATCGACACGCCGGGCGAACGCAAGTTCTTCTCCGAGGAGGAACTGCGTGAAGGAGCAGCCGATATCCCCTGGGGACGCTTAGGGCAGCCGGAAGAGATTGGAGGACTCATCGCGTTCGTGATGAGCGACGCCTGCGACTACATGACGGGCAGCACCCTCCTGATGGACGGCGGCATCAGCCTCCCATGGTGGTCAAATCGGGACGAGGGCAAGCCATAGGAGTGGTTTAATGGCCACTTTCTGTGAGGGTAGCAGGGTCAGGAGCGAAGCGCATGGCCCTGACATTCCGCGTCCTCACACCGGGGCCATCCACTGCGATTCTGACACCGCCACCCAAAAATTAAGTGTGACTCACCACTACTGATCAGATGGCAAGGGCGAGGCGTTGGGGTTCTTGAGCAATCGCAGGAGGTCACTTTCTGTAGACAGTATGAGTCGCGTGTCAGTGCCGAGGGCCGTCTTGAAGACCTCCAGCCGACGCAGGAACTCGAAAAACTCGGGCGAGCGACTGTAGGCTTCGGCCGTCAGTTGGATGACTTTTGCGTTTGCTTCGCCTCGAATCTCAGCCGACCTTTGCTCCATCTCGCCTTCAATTTGGTCGAGTTCCTTTTGTGTCTGACCGACAATACGGTTCTTGTCCTCTTGTGCTTCGGACTCGAACAGGCGGGCGATGCGCAGTCGTTCGGAGATCATCCGTTTGTAGACGGCCTCGCGAACGGATGCGACGTAGTTCACTCGTTTGATCCGAACGCGGACGAGCTCCATCCCGTATTCCTCGAGGTCGACTCCAGCCAGAATCTCCTTTTCAACATCATCCCGGCCTTGCCCCAAGACGCGGTCGGCTTCGGTCCGTTCGAGTTCTTCAGTCTCGTAGATGAGTTCGTCATTCGACTTACGGACGACGTCAATGAGATTGTGTCGCGCGACGACGTTTTGAATGGCTGAGTCGACCAGATTGTCGAGGATCTTCTGCCCTTGCTGTTCGGTGCGCACTTTGATGAAGAACGTCATCGGGTCGACGATTCGCCAGCGAGCCCAGACGTCGATATTGATCCGCTTCTTATCCTTGGTCTGCATGCTTTCAGAAGCACCGTCCCAGGGGAGCAGACGTTTCTCCAGATGATGGGCCTCTTGAATGAAAGGCGTTTTGAAGTGCAGTCCCGCGTCCGGCACAGACTTCACCGGATTGCCGAACTGGGTGAGAATGACCTGTGTGCCCTCCTCGACCGTGTAAGCAGCAGAGGACGCTATCAGGGCGGCGGCTCCCAGGAAGATGATCAGGATGATGGCGAGCTTGGACATCATGGTCGCTCTCCTCGGTTTTGCTGTGACGAGGTGGTCCCCCGGTTCTGCGGTGACGGAGCGGCCCTCCGGTTCAAGTCGAGAAGTGGAACCAGTCCGCCAACGGAGTCGTCGATGATGATCTTTTCACCCGTCTGCGAGAGGATTTCCTCCATCGCCTCCAGGTACAGTCGCTGACGTGTCACCTCCGGGGCTTTCTCGTACTCGGTCAACTGAGCAAGAAAAGCGTTGATTTCCCCCTTCGTTTCGAGCACCACACGGTTCTGGTAGCCCTCAGCCTCCGCGATCGCCTGATCCTTGGCACCCCGCGCGGCGGGGATGATGCTGTTGCGTTCGCCGAGGGCCTCGTTGACGACCTGCTCCTTCTTCTGACGAGCCCGGTTCACCTCTTGAAAGGCATCCTGCACAGCTTCTGTGGGCGGAGATGTGGTCTGCAGTTTGACGGTGTCGATGTCGACACCCGCCTCGAAGCTGTCAAGTTCCTCCTGAATCAAAGTCTCAGCCTGCTCAGCGATTTGTTCCCGGCCAATGGTCAACACATAGTCGATACTCGAATCACCGACGAGTTTGCGCATCACAGATTCGGAGACATCACGAATCGTGTCCGGCACAGCCGGGTTGACGTTGGACCCTCCCTCAGGGCGAAGTGCCTTGCCAATGATTGGCTCGGTGTTGCCGACTTTGAACAGGAACTCTAACGGATCTTTCACCCGATACTGCACGATCCACTCAACATGGCCGAGATTCAGGTCGCCCGTCAGCATCTCCGCCACCGCCAAGTCACCCTCACTCTTGGGAGCATACTGCGTCACACGTCCCGGTCGCTGGGTCTCGAAGCCAAACTCGAGTGTCTGGATTCGCTGCACCGGCACTTCGTACACCGTATCGATCGGCCAGGGCAGCTTGACATGCAGTCCGGGAGGCACGGTTGTCACCTGCTTGCCAAACCGAAGTACGACCCCCTCGTCACTGGCTTCGATGCGGTACACGGATGACCATCCCGCCATCAACAGAGCCAGGATCGGAAGCAGGAAAAAACCAGACCGCCCCCAGCGGGCGGCAGCGTCCCAATCCAGGTCGTCCCTGTCGCCGAAGCCACCTCGTCGGTTGCTGAAGCCTTTTCGTGAGGACATCTTGCGGAATTCTTCATGAAGGATGAGACGATTGCTGTCGCTGACTTCGCGCACACCGAATGTCTCGATTTCGAGAGTGTAGCAGATTCCAGATAACTCTCTGCCATGACCAACGACATCTGATCGGCAATGATGAATCCAGCAGGCGATCACGCGCCAGTCACAGGCTGGGCGAAGGACTCCGTTTGAATCCGCTGGGTGACGTGCACTAAGGTAACCGGCTGACTCCAAAACGCTCGAAGAGGACACCATTCAATGGCCAGTCATGTTCTTGTTGCCTTGATGCTGATTGCCGTGTCGCTCGCAAACACAGCGGGGATCGCTTCAGCCGCTGATCGACCTCACATTCTGTTTATCTTCACGGATGACCATGCGTCCCACGCGTTGAGCTGTTACGGGTCGTTCATTAATGAGACGCCACATTTGGACCGCATCGCCAATGAGGGGATGCTGTTTCAGAACTGCTTCTGCACCAACTCGATCTGTGGTCCCAGCCGGGCGGTGATCCAGACGGGTAAGTACAGTCACCTGAACGGCTTTCTCACGAATGGCAATAAGTTTGACGGACATCAACAGACGTTTCCCAAACTGCTCCGCCAGGTCGGTTACGCGACAGCCGTCATTGGCAAGTGGCATCTCGGCACACATATGGCCCCGCAGGGGTACGACTACTCGGAGGTCCTCAAGGGACAGGGGCCATATTACAACCCGTTGATGTTGCTCGACGTCGATGGGGACGGGCAGCGAGACCGAGAGGTGCAGCACACAGGTTACGTCACCGACATCATCACCGACCTCGCCCTCGAATGGCTGAAGACTGGCCGCGATGACTCGAAGCCCTTCATGCTGATGTATCAGCACAAAGCGCCGCACCGTGAATGGCAGCCGGGTCCCGAGTATCTGACGATGTATGACGAAGTCGAGATTCCTGAGCCGGCGACGCTGTTCGACGATTACGCCACACGGGGACGCGCAGCTCACGAGCAGGACATGACCATCGACAAGACGCTCACGCCACGCGATCTCAAGTTCGACCCACCGCCGTATCTCAATGCGGAACAACTCTCCACCTGGAAGGCCGCATATAGTCCGAAGAATGAGGCTTTTGAAGCTCTGGGTTTGAGCGGGCGTGATCTCGTGCGATGGAAATACCAACGGTACATCAAGGACTATCTGCGGTGCATTGCCTCAGTCGACGACAACGTGGGGCGGGTGCTTGACTACCTTGATGAGGCGGGACTGGCTGAGAACACGGTCGTGATTTACTCCTCAGATCAAGGCTTCTACCTCGGTGATCACGGCTGGTTCGACAAGCGGTTCATGTACGAAGAGAGCTACCGCATGCCGCTGATGGTTCGTTGGCCGGGAGTCGTCGAGCCAAACTCTGTCGATGAGCATCTGGTCTCGAACGTCGACTTTGCAGAGACCTTTCTGGACATGGCCGGCGTAGAGATCCCGGACGACATGCAGGGGTCGAGTCTCGTGCCACTCCTCAAAGGCAACGCTCCAGACGATTGGCGAAAGAGCCACTACTATCAGTATTACGAATTCCGGGGCGACAAACGCACCGCACACATGGTCCGTCGCCACTTCGGTGTCCGCACGGACCGATTCAAGCTCATCCATTTCTACAACGTCGATGAGTGGGAACTATACGATCTGGAAAAGGACCCGCACGAGATTCGCAATGTTTACGACCAGACCATGTATGCGAATGTCGTCAGCGAGTTGAAGTCCGAGATCAAACGCCTGCAAAGCGAGCTGAGAGTTCCTGACGACACGGGTTCAGTCCCCGCCAACCCGCCATCGCTGGACGTGCCGCGAGGACGGAAGAAGCCCTAGGAATTATTCATCGGTCTGACGTGTGTCGTGGAGCATCTGGATGAATGACGGCTCCGCATCGCTCGCAGTCTTTGGTACAATGGGTCGCATGAAACGACTTGCTCTTTCAACAGCCGGATTCCTTACCTGCTGCGTCATCACGGCACAGATTCAGGCGGAGGAGGATGCCGAATTTTTCGAGACACGCATCCGCCCTGTTCTGGTCAAGCATTGCTACGAGTGTCACTCCTCGACGTCTGCTGAAGTCAAAGGGGGACTGCTGGTCGACTTTCGCGACGGGCTTCGCCAAGGAGGCGAGTCGGGCCCATCGGTCGTGCCTCTCAAGCCGAACGAGAGCCTACTACTGGATGCGATTCGTTACGAGTCGGTCGAGATGCCGCCGTCCGGGAAGTTGCCGGATTCTGTGATCGCCGACTTTGACCACTGGATCAGGAGTGGGGCCATCGATCCGCGAGACGAACCTCCTTCACCCACGGAAGCGGCTGAGTTGCTGTGGAAGGAACAACTCGCCGAACGACGCAACTGGTGGAGTCTGCAACCTCCCCAAGTTTTCTCTCCTCCGGTTGCGCAGGATGAGGCATGGTCCGGAGAGCCGGTCGATCGGTTTGTAGGATCGGCTCTGGAAAAGGCAGGGTTATCTCCCTCGGTACCAGCAGACGCTTCGACACTGCTGAGGCGTCTGTCATTCGTGTTGACCGGACTGCCACCAGAGCCGGAGCAAGTAAAGACGTTCCCAGCAGAGTATGCAGCGCATCCTGATCAGGCACTGACGGCACTTGTCGACGAGTTGCTGGGCTCACCCCATTTTGGCGAACGATTCGCGCGACACTGGATGGATGTCATCCGCTATACGGACACGTTCGGTTACGAGTGGGACAATCCCGCGAAAGGCTCGTGGGAGTATCGAGACTATCTCATCCGCGCGTTCAACGACGACATTGCATTCGACCAGTTGATCCGGGAACAGATTGCCGGCGACCTCCTGCCAGAGCCACGAATCAATGAGGCAGCCGAGGTCAACGAGAGTTTGATTGGCCCGATGTTCTACCACTTGGGCGAGCACCGGCATGGCAGCAGCCTGGCGTTCAATGGCATCCATCAGGACATGATCAATAACAAGATCGATGCCTTTTCCAAAGCTTTTCTGGCAATGACCGTGGCCTGTGCCCGCTGTCACGATCATAAGCTCGATGCCATTTCGCAGGCGGACTACTATGCACTGGCGGGTGTCTTTATGTCGCCCCGATGGACAGCACGTGTGATCGACGCGCCAGGAAAACATAATCAGGAAATCGCGGAACTCAAGCAGTTACGTGCGGAGATTCAGAAAGAGTTGGCGTTGTTGTGGCAGTCTGACGTGAGCCAACTCCAAGCCTCCGCGCTAACGGCTTGGGCCGGTTCTCAAGCGACTGCATGGGCTGACCCCACGCTGGATGATCTTCATTTTCCTTTGGTTCGATTACTGGACTCGACGGATGGGAACATCGAACAAAAGTGGAGTGAATTGGTGACCGAATGGGAGACCGCTCGGGAGGAGAGACTCCAGTCGAATGCCGAAGGATTTACCGTCCTGACCGACTTCAGTGAACCGGGGTTGCCCGATGGTTGGACAGTTGAGGGCGACGGGATGACACATGGCCATGTCGATGACGGCGTTCCGCTAGTCAGTCTGGAAGGAGACACACTCATCGATCGGCTGCTGCCACGGGGCTATCACACTCATGCTCTTTCGTCCAAGCTTCCGGGTTCCGTCCGGATGCGACCGCAGAATGAGGTGCCGGGGCGATTTGTCAGTTTGAGGTTGAGAGGAGGGGAATGGTCCGGAACTCTAGTGGTCCCTCAGAACGCATTTCAGAATGAACCACTGTCATTTCTCGGTGGGGAAGATGACGTCGGCAGTTGGGCGTCGTTTGCTGACGAGGTTTTGAAGAACGGTGTCTCCCGTGTGCTGACTGAAGTCGCAACCGCTGCACTGCATCCGAATTTTCCGCCGCGCACCGGTCTGGCGAAAGTCGCGGATGTCACCCTTGCCAATGATGACTTGGGGCTCAACAAACGGAGTTGGTTCAGTCTCACGGGGATCGCCACTCATGACACGTCTGGAACCCCGACGTCAACTCTCGATGAATTTTCACCCCTGTTGACCGGCGAGTCACCGGGCTCGGTCGATGAAGCTTGGGAACGTGTGTCCGATTGGTTAATCGAACCTCTTGATCGTTGGGCATCGAATGAGGCGACAGCCTCAGACGTGAAAATATTGAACTGGATGATTAAGCATAAGTTGCTTGCAAATCGTGTGGATGCCGAGTCGGCGATTGCAGCGCTGGTGCAGCGCTACCGTGACGTCGAAGCCCGCATCACGTTTCCACGCAGTGCTATCAGTATGGACGAACGTGGACTCCAGCCGCAGAACTATCGGCTCAACCTGCGTGGCAACGTGGATGATGAAGGTCCAGCAATCCCACGCGGCTTTCTGGAAGTCTTTGCCGAGAGCTACGGCGTATCCGAGAGCAAAGGAAGTGGTCGGCTCGAACTTGCTGCGTATCTCAGCAGTCCTGAGAATCCACAGACAGCGCGCGTGTACGTCAACCGCTTGTGGCACTGGATCTTTGGCACCGGCATCGTAGCGACACCCAGCGACTTCGGCAAACTGGGAGACCGACCGTCCCATCCGGAACTCCTGGACTGGCTCGCCCTCCAATTCATGGAGGAGGGTTGGTCAACCAAGAAGCTCGTTCGCAGACTCGTTCTGAGTCAGACATTTCGTCAGTCGGGATCAGTCACACAAGCCGGGATGGACCGTGACCCCGACAATCGCCTGTGGCACCATTACCCAACACGCAGGCTCGAAGCGGAAGCCATCCGTGACAACCTGCTCGCGGTCGCCGGGATGCTTGATTCTCGACCGTATGGACCTCCCATCCATCCGCCCCGGTCCGTCGAAGATGGAGCGAAACGTCTCTTCTCTGGTCCGCTCGATGGCCATGGAC
Organism: Planctomycetaceae bacterium; assembly: GCA_029259815.1. Taxonomy (GTDB): domain Bacteria; phylum Planctomycetota; class Planctomycetia; order Planctomycetales; family Planctomycetaceae; genus JAHBXU01. The sequence continues at coordinate 21,549 of JAJDEJ010000235.1, read as the reverse complement.
GACGCTCGATCTACATGCAGATGTCGATCATGGACCCACCGAAGTTTCTCGTCTGCTTTAATCTTCCCGACCTCAAACTTCCAACCGGACGACGGGACGTGACCAATGTGCCGGCCCAGGCATTGGCCTTGCTTAACGACCCACTTGTCGTCCAGATGGCTGAAGGATGGGGGGAGCGTCTGATCAACGATGGGTCCGAAAATGTGGAGAACCGCATACGTACAATGTTTATTCAGGCATTGGGGCGACCGCCCAGTGATCACGAAACACTGCGTTGGACGGAAGCGGTGGTCGGTTTTTCACAGTTCAACGAATCACAGTCGAACGAATTCATGACCGACACAGATGCATGGACCGAACTGGCACATGCCATGTTCAATACCAAGGAATTCCTGTATTACAGATAACGTCGTTGCTGACTATCCTGGCAACAACTCGGGAAAGTGAATCCATGACACCTTCATCAGCCAAGTGTCGATGTCCCGGCAGCGTCATCGGCGATCCGTCTCGGCGGAGCTTCTTGAAGAACTCGGCCGCTGGATTTGGTTGGCTCGCCCTGAGCAGCATGCTGGCCGATCGCGCGATTTCCGATGCTCCCAGGGCCACGCGAACGCAGTTCCCGGCCCGTGCGAAGAATGTCATCCTCTGCTTCATGGATGGCGGCCCGAGCCATGTGGACACGTTCGATCCGAAGCCGATGCTCAAAGAGCACGAGGGCAAGGCGATTGGCGAAGGGGCCGTTTCCAAGCGATCGCAGTCTTCCGCCAGCCGTGTCTGGTTTGGCAGCCCGTGGAAATTCAAACAGCGCGGCGAGAGCGGTCTGTGGATCAGTGACCTGTTCCCGCACATTGCCAGTGTGGCTGATGAACTGTGTGTGGTTCGTTCGATGCGCGGCGAGTTGCCGCTCCACGGTCAACAAAACCTGCTACTACACACCGGACGCATCATCGGCCAGGCTCCCAGTCTTGGTGCATGGGTGACATATGGTCTGGGGAGTGAGAATGAAAACCTCCCTGGTTATGTCTTACTGAACAATGACTGGGTGCCGAACGGCGGGCTGGAAAACTTTGGAAGTTCATTCCTGCCGGCTTCGTATCAGGCAACCATGCTGCGACCGACGGGAACTCCTGTGGACAATATCGAGCCTTCGGACACTCGCGAACTCCAACAACGAAAACTGGCACTCCTTGCAGAGCAGGACCACGAGTTCGCTCAACAGTCGGGTGACACGAATGCCATTGAAGGCGCAATCGCCAACTATGAGACGGCATTTCGCATGCAGAGTACGATTCCACAGATCGCGGACATCAGCCAGGAGCCGGAGCACATTCAGAAACTGTATGGCGTTGATTCCAAGGACGAACATCAGCACCTCTATGCGACCCAGGCCCTTCGGGCGCGACGTCTGGTGGAATCCGGAGTGCGGTTCGTCGAGATCACGTGTCCCAGCTTCGACGGAAACAACTCACCCTGGGATCAGCACTCTCAGATCAAGACGAATCATGAGAAGAACGCACGGGTCACCGAGCAGTCGGTGGCTGCATTGATCATTGACCTCAAGCAGCGTGGCCTGCTCGATGAGACGATTGTCATTTGGGCCGGCGAAATGGGGCGCACGCCGCACACACCGAAAGTCACCGAATCCTGTGGACGTGATCACCATGTTGACGGTTACACGATCTTCATGGCGGGCGGTGGATTCCAAAGCGGGATCGCATACGGAGAGACTGACGAATTCGGAAACTCGGTCGTCCACAATCTGGTCGACATCCACGACATTCACGCCACGATTCTGCACCAACTCGGTGTCGACCATATGAGCCTCACCTACCGGCATGGCGGCCGCGACCATCGACTGACCGACGTGCATGGGCGGATCATCAAAGATCTGCTGGCATCGTGACTGGGAGACTTCACTCTCCGTCCAAGAGGGTGTTCTGAAATTCGGTAGCCATCACGCTCCGCGTGATGAGCGGAGTCAGTGGACGCTCGCGAATCGCTCGAACACCTACGAGCGATCGTGTCATCACGGCGTAGCGTGATGACTACTTTCTTTGCGTCCAATTCGCGGAGTCGCTCCTCAATCCGAAGTCGCGACTTCGACTCCGGTCAGCCGAGACCACTTCTCCCGAAAACTTGCTCTCTGGAGAAGCTCGGAATTCACAACTCCTTTAGGAGTTCGGCCGGTCGAAAGGTCCAGCATGCTCTGACAGGCAGTGTGACCGATGTCTCGGAAGAGTTCGTCCGTCCAGGCAATGGAGTGTGGAGCGAGGATCACGTTCTCAAGTTCGCCAAACCGGTGCGGCTCAGTCGCGGGCTCTGTCTCGAAACAGTCGAGCGCCGCACCGGCAAGACGGCCACTTTTGAGCGAGTCGAAGAGTGCGTCTTCATCCACGATGCCACCCCGAGCCGTGTTGATCAAGTAGGCATCGCGTTTCATCTGACGAAGCTCTTTATTTCCGATCAACCCTCGTGTCTGCTCCGTCAGTGGACAGTGAATCGACACGAAATCAGCTGTTGTGAGCAGTTCATCCAGCGACATCGATCGCACACCGACTTCATCAAACACCTCCGCAGGTGCAAAGGGATCAAAGGCGACTGGCGGTCGCATGCCAAATCCCTGAAGCAGTGAAACGAGATGTCGTCCGATGCCGCCCAGTCCGATCACGCCCAGCGTCCGGTCGCGAAGTTCGCAGCCCATGTATCGGGTGCGATCGTTCCAGTGCCCGGTCCGAACAAGCCGATCTTTCACCAGCATGTGATGCGTGAGCGCAAGCATCCAGCCGATGGTTGCTTCGGCCACAGGCCGATCGACAGCGCCGGTCGTGATCATGACCAGTACGTCGCTCTTTGTGCAGGCGTCGACATCGACTGCGTCGTAACCGACTCCAAACCGTCCGATGGCCAGCAAGTCATCGCAACCAGTCAGTGAGTCGGCTGTCACTGCTGGGGTCAACACGATTACGCCCTGACTGTCCCCCACCTGCTCCGCTGCGATGGCAGAACGGTGCTCAGCGAATTGCGACAGTTGGATGTGTTGCTGTCCATCGAACACACTCGTTCCCAGATCCGCGAACTTCGTATTCCCCTCATCGTCGAAGAAGTCCGCTGTCAGAGCAACTCGGAACGCGGGCCGCTGTGAGTGTGTCATGGTTGTGCCTTCACTGATAGGTGTTGGGTCAGTTAATCATCATTTTTCGTGTGTGGCACGCCCTGACGTCAGGAAGGGCGTAGCGAACCGTTCTGAAATCTTCAATCGTTGGTCCTGCGCTCGCCACCCATTTCGATCAAACTGACCCACGACCCACTGATGGTTCTCCGTCAGCCGGATCGAGACTCGTCGCGGGCTTGCGGTCGCAACCGACAGCTTGAAGCGACTGATGCAGTGATCGCAACAGGAGCCCGGTATCAGCACCCAGCCCCAGCATTTGAAACTGCTGATCGCGACGTTGGACCAGATCGTCCAGACTTGTCGTCATCACCCCACAGTGTCTGCCAGCCGACTTGATCGTGTCCTTCAACTGTAGAAGCTGCTTAGCGACACCGGGACCTTCCCATTGTCCTCGGTAACCAGCGGTGGATGAAAAATCAGCCGGACCGAAGAAAAACACCTCCACTCCCTCAACCTCACACATCGCAGGAACGTTGGCGACCGAGGCGACGGTTTCGATTATTGGTACGACCAGCACATGCTCGTTCGCCTCCGACGCATGTTCAGCAAAGCATTGCCCCCATACCGTGGCGCGTTCGCCACCAATTCCACGTCGCCCCTCCGGCGGATAGTGACAGTCACGAATAGCGTCTTCGACTTGCTCTCTCGTTTCGATCCACGGGATCACAACACCGTCGGCACCGATATCGAGAGCCCGTTTGGTCAGAGATGTACTGCGTTCGGCGAGCCGTACCAAGACGACCGTATCGCTCCGCAAGGCAGCGCGGATGTGTTCGTTGATGTCCTTCCAGTCGAGATGACCGTGCTCGGCGTCGATGACGACCCAGTCCAGCCCCAACGCGACTGCCAGTTCCGTCACCGTGGCTGACTCAAGCGTCACCCAGAGTCCGTGCACAGATTCATCGTTAGCGAGTTTCTTGCGAAACCTCTTCAGTGCCCGAGTCTTCATGAACTTCGTTTCATCCTTCCGCCCTTGCGAGTGATCGCTGATCAATGTGAGTGAGAGGTCGCAGCATCCTCCAGAGGAGTGACCGGGTCAATGAACAACCAACTCACCGCACCGATTGCGTACAACGCTGCTGAGACCCAGAACGTCAGCGTCCAATTATTGCCACTCATGGCGAGAATCTGTGCGACAAAGATGGGACCAAATGCTCCACCGAGATTGCCCATCATGTTCATGCTGCCCGCGAGCGAACCGGCATACTTGCCCCCGACATCCATACACGCCCCCCAGGCACCGGGCATCGCCAGATCATTCGAGAAACTGGCCATACCTAACGCCACCATCGCCAGAGTGGGGCTCTGAATCTCCGGTGAGATCACCAGCATCACCGAGGCTCCCATCATTCCCACGAAACCGACCATCCGCCGAGCCTTGCCTGCGTTGCCGATCCGATGTTCCAGTCTGCCCAGCAATCGACTGGCCACGAAGCAACTGATGCCTCCGAAGAACAGCGGCAGGCCGGACAGTAATGCACTATTCGTGAACGACACCCCCCGCTCTTCCTGCAGGTATGTCGGCAGCCAGGTGACATAGAAGTACCAGCCGTAGGACATGCAGAAGTATTGCAGCCACAGCATCAAGACGCTACGACTGGTGATGAGCTTCATCCAGGGGACGTCGCCGTGTCCCGAAGCGTTTTCTTCAGCGCCTTCCAGCAGAGCGAGCTCAGCTTCGTTGACGGACGTGTGATCTGCCGGGTTGTCACGAAACCACATCCAAAAGACGGCTGCCCAGAGGATGCCGATGGCACCGAACAGGACGAACGTCATCTGCCATGACACAAACGACATCACACCGACAACAAGCAGAGGCGTAAACGCACCCCCCCAGCGGGCACTCAACCACATGATTCCCTGAGCGCGGATCCGTTCTTTGGCTGGTAGCCAGATCGTGAAGATCTTGGTCAGGTTTGGGAAGCAGGTCGCCTGACCCACACCAAACAGAAAGCGAAAGACCACAAGCGAACCCAATCCCCAGGCCCAGCCGGTCGCCATGGTGAAGATCGACCACATCAGCACGGCTCCCGCCAGCACGCGGCGCGGTCCCAGTTTGTCACTCAGCCACCCGCCCGGGATCTCGAACAAGCCATAGGCGAGAATGAACGCCGAGAACACAACGCCCATCTGCTCCTTTGTCAGTCCCAGGTCGGACTGAATATCAGGAGCGGCCTGCGAGATGCACACGCGGTGAATGTAAGTCACAATCGCCAAGCTGACGGCAAAAAGAATGACCTTGTGCTTGGCGTTGGACGGTCTGTCTCCGGTGGGGCTGTCAGACATGCGGAGCGCGGCCTGTTTACGATTTGGGGGGCAGTTGATAGCCGGTGCGACTCAACCGAATTCGGTACAGGCTGTTCCCGGCGGTGATGTACAGGAGATTGCTGTCATCACCACGGCCAAAGCCGACGTTGGTGGGGATCTCCGTCTTGATATAGCCCAACTCCTTGCCCTCAGGATTGTAGATCACGATGCCAGGACGGTTCTCAGCACGTACAGCAACATACAGATTGCCATCGCTGTCGACGACGAGCCCGTCCGGACCGTCGAAGGGGGAGTAGTCCGCGAGAACTTTGTCGAATGTCGCAGAGCCATCTTCATGCAGGTCGTAAGCGAGCAATGCCATCAGACCTTTTCGGTGAGGCGGCAGACCTTTGTCCGGCCGATCGGAATCCGACGATGCCAGTTGTTCGATCCCTGTCACTCCGTTCTCATTACTGACGACGTACAGCTTCTTCTGATCGGGTGAGACGCACACGCCGTTTGCCTTGCCTGCATCAGTGATGATGCGTGTGATACTGCCGTCAGGATCGATGCGGTACACGCCCACAACAGGCTGCTCGATCGATTCGTGCCCCATGTAACGTGGGTCGCTGAAATAGATGCGGCCTTTCTCATCGATGGTGATGTCGTTGGGAGAGTTGAATTTCTTGCCATCGTACAACCCGGCAATGATGTCACTCATTCCGGTCTGCATGTCCGTGCGAATCACCGCCCGACCGCCAAAGTCCGCCCCCAATGCGGCAATCATGTTGCCCGCAGCGTCGAACTTGATCCCGTTCGACATGCCACTCGGTGAGCGAAAGATAGTCGTCTCTTTTGTGGACGGGTCGAACTTCCAGATATGACCCGCGTGGATCGAGCCATCGTCCTTCTTGGACACATGCGAAAACGTAATGTCGCTGAAGTACACCATCCCATCAGGCGCGACCGCAACGCCTTCAGTCAACGTGATCCCCTCAAAGAGCTTCTCCACCTTGGCACCTGGAGGGACAATGGGATCCTCGGCACGACTGATTCCCGTCGTTGTTAACGCAACTGCAAACAACGTTGTCCAAGGCCGGATTTGCACGTGATGTCTGAACTTCATGGTGTGTCTCCTGGCGGACTCATTCGAGCGAGAGGGTTGGCAATCATGCTCGAAACGAGGTTCAAATGATCCAAACAAGACCAAGCCTCAGAAGAGGCAGCAGACTGAGGCGATTGCAGAAGTCTGTCATTCCAATGCACTATGCCGTCGATGACGGAGGGAATCAAGTCGCCAACGCCTGGGTCCCAATTCAGCACTGGACCCTCCTAAGTCTTAACTCTGTTCTCAATCAACAGCATCGATTTCGAGATCTCCTGCAGGAGACTGAGTTTCCGGAGAACATTCTGCCCACAGAATTACCTCCTTGAACGCTGGGTATGCGGTACGATCATCAGATATCATGCAGGAATGGAGTTTCGCCGAAGCTCCTTGTTTCACGATGGAGAGTCGCTGCAGTCTGGTGATTCTCAGTTGCCGGATGTTTCGGTATGCGATGCATCTCTGGTAGCGAAACGATTCTGAAAGATGTGTTGTGAGCCAGTCACTCGATCGGACACTGCTGATAGGCCTGCTCCTGTTCGTCGCAGCTTCTGCAGTCGGACAGGACACAAAGCCGGAATCGCTCGCCTTCTTTGAGAACAACGTTCGACCGCTGCTGATTGATCGCTGTGTCAAATGCCACGGTCCGATGAAGGCCGAATCTGGGCTTCGCCTGGATGCACTCTTCTCGGTGCTGCAGGGAGGTGACACGGGCCCTGCGGTTGTGCCGGGGCAGACTGAGCAAAGCCTCATTGTCCAGGCGGTGCATCACATCGACGGACTGGAGATGCCACCCAACGAAAAGCTGAGTGATACCGAAATCATGACCATCGAACGATGGATCAATGAGGGGGCTCATTGGCCTGAAGGGATGACACTGGCGGAAGGTGTGCCAGGACTTCGGAGTGGTCCCATCACGGATCATGAGCGGACGTTCTGGTCTTTTCAGCCGATTGGTGATCCGCTGCCGCCTCAGGTCGACGCCTCGCTGACGGTCCACAACGACGTCGACCTCTTCATCCAGGCAAGGCTGATTAATGCAGGTCTCGTCATGCGTCTGCCCGCTGCAAAACGAGTTCTGATTCGTCGAATGACATTCGGCCTGACCGGATTGCCCCCAACCCCTGAAGAAGTCGATGCGTTCATCGCGGACGATTCACCAGACGCCGTGATGAGGGTCGTTGACCGATTGCTCGCAACACAGGCTTATGGTGAACGCTGGGGCAGACACTGGTTGGATGTCGTGCGCTATGCAGACACGGCGGGAGAGACGGCGGACTACCCTGTCCCTCTGGCCTGGAAGTATCGCAACTGGGTGATCGATGCGTTCAACACTGACAAGCCCTACAACGAGTTTATCCGAGAACAGATCGCAGGCGACATTCTCGCTGATCAGATGGTTGCCAATGCGAGTCATCCGGATGACGAAGAAGTCCTTGCAAAATATGAGGATCTGCTAAAAGCAACGGGCTTCATCGCCATCTCTCGAAGATTCGGCTTCGATGTCGAAAACTATCACCATCTCACAATTCAGGACACGATCGACACGATTGGGCAGGGAGTTCTTGGGCTTTCGCTCGGATGTGCCCGCTGCCACGATCACAAGTACGACCCGGTCAACACAGCCGACTATTACGCGTGGTACGGCATCCTGAAGAGTACAAGTTACTCGTTCCCGGGATCGGAAGAGAAAAAGAGGCCGTACGATCTCTTCCCGGCTGTGCCACCGACAATGGCCTCCGACCGAATGGCGGAGTTTGAATCACGAGTCAATGAACTCGACAAGGGCATTCAAGAGCTCGAAGCGTCGAAGAAGTCCGCCGAAGAGAAACTCGAAGTTGTCGAACAGAATCCCGACATCGACAGACTTTCGGATGAGTTAATGCAACTGATCGCGAAGCGAGATGCGCTCAAGGCGGCTCGCCCCTATGAGGTCATCTATGGAGCCAAAGAGCAGGACGAGCCTGAGGATGCTGCTGTGCAGATCCGAGGCGATCCTCTCAAACCGGGTGAAATCGTCTCGCGAAGAAACTTGGAGATCCTTGGAAATGATTTGCTTCCGAGCGATGCAGGCAGTGGTCGGCGAGAGATGGCTGAGTGGCTGACGCGCGAATCGAATCCGTTGACCGCACGTGTCATGGTCAATCGCATCTGGCAGCAACACTTTGGGAAAGGTCTGGTCGCGACTGAGAATGACTTTGGCACGCGAGGCGAGCGGCCATCTCATCCTCAGTTGCTCGACTGGCTGGCGAGTCGATTCATGGAAAGTGGCTGGTCGGTCAAAACCATGCATCGGTTCATCATGGCGAGTGCGACCTATCAGCAATCGAGCGAATACGACGCGAATGCCATCGAAGCGGACCCGGAATCGCGTCTGCTGTGGCGTTTTAATCGGCGACGATTGAGTGCAGAGGAGATTCGCGACACAATGTTGTTTGTGAGTGGCGATCTCGACCCAGCAAGGGGCAGGGAGCACCCCTTTCCGAACATTGAGACCTGGGGCTTTACTCAACACTCCCCGTACTACGGCGTGTATGTAACGAACCAACGCAGTGTCTACTTGATGCAGCAGCGACTCAAGCGTCACCCCTTTCTCGGCCTGTTCGACGGAGCCGATCCCAACGCGAGCACAGCTCGACGTGCACTGACAACAGTGCCAACGCAGGCTCTGTATCTCATGAACAACGAGTTTGTGCACGATCGCGCTGCGAGTCTTACTCGGCGAGTGATGGCGACTTCTGATGTCCCGACACAACAGATCTCGACTGCGTATCGGTTGGCCTTTGGACGACGCCCCGATGATGATGAACTCGCAGAGTCATTGAGCTTCCTCAAAGAGTATGCAGGTTCGCTGGACAGCACAGTGCCCGATCATGAGTCACTTGCGTGGAACGCACTTGCACGGATGATCCTCACTCGAAATGAATTTCTGTTTGTGGACTGAACAGTACGATGAGCAATTCCAATTGGTTCCCATCTCGACGTGAGGTTCTCCGGCGTGCCGCTGGCGGATGTGGCGCCATTGCACTTCATGCGATGCTGGCTGAAGACCTGTTGGCCGAGAGGTCGAAGCCCAGCGCAGACCCGCTGGAGCCGAAGCAACCGAACATTACAGCCAAGGCCAAGCGGGTCATCTTCCTGTACATGACCGGCGGAGTCTCTCATGTGGACTCGTTCGACCACAAGCCGGAGTTGATCAAGAATCATGGGAAGCAGATCACCGTCGACAACTGGCAGGGGAAACTCGGTGAGTTCACGCGATATCTCAAACAACCAAACTGGGAGTTCAGGCCGGGCGGTGAGTCGGGAGCGATGGTCAGCGACCTGTTTCCTCACATGCGGGAGGTGGTCGATGATCTGTGCATTATTCGTTCCATGGAGAGTGATCATACGAACCACTATGAGAGCACGCTGGGGATGCACTGTGGCTCGTGGACTTTCGCACGGCCGAGTCTCGGTGCCTGGGTGAGTTATGGACTTGGGTCGGAAAACCAGAATCTCCCTTCGTTCATGGTCGTCGCCCCGCATGCTCCGTATGCGGGGGCTCAGACATGGGGCAGTGATTTTCTTCCCGGTGCCCATCAGGGAACCTGGATCGTTCCCGGCGACGATCCCATCCCGAACATTCGTCCGCGTGTGCCAACTTCTCGACTTCAGGAACTCGAACTCCAACTGCTCGCGAAAGCCAATCAGCGGCACTTGGAGCAACGGACCGCTGACCGCGCACTTGAAGCCCGCATCCGTTCCTTCGAAACAGCGTTTGGCATGCAAAGAGAAGCACCTGAGGCGATGGATTTGACCGGCGAGACGGAAGCCACGCTGAACATGTACGGCCTGGAGCCGGGACAGACATCGGGCTTTGGCTGGCAGTGTCTTGTCGGACGACGCTTGGCGGAACGGGGAGTGCGATTCATCGAACTCATCGATGTTGGCTCGTCGAACAACTGGGACGCCCACGGCGATATGGCGACACATGGGCCGCTGGCCAAGAACATTGATCAACCAATCGCTGCTCTGATCACCGACCTCAAGCAGCGCGGCATGTTGGAGGACACGCTCGTCGTTTGGACAACAGAATTCGGGCGGACGCCCTATCATGAGAAAGCCGACCACGCAGGTCGCGAACATCATCATCAGGTGTTTTCATCGTGGCTGGCCGGCGGCGGAGTCAAAGGAGGACTGGTGCATGGCACATCTGACGAACACGGCATCGCGGTTGCCGAAAACCGAGTTCATGTCCACGACTTTCATGCCACGATCCTGCACTTGCTCGGGCTCGACCACGAGCGCCTCACTTTTCGACACGCCGGTCGAGATTACCGCTTGACCGATGTCCACGGAGAAGTGGTCTCTAACGTCATCGCGTGAATGAATGCAATCGGAGAATCATACGTAGGTCGCCGTGCCGAGCGTAAAGAGTGATCAAGCTGGCCATCCGCATACGATCAATTGGCGTTGAGCAATCGCTCGCGTTCACCAATTGCCAAGTCGATACTGACTTTCATGATTTGGGATCCCCCTTCCTGATCGATTCAAGTTGAAACAAACTCTCGAGCCATGCCGTTTTTTTCCATTCTCACCCCGATTTGTGCATGGTCTTTTTGAGAAGCGTCTTCTGAAGTCTTCACTTGTTGGAATTCGATAGAGAGTCCCACTACTCTTTGGCAGCCCGACCAACAAAGGATGCTGACGTGTTCTCTAAGACTGCAGATTATGCTCTCCGTGCTGTCTGTGTCGTTGCCCGACAGGGGGACGGCCTCAAGACGACTGATGAGATTGCCGTTGCGACAAACGTTCCGCCCCATTATCTCCGTAAAGTTCTCCAGTCGCTGAACCGAGCAGGCCTCGTCATGACGCAACGTGGAATTGGTGGTGGGATCAGCCTTTCGCGACCAAACGATGAGATCACTGTCCTCGATGTGGTGAACGCTGTCGATCCGATTCAACGCATCGACTCCTGCCCGCTGGGCCTCGCCGAGCATGGCGTTGAGCTTTGTCCAATGCACGCGCAACTCGACGAAGCCCTGGAATTGATGGAGCAGGCACTGAGTTCAACGACAATTGCAGATTTGTTAAACCCGAAACGCCGCAGGATGGCTCGATGTCCATTTCCCAACGTCGGCAAGATGTAATTGGAACCTGAGTGCAACTTCGACACTCCGCCTGTCTCACGCTCTGAAGATCAACACATCCCGGATTTTTTTGGCCATATCATGGATGATCGCACCCAAAGAGGACGTTGACATCTCTTTGATGATTCTTATACTGCGAATCGATTCTGCGAACGTACTTCATCCTTTGATTCGCCAGCCGGGAGACGTATGAGGTGACTGAGGAGACAGCCCTCCCTGATCAAACCGTTGATAACGAACCGCGACGCACTTTTCTGCTGCGATTTCCGTCCGCTTTGATGGCGTTCGGTCTGGTCGCCGGTTATGGAATGTTCGCGTCCTTCATCGGTCGGTTTCTGTTTCCCTCGCGCAACAGACAGCGTAGGCCTCAGTATGTGGCTGACCTGAATTCGTTCAAGCTCGGGCAGTCCATGACCTACCACTCACCTGCCGGTGAGAGCGTTGTGTTGAGTCGGACCGGCGAGACAGGCACTGTTGATGACTTCATCGCGTTGTCGAGTGTTTGTCCGCATCTGGGGTGTCAGGTGCATTGGGAAGGGCAGAATAATCGCTTCTTCTGCCCCTGTCATAACGGTGCCTTTGATCCGGAAGGGAACCCGACCGCAGGGCCTCCCAAGGACGCAAACCAGACACTCCCGCGGTATCAGTTAGTGGTCCAGAACGGGTTGCTCTACATCGATGCCTCAACGAAGTCGCTGGTCAGGACAGATTCACAGCCACAGGCATTGGTGTAGGGGATTGCTGTGAGTCAAATTAAACGTTGGTTTCAAGAGCGACTGCCCATTTCAGGCTTGCAGTTGGCCGAGTTGACCAATGAGCCGGTCCCCAATCACCTCAGGCGCTGGTGGTGGTGCCTCGGCGGCACGCCGGCGTATCTGTTCGTCGTGCAGATCGTGACCGGGATTCTGCTGGCCTTTTACTATCAGCCGTCTCCCGAGACGGCATATCAATCGGTGCGACGCATCACCGAAGAGGTCAATTACGGCTGGTACATTCGTAGCGTGCACAAGTGGGCCGCGACACTGATGATTGCAGCGGTCATCCTGCATCAGATGCGGGTCTACTTCACGGCGGCCTATCGCAAGCCGCGCGAGATCAACTGGATGATCGGCATGTGCCTGTTGCTGATCACGTTGAATATCGGCTTCACCGGCTACAGTCTGGTCTTCGAGCAGTTGAGTTACTGGGGGGCCACAGTCGCCGCCAACATCTGCGATACGGTTCCCTTCGTGGGCGTCTACGCGAAGCAACTGCTGCTGGGTGGTGACAGCTACAACGAGAACACGGTCCCCCGATTCTACATCCTGCATGCAGCCGTTCTTCCGGTGACCATGATCGGCCTGCTGGTGATTCACATTGCTATCCTTCGGTTGCAGGGTGTGACCGAGCTGCAGTTCGAGGATGAGCCGGCGGATGGCCCTCAGCACTTCGACTTCTTCCCGGATCATCTCTACACGGAACTCATTGCTGGTCTGGTGTTGATGATTCTGTTGAGCGTTTTGGCGACGATCTTCCCGGCAACGATGGGGCCGCAGGCCAACCCGTTGATAACACCTGAGGAGATCAAGCCGGAGTGGTTCTTCTATGCCACGTTTCGCTGGTTGAAGTTGTTCTCGGGCACTGTCGCCGTGCTGAGTATGGGGTTCATCGTGTTCACGATGTTTGTCTGGCCGTTCATCGACTCCGGGTTGAGACGCCTCACCGGGCTTGATGACATCAGTTTCTGGATCGGGATCGTGGGAGTGTTTCTTCTGGTTGGTCTCACGACCTGGGAAGCCCTCGACGCGCACTAACGTCGACATCGAATTAGTCAATTTGAGACAAGCGAGTACGAAAGCGGACAATGAAACTTCAGACCAAGCGAACGGTGATCGGACTGCTGGGGATTCTCTTCCTGCTGTCATTGGTGCTCGTGCAGGCGATGGAAGTCGTCCGTCGCCGGGAAGAGGCGGGGATTACCACTGCACACATTGCCGTGCCGGTGACATCCAAATCGTGCGTCGACTGCCACGGTCAGCCGACATCAAACCCCGGCATCGTCGACCACTGGAAGGGCAGCACACATGCCCTCAAGGGAGTCGGCTGTGTCGAGTGTCACCTCGCACAGAAGGAAGACGTCGACGGCTTCGACCACTATGGGGCACACATCGCGACAGTGGTGACTCCCAAGGACTGCTCACGCTGCCACGAGAAGGAGTTCAAGGAATTTGACGGCAGCCACCACTCCAAAGCGGGTAACATTCTCGCGTCGCTCGACAACTTCCTGGCCGAAGAGGTCGAAGGGTTTCGGGATGATGAGAGTGGGCATCACTTCTTCAACCCTCATTCCCCCACGCCCGGCAGACCAGACATCACGGAAGTCAACGGCCAGGCCAGTGCGATGGTCGGCTGCCTGCAGTGTCATGGAAGCAAGGTTGCTCTGATGGGCCGAGATGGGAGCAAGATCACCGTTGACGACCTGCTCCCCGACGAGAAGGGCGTGCCCACGAATCTGGACGCCTTGGACCTGATCGTCAAGACCGAGGACGGTCGACCCAAGTTTCATCCAGACACCTGGCCCAACACGGGCATCGGTCGACTCAACCTCGATGGCTCGAAAGGCTCCTGCTCGGCTTGCCACAGTCGTCACGACTTCTCGCCCCGACGTGCCCGACAACCCGAGAATTGCGGGAAGTGCCATCTCGGTCCTGACCATCCCCAGAAGGAAATCTATGAAGAATCCAAGCATGGCGTCGCATTCCGCGACCTCAAGGAGCACATGAATCTCGACGGTGAGTCGTGGGTGTTGGGCAAGGATTACACACAGGCTCCCACCTGTGCGACGTGTCACATGTCGGGACACAGCCGCAATGATGGCAAGGTCACACACGATCCCGGTGAACGCCTCTCCTGGACGAACCGTCCTCCGGTCAGTTTGGTGCTGGACACGGACGCCGAAGGCAAGGTCGTGATGGAGACCGACCCGAAGAAGCGTCGCGAGTTGACCGTTTTCTCAGCGGAGGAGAAGCGAGGGAACATGAAGCAGGTCTGTGCCCACTGTCACACGCCCGACTACATCAACGGGTTCTACAAGCAATACGACGATTTCGTTGTCCTGTTCAACGAGAAGTTCGCCAAGCCAGGACAGGCGATCATGGGCGAGTTGACCAAGCAGGAACTCATCACCAAGACGCAGTTCGACGAGGAGATTGAGTGGACCTGGTTCTACCTGTGGCATCATGAGGGGCGTCGTGCACGACACGGTGCGTCGATGATGGCTCCGGACTACGCCCACTGGCACGGCATGTATGAGGTCGCCGAACGCTTCTACATGGAGTTGATCCCGCAAGCTCGCGAGATTGCCGATCACGCCGAGGAGCATGGCGACAAGGACAAGGCCGACTCGGTCCGCACGGTCATTAACGAGATTCTCGCCCGACCCGAGCATGACTGGATGCCCAAGAAACCGCCCGCTGAGCTTGCGACATCCGTCGATGACGGTGACAATTCGGGGGACGATTCCGTCACCACTCCGGACACGTCGTCAGTGGAAGACGACGATGCGACACCTCCAGAGGCCGAAGAATCCGACACGACGTCGGATGCGGACTCTGATGGCGAATAGGCTGCTGCGTCAATGCACAAGTACATCATCATGGGAGCCCAGGGCTGTGGCAAAGGGACACAGGCCCAGTTGCTGGTGCAGGCGTATGATCTCGTTCATATCAGCGTCGGCGACATCTTTCGCTGGGCGATCGAGAACCGGACTAAACTCGGCGCCCGGGTCAGCCGCGATGTGAAGGATGGCCAACTCGTCCCGGATGAGACAGTTGAGGAGATCATCAGCCGTCGGCTCCAAGAGCATGACTGGAATTACGGGTTCGTCCTGGATGGTTTTCCACGCAATCGTCCGCAGGCTGAGTTCTTTCTCGAAAGCTATGACGCCGATGCGGTCATCAATATCGAGGTCCCGGCTGATGTCGTCTTGAGGCGCCTCCTCTCACGTCGCCTCTGCAGCAAATGCGGACTCGACTACAACCTCATTTATCACCGCCCAGCGAACATCGGTGTATGTGACGTGTGCGAGGGTGAACTGATCCAACGCCCCGACGATACCGAGAAGGCGATCAATTCTCGACTGAGTGACTTCTACGCGAAGACACAACCCATTCTCGATCTCTTTCGGGAGAAGCAACTCATCATCGACGTCGATGGCACCCAACCCCAAGACGTTGTGCATGCAACGATTCGACAACACTTGGATGGACCGGTCATCCGCAAGAACACGACTTGATTCCTCCATGGACGACTCGAACCGACCCACGGGAGCCGATCATGACCATCGCCGAAAGTATTCACAGGATTCTTTCTCAGGACGATCTCGTCACTGATCTGTTTTATCTCACGTATTTTGAACGATATCCGGATCTGAGCGTGCAATTTGACGGCGTGGACATGGAACAACAAGCGGTCGTGCTTCGCATGTCGTTGACGGTGATCCACCAATACTACGAACACGGCTATCCCGCAGCGGAACAATTTCTGCTTGTCCTTGGGCACAAGCATCATCTCCGGAACATCCCCAAAGACCTCTACGCAGACTGGCGCGACTGCATGCTCGACACGCTTGAGCGGTATTTTGAACATGAGTGGCATGCGAAGTTGGAAGAGGAATGGACCGCAGCGATCAACAAAGCGACCGATGTTATGTGTCGTGGCTATGAAGAGTTCGCATTGACCGGCTCGAAAAAAACTTGAAGACCAAAGAGTGATCTGAATGACTGTCGATCGTCGAACGTTTCTCTCCCAAGTCGGTGTGGCCGCGAGTGCAGCGACCCTTTCCTCTTGCAGTGGCGACCCACGCATCGAGCAAGTCGCCGGCAATCCTGACGACGCTTCGCTGAACTGGAGCAAGGCGCCTTGCCGGTATTGTGGGACCGGTTGTGGAGTTGAAGTCGGCGTCAGTGAAGGCAAGGTGATGGCTGTGCGGGGCGATGAGCAGGCCGAGGTCAACAAGGGATTGCTGTGCGTCAAAGGGTATCATCTGCCAGCCATGCTCTATGGCAAGGACCGTCTCAAGTTTCCGATGAAACGCAAACCCGACGGCAAGGGGTTTGAACGCATCTCGTGGGACGAGGCGCTCGACCTGATCGCGATCAACTTCCAGAAGACCCTCGACGACCATGGTCCCGAAGCAGTGGCAATGTATGGCTCAGGGCAGTGGACAGTCTTCGATGGCTACGCAGCCTCGAAGTGGGTCAAAGCCGGGATGCAGAGCAACAACCTCGACCCCAACGCCCGCCTGTGCATGGCGAGCGCGGTCATGGGGTTTATCACACAATTTCAAAGTGACGAGCCAATGGGTTGTTACGATGACTTCGAGCACGGCAATGACTTTATTCTCTGGGGCAACAACATGGCGGAGATGCACCCGGTGCTCTTCAGCCGCATCCTGGAGAACAAGCGTGTCAATGGAAGTGTACGAGTGGTCGACATCGCCACCCGCTGGACACAGACCAGCGACTACGCTGACACCTACATCGAGATCACTCCCGGCACAGACCTCGCACTTGCCAACGGCATCCTGCATCTGCTGCTGAAGAACGGCAAGGTCGACCAGGCATTTGTCGATGAGAACCTCGTGTTCAAGCGAGGGATCGAAGACCTCGATGAGATCGGTTACGGCTGCTTCGATGATCAGGCGGACCGCTACACTTTCAATGACAAGGGACGCGACAGTTCACTGGCTGAGCTGAAAGAGTTTCTCGCCGACTACACGCCCGAACGGGTCAGCGAGATCACCGGCGTCTCGGTCAATCACATCAAGCTCTTGGGCGACATGTATGGAGACCAAAGCCGCAACACTGTTAGCCTGTGGTGCATGGGAGTCAATCAGCACACGCGCGGTACCTGGATGAACAACTTGATCAATGACCTGCACCTGATCACAGGCAAGATCTCCCGTCCGGGCAACAATCCCTTCAGCTTGACAGGCCAGCCTTCTGCCTGCGGGACCGCGAGAGAAGTCGGCACCCTCTCGAATCGTCTGCCAGCCGATATGGTCGTGACGAAGCCGGAGCACCGTGCGAAGGCGGAAGAGATCTGGGGCCTCGATGAGGGCACGATCAATCCGAAGCCTGGCTATCATGCTGTCGACATGTTCCGAGCATTGTCACGCGGTGATGTGAAGTCAATCTGGATTCAGACCACGAACCCCTGGGTCACGCTGCCAAATCTGGAGCGTTTCGAGCGAAAGCCGGGTGATGGCCGATTCATTGTCGTGAGTGACATTTATCCGACTCCCACAACAGCCATCGCTGACTTGGTCCTTCCCGCAGCCGCTTGGGTCGAGCGGGAAGGCGTCTTCGGCAACACCGAACGCCGGACACAGCAATGGAACAAATTAGTTGAGCCACCGGGTGAAGCGAAGGAAGATGCATGGCAGATCATGGAGGTTGCCAAGCGGATGGGCATGGACCACCTCTTCCCCTGGAATGACGACGAAGATTGGCACGAGGCGATGTTCGAAGAGTATCGCAAGTTCACGCTTGGCACAGGCAAGGACCTCGCCAGTTACGAGCAACTCAAGGAGGCCCGCGGGCTAAGATGGCCGGTCGTCGATGGCAAGGAAACGACATACCGTTACGCGGCGGGCATCGATCCCTACGTCGAGAAGGAACAAGGCGTCCACTTCTACAAGGCCAAGGGCTATGGGGAGAAAGCGGCCTTCTGGCTCCGTCCGTATCATCCACCCGCAGAGGTTCCTGATGATGAGTATCCCTTCTGGCTGACGACCGGACGTGTCCTCGAACACTGGCACACCGGTTCCATGACCCGCCGTGTCAAGGAATTGCACCAAGCTGTCCCGAAGGCCTACATCGAGTTGAGCCGCTCCGACGCCACTCGACTCGGCATCGAAAACGGTGACACCGTTCGCGTCTCCAGTCGTCGAGGCAGCCTGGAACTCGATGCTCAGATTGATGGTCGCGGCAAACCGCCTGCGGGGACAGTCTTCGTTCCCTTTTTCGATGAGGGACGTTTGATCAATGTGCTGACGCTGGATGCGATGGACTGCATCAGCAAAGAACCGGACTACAAGAAGTGTGCGGTGAAGATCGAGATGGCATGAAACGTCACAGTCATTTTGCGATCAGTTGCCTGTTTGTCGCAGTCTTCCTCGGGTGCGGATCTGGCGATGATGCGCCCAACACCTCGTCACCGAAATCCTTGGAGGTACGGGCAGCCCGTCGAGCGTTTGCCGGTGCTCCCCCCGTGATTCCTCATCCGCCGCTGACGGGGACGTGCACGAACTGTCACACTCCCGCGGGAGGAAAGATCGTCACCGAAGTTGGGGTTGCCCCCGCGAATCCCCACACCCAGACACCGGGAATGTCTCAGTCAGCTCGCTGCAAGCAGTGTCACGTTTTTCAAAAAGGCAACGACCTGTTCGTCGAAAGCGAGTTCGTAGCTCTCCTGCAGTCGAAGCATGCCACCGAACGTGCGCATTCATCAGCACCGCCAGTCGTTCCTCATAGCCATTTCATGAGGGAAGATTGCAACGCCTGTCATGCGGGGTCAGGAGCACGCCCCGAGATCACCTGCCGTCACAGCGAGCGCCTTCGCTGTCAGCAATGTCACGTCGGTCAGGAGTCGGGAGTCGATGCAGAAGTGTTGGTCGATGAGCAGTTTGTCTCATCAGACGAATAGGCATCGACGAGCGATCACCGAGAGGATTCGTGGCCTCTGCCAAGTCGTCTGTCATTAGATGACTTACGTGTCGCCGCTCTCGCCAGAGAGCGGAATTCCACGGTCCGGCGACCGTGGGCAACTCGAAACTTCTGCAGTGACGATCCACTAGTTATTGGCACGATCACGCAGATGTCTGTGACAGGCAATGCACGTCGCGGTCAGGCTCTGATGAACATAGGCTGCCCCTTCCAGGCTCTCTTCCTCAGCCATCACTTCTAATTGCTCGGAGAGGCGAACAAATTCAGTGTAAAAGTGTTCATAGATAAGATCATCGCGTTCGCCGTTCCCTTGCTTCGGGGCTGCTGCTGCGAGTTGAACGAGGATCTCTGCAGACGTTGTGATCGTCTTGAAGTCTCGGTTCAACAGGCCCTCCAAGACCCGCTGAGAGGCGGTCAGCTTGGCTTGCATCATTGGCCCGGAATCACTCACCGGGCTGCCAATCACTGTGTCAGGGATTTGACGAACGCCGTCGTCGGCGTGAGTGTTGAATCGAATGCCTGCGAAAGCAGAAATCATCGTGAAAACACATGCACCGATCCACAAACGATTTTTCATTCTTGGTCCTCCTTGATGATCTGTTCACGCACGCACCGCATCTCCAATTGACATGCGTGCGGGGATTCTAACGATACGTGGTCCTGCGACTAGATCAGGTTCGATCGTGGTCACTCGAGATTCACGGATTCACCAAGTGCATCTCCTGTCTTCTTGAGATCTGCCGAAGTCGACGCGTTATGTGCGTATTCGCACGCAGGGTAATGCGAGGCGTGACATTGCCTGCTATTGAAGACGGTTCACGGCGAACGAGTGGCTCATGCAGAAGGTCACCCCCGTGGATGACACGCGGCGTGGATGCTCTTGAGGCGGCTGTGCTCAACCTGTGTGTAGATTTGCGTCGTGCGGATGCTGGCGTGGCCGAGGAGTTCCTGGAGGGCGCGGATCTCTGCGCCGCCGGCCAGCATGTGCGTCGCAAAGCTGTGACGCAGCGTGTGAGGACTCACTTGATCGCTGCAGCCGATGCGGGCAGCGTACTTCTTCACCAGTTCCCAGACCGTGATCCGTGTCAGCGGCTTGCCTGTGCGAGTGACGAACAGTCGGGCATCCGGGTCGTCAGATCTCACGAGAGAGCCTCGCTCATGACGCAGATAGGCTTCGATCGCCGAGCGAGCAACCGGGTTGAGCGACACGATCCGTTCCTTGTTCCCCTTGCCGACGCAACGGCAGAAACTCTCATCGAGATTGACGTCCTTCAACCGCAAACCCGTCACCTCCGACGCACGACACCCCGTTGCATACATCACGGACAACAAGGCACGATCACGGAGTGGATAGGAGTCCTCGTGACATGGTGCCGCAAGCAAGCGATCGACCGTCTCCGGGCTCAACACCGTAGGCAGGTACTGCCATAACTTCGGCGACCGCATCAGCTCGACCGTGCTCTCAGTGATCACACCTTCCAGCACAAGGAAGCGGAAGTACATCTTCAAAGACACGAGACGTCGCGAGACAGTCGACGCGGCAAGTCCACGTTCATGCATCATCTGCAAATAGTCGGTGAGAATCGGCAGGTCGATGTCACCCACCGATGAGATTCGGCGTGCTTTGAGCCAGTCGAGAAACTGCTGGAGATCGTTGCGGTAGGCGAGAATCGTGTTGGTCGCCATGCCGCACTCGGCCCGCTGGTAGTGCAGGAACGGCTGCAGATGCACCGCCGGATGCGACGGGCCAGCGGTCCGTTGTTGAGTCTCTGCGACAGGACGTTTACGCGGCGGCACGAGTGATGACTCTCCATGAGGAATGGATGCGTTCTTACCAATCGCATCGTCGCCCCGAGAGTGAGACTTCACCGTCAGAGGCTCATCAGGCAGAGTCGAGGCAGGAGCGTGTCAATCGCGCATCCAACCTTGCGGATTGCAGCGGTCACTCAGGCAGGCAGGTCGATCACCTGTCCGTCCGACTTGAGTTGCTGCTGGACGGCTGAGATCGAGACGTCTCGCGGTTGCACCCCGTCACGGATCGCCACATGAGCTGCGACACCTGCCGCTTGACCGAGCGCCATCCACGTCGGCTCCATGCGAATCGACGAGTACGCAACATGCGAGGTGGACGCCGCGACAGGGACGATCAAGCCGTCGACCGACTGCGGGATCATGATGCGATACGGA